>NZ_POSP01000004.1:0-300000 GCF_002885975.1 Paucibacter aquatile | reverse complement strand
CAGCTCTCAGCCTCTTTCGCCAGTATGTGCTGCTACCCCTGCACCCTTTCAGGATGACGAAGCGTGCGATTGGGAAAGCTGGCTGTATGCCGGTGGTGACTTGCTGATGGGCTTGCCGGACTGAAGCATCGCACTGCACCAGCTTTTCTTGTTCCCACGAACCCCAGGGCTTGGGAACAACGATTCGTAAGCACACAAGCAAAACGGGCCTCAAGGGCCCGTTTTGCAGTGCTTGCCGAGCAAGCTATTTGGAGGAGAGGGGGGGATTCGAACCCCCGAGACGTTTCCGTCCGCCTGATTTCGAGTCAGGTACATTCAACCACTCTGCCACCTCTCCGGTAATCTGGTGCTCGCGTTGGTTGCTGCGAGTAAGCCCGCTAGTATAGCGAGGTTTTTTCAGTTTGCCAGCACTTTTCGCTCAGGCCCGCAAAATTTCTGCGCCGCGCAGGTAGGGGCGCAGGGCTTCGGGCACGGTGATGCTGCCGTCGGCGTTCTGGTAGTTCTCCAGAACCGCGACCAGGGTGCGGCCTACCGCCAGGCCGGAGCCGTTCAGGGTGTGGACCAGGTCGTTCTTGCCCTGCTCGTTCTTGAAACGCGCTTGCATGCGGCGGGCCTGGAAGGCACCCATATTCGAGCAGGAGCTGATCTCGCGGTAAGTGTTCTGCGCTGGCACCCAGACTTCCAGGTCATAGGTCTTGGCTGCACCGAAGCCCATATCGCCGGTGCACAGCAGCACCGTGCGGTAAGGCAGGCCCAGCTTCTGCAGAATGGCCTCGGCGTGCAGCGTCATCTCTTCCAGCGCGGCCATGCTGCGCTCGGGATGCTCGATGCGCACCATCTCGACCTTGTCGAACTGATGCTGACGGATCAGGCCGCGGGTGTCACGGCCGGCACTGCCGGCTTCCGAGCGGAAGCAAGGGCTGTGGGCGGTCAGCTTGATCGGCAGGGCCGAAGCGTCCAGCACCTGCTCGCGCACGGTGTTGGTCAGCGAGATTTCCGAGGTGGAAATCAGGTACTGCTCTTGCGCCTGGTCATCACCACCGCGCAGCACCCAGAACATGTCTTCCTTGAACTTGGGCAGCTGGCCCGTGCCTTCCAGCACCTCGCGGTTGACGATATAGGGCGTGTAGCACTCGGTGTAGCCATGCTCCTCGGTCTGCACATCCAGCATGAACTGGGCCAGTGCACGGTGCAGGCGAGCCGCAGGGCCCTTCAGGAAAGAGAAGCGCGAGCCGCTGAGCTTGGCGCCGGTTTCAAAGTCCAGGCCCAAGGGTGCACCCAGGTCCACATGGTCACGCACCTCGAAATCGAAGCTGCGCGGCGTGCCCCAGCGGCGCACTTCCACATTGCCGCTTTCGTCGCTGCCCACAGGCACGCTCTCGTCGGGCAAATTGGGCACGCTCATCAGCATGGTGCTGAGCTCGGCCTGGATCGCTTCCAGGCGTTCGGCCGCGGCCTTGAGCTCATCGCCGATGCCGCCCACTTCGGCCATCACGGCCGAGGCATCTTCGCCCTTGCCCTTCAGCATACCGATCTGCTTGGACAGGCTGTTACGTCGGCTTTGCAGCTCCTCGGTGCGCATCTGCACGCCCTTGCGCTCGGTCTCGAGCGCGGCGTAACGGGCTTCGTCCAGGAAGGCTTGGGGGTTCTTACGGGTGTTCAGACGGGCCACCACGGCGGCCAGGTCCTTGCGCAACAGATTGATGTCTAGCATTTGAAGAGGTGTCCTTGGAATTCGGTCGATTCTATGAAAGCAAAACGGCGCCAAGAGCAGGCGCCGCCGGCAGGCCTGAGCGCCGGCTTCAGGATCGAGAGCTGCTCACCTCGGCCATGGACTTGTCGCCCAGACCCATGGGCAGAGGAAAGCGCACATGCTCCTCCACGCCCGGCAGGCTGCGCACCGTGGTGGCGCCGAGTTCGCGCAGACGGTTGATGACGGCCTGCACCAGCACATCGGGGGCCGAGGCGCCGGCGGTCAGGCCGACCCGGGCGCGGCCATCAAGCCACTCGGGCTGCAGGTCCTCGGCCGCATCGACCATAAAACCCGGCGTGCCCAGGCGCTCGGCCAGCTCACGCAGGCGGTTGCTGTTGGAGCTGGTCGGGCTGCCCACGACGATGACCACATCCACCTGCGGCGCCAGCACCTTGACGGCGTCCTGGCGGTTTTGCGTGGCGTAGCAGATGTCCTGCTTCTTGGGCTCGCGCACCTGAGGGAAATGCGTCTTCACGGCGGCCAGGATCTCGGCGGCATCGTCGACGCTCAGCGTGGTCTGCGTGACCACCGCCAGTTTGGACGGATCCTTGACTCGCACATGCGGTACATCGCTGGCCTCTTCGACCAGGTAGATGCCTTCGCTGAGCTGGCCCATGGTGCCCTCGACCTCGGGGTGTCCCTTGTGGCCGATCATGATGAATTCATAACCTTCGCGGTGCAGCTTGGCCACTTCGACATGGACCTTGGTCACCAGCGGGCAGGTCGCATCGAAGACCTGGAAACCGCGCTGTGCCGCCTCCTGGCGCACCGCCTGGCTCACGCCGTGGGCGCTGAACACCAGCGTGGCGCCCGGCGGCACCTCGGCCAGATCCTCGATGAAGATGGCGCCACGCGCCTTCAGATCGTTGACCACATAGGTGTTGTGCACGATCTCATGGCGCACATAAATGGGCGCGCCAAACTTGAGCAGCGCGCGCTCGACGATCTCGATCGCCCGGTCCACGCCGGCGCAAAAGCCGCGCGGCTCGGCCAGCAACACTTCCTGGGGCTGGATGGAATTCGGCATCTCAGAGCACCCCGATCACTTGCACTTCAAAGCTCACCGGCTGACCGGCCAGCGGATGGTTGAAATCGAACAAGGCGCTGTCTTCGCCGATCTCGCGGATCAGGCCGGCGTAGCTGGCCTGGCCGTCGGGCGTGGGGAACTGCACCACATCGCCGACGTGGTACTCCTCGTCCGGATCGCCCAGCTGGCGCAAGAGGCTGAGCTTCACGCGTTGCATCATCTCGGCGTTGCGCTCGCCAAAGGCCTCACCGGCCGCCAGCTCGAACTGGGTGCGTGTGCCTTCGGCCAGGCCGATCAGGCGCGCCTCGATGGCGGGCGACAGCTCGCCCGTGCCCAGGGACAGGGTGGCCGGCTTGTCATCGAAGGTGTTGATGACGTCCGTGCCGTCTGGCCCGGAGAGGCGGTAGTGCAGCGTCAGGAAAGAACCGGCTTGGATAAGATTCATGGGAGCGCAAGGTCTAAGTTGCCCGGATTTTAGGGCCTGAGCCCACCTCTCCCGGCCACCGACGACAGAAAGCCCTGCCCGGCCCCCTGCGGCCCTGCACCACTGCCTGCTGCCCTGCGGAGAAGCCCATGCCGCTGCACGACCTGCCGCCCGAAGCCCGCCCGCGAGAAAAGCTGCTGGCGCGCGGCCCGGAGGCCTTGGCCGATGCGGAACTGCTGGCCCTGCTGCTGCGCACCGGCATCCAGGGCACACCGGTCTTGCAACTGGCGCAGCAGTTGCTTGATCAGTTCGGGGGCTGGCACGGCCTGCTCCACGCCCGGGTGGCCGATCTGAAAGGTGTCAAAGGCCTCGGCCCGGCCAAGCAGGCCGAGATCGCGGCCGTGCTCGAAATCGCGCGGCGCTCGCTGCGCAGCGAGCTGGCGCAGCGGCCGGTGTTCGACGCACCCGAGGCCGTGCGGCGCTACCTCAGCCTGCAGCTCGGCGGGCTGGGCCATGAGGTTTTTGCCGTGCTCTTCCTCGACGCCCAGCACCGCCTGATTGCACTGGAAGAGATGTTCCGCGGCACGCTGACGCAAACCAGCGTCTACCCGCGCGAGGTGGTCAAGCGCGGCCTGGCCCTGGGTGCGGCCGCCGTGATCCTGGCCCACAACCACCCCTCCGGTGTGGCCGAACCCTCGCGCGCCGACGAGTTGCTGACCCAGGCTTTGCAGTCGGCCCTGAACCTGGTCGACATCCGGGTACTTGACCATTTCGTGGTGGGCATGGGCGAGGTGATCTCGATGGCGGAGCGCGGGCAAATATGATGGCGCCCGCCATGAAGTCCCCGCTATGACGTCCCCGCCCTCCCCGCCACGCTCGCGCCCCTCCGCCGCCCTCCACAGCCTGCAAGACCTCAAGCTGCTGCAGCGCGAGCTGGCCCTGGCGCGCCGCGCCGAGGAAGAGCGGCGCGAGCGCGAAGCGGCGGCCGCGCGCCTGGCCGAGCAGGAGCGGCGCATCTTCGAGCTCAGCGTCGGCCCGGTGACACGGCTGGCTGCCCAGCAGGCCCGAGTGCTGCACCAGCGCCAGCGCCCCGCTCCTGAGCCCTTGCAGCGGGAGGCCGACGAGCGCCAGGTGCTGCTGCAAGCCTTGTCGGACGACTTCGATGTCGACACCTTGCTGGAAACCGACGAGAGCCTGTCCTTCCGCCGCCCCGAGATCAGCCAGGAGGTGGTGCGCAAGCTTCGCCGCGGCCATTGGAGCCTGCAGGCCCAGCTCGACCTGCACGGCCTGCGCCGCGATCAGGCCCGCGAGGCCCTGGGCCACTTCATCCAGGAAAGCGCCCGCCGCGGCCTGCGCTGCGTGCGCGTGGTCCACGGCAAGGGCAATGGCTCACCGGGCCGCGAACCCGTGCTCAAAGCCCGGGTGCGCCGCTGGCTGGTGCAGAAAAACCAGGTCCTGGCCTTCGTGCAGGCCCGCGCCAGCGATGGCGGCAGCGGCGCCCTGATGGTCCTGCTGGCCGGCACTTAACCTCGGAGCAACCTCAGTGCTTGCAACTCAAGCCGACCGCCGGGCCGCCCCAAGGCCGGCTTGAGGACTCAGCCGCCGGCCCACGCCGGCCGCTGAGTCCAGTCCCCCCGGGGGACCGCCCGCGTACCCGCGGGCGAGGGGCTAACTGTTCCTCATCCAATCCGCCGTCCCCATGAAGCTCTCCAGCAAGCGCTCCTGCAGCGCCGGGTCCAGCGCCACATCCTGCATGGCCATGCCCATGCAGGCGACCCATTGGTCGCGCTCGGCGATGCCGATCTTGAAGGGCAGGTGGCGGGCGCGCAGACGCGGGTGGCCGAAGCGTTCGATGTAGTGGTTGGGGCCGCCCAGCCAGCCGCAGAGGAACCAGAACAGCTTGTCGCGGGCGCTGTCGAGGCTGGGGCCGTGGGCCGAGCGCAACTCGGTGAAGGCGGGTTCCAGCTCCATCAAATCGTAGAAACGATCGACCAGGGCGCGCACCCGCGCCTCGCCGCCCACCCACTCAAAGGCGGTGGCGGGCGAGGCCTCGGGCGAGGACGAGGACGATGTTGAAGGGGAAGAATCGGAAGAAGTGTCTGAACTGCTCATCCCAGCAGTTTATTGGCCAAAGCCTTGATGGCCTGGGCTGCATCGCTGCCGGGGTAATGTTCCAGCACCAGCTGGCGCTTGAGCACGGCCTGGCGCACGGTCAGATCGTTCTTGACCTCGCCCAGCAGCTCCAGCTTGAAGCTCTGGCCCGGGCGGGCGCCGACAAAGCGCTGCAGCACCTGCTGCAGCTGGCCGCAGATCAGCTTGCCTTCGCCCACACGGTTGGCCTGGTTAACCAGCAGGCCCACCTCGCGGCGGTCTTGCTGGGTGGCCAGTACCTTGATGGTGGCGTAGGCATCGGTCAGCGAGGTCGGTTCGGGCGTGGCCACCACCAGGACATCGGCAGCCATGGAGATGGAGAACAGCACCACATCGGAGATGCCGGCGCCGGTGTCGAACAAGATCCAGTCAAAACGTGGCCGCACCATCTCGACGATGTGCAGCAGCTTGTCGCGCACCTCGGGCGTCAGGCGCGAGTACTCCACCATGCCCGAACCCGCCAGCAGCACCGAGAAGCCGCCGGGCGCCGGCAGGATGGCCTGGTCCAGCGTGGCCTTTTCGGTGAAGACATCGTGCAGGGTCAGCTTGGGGTGCAGGTTCAGCACCACATCGAGATTGGCCAGGCCCAGGTCGGCATCCAGCACCAGCACACGCTGGCCGCGCAGCGCCAGAGCGGCGGCCAGATTGGCCGTCACAAAAGTCTTGCCCACGCCGCCCTTGCCGCTGGTGACGGCCAAGGTGCGGGCGCCGGCACGGCTGCCCGTCTTGGGCGCCGGACGGGCGGCCCCCAGCGGGGACGCCGGCGACGATGCAGCAGGATCAGGTGTCGTACTCATTCACTTTCCTGTTGCGTTACTGCAAACAACATGCCTTTTTCCTCGGCGCTCACCAGGGAATCGACCTGGTTCTCCAGGCAGGCCCGGTTGCGGCCCTCGGCCTTGGCGCGGTAGAGCTGACGGTCGGCCCGCTCCATCCAGAGCAGGGACGAGGAACGCACCCACTGCGGCGCAAAGGCACCACCCAGGCTGACCGTCACCGCCAGCGTCTGACCGGACGCAATCTCGATCCGCAGCTCGGCCACCCGCTCGCGCAGGCGCTCGGCCACGGTGGCGCCAAAACCGGCTGCGCACTTGGGCAGCACGATGGCAAATTCTTCGCCGCCCACGCGGGCGACGGTGTCCATGGGGCGAACCACCTGGTTCAGCGCCCCGGCCACAGCCTGGATCACCAGGTCACCGGCCGCATGGCCGTAGGTGTCGTTGACCGCCTTGAAATGGTCGATGTCCAGCACCAGCAGCAAGGCCGGTTCCCCCGAACGCGCCACGCGGTCCACTTCGCGGGCCAGCGCCATCTCGAAGCTGCGGCGGTTGACCAGTCCGGTCAAGGCGTCCTTGCTGGACAGGTCGCACAGCGCGTCCATGATGCCTTGCAGCCAAGCCTCGCTGTAAGGCTCGGCCTCGGGCAGCAAGGCGCCCGCCTGCTGCAGCAACTGCAGGGCCAGGTCCAGCCGCAGGCGTCGGGCATCCAGCAAAGCGGGTGTGGGGCTTGAGGAATCCAAGATGGTGTGCAGGGGGGGAGGAGCAAGTGCGCAGCCAGTCTAGCAGTGGGTTTTCGTGCTCAATTGGCGATCTGGCCCCTGTTGGCGGCTTTGTTTGGCCTATGCTGGACAGGCTTGAACCGCCAGACTGCAAGACGACGCAAAATCAAAGCCTGGACTGCGCCAGCAGCCGGGACATAACCGAGCTCACCTTATGCCAGCTGTTCCAAGTGCACCAGGCGCCGAAGCCATCGACCATGAATTCAGCTTCAGCCGGGCGGATTTCGACCGGGTTCGGGAACTGATCTACAAGCACGCAGGCATCAGCCTGCACGATGGCAAGCACGCCATGGTCTACAGCCGCCTCTCCCGCCGCCTGCGAGAGACCGGCCACAAGTCTTTCGCCGCCTACCTGCAGTGGCTGGAACACGCCACCGGGGTAGAGGGCACACAGGAATGGCAGGAGTTCGTCAACTGCCTGACCACCAACCTGACCTCCTTCTTCCGCGAAGAGCACCATTTCCACGCCCTGACCGACGACCTGAAGCCGCTGGCTGGCAAGCCGGTGCGCATCTGGTGTTGCGCAGCCTCCACGGGCGAGGAGCCCTACTCCATCGCCATCACCTGCAGCGAAGCGCTGGGCAGCAGTGCCCAGGTGCAGATCACCGCCAGCGACATCGACACCAATGTGCTGAACACGGCCCGCCGCGGTGTCTACAACGCCGATGCCCGAGGCCTGGACCAAACCCGGCTGAAGAACTTCTTCATGCGCGGCACCGGCGGCAACTCAGGGCGCATCCGCGTCAAGCCCGAGCTGCAGCGCTGGATCGATTTCAAGTCGCTCAATCTGATGGACACGCAGTGGTCGCTGGGCGAGCCCTTCCACATCGTGTTCTGCCGCAATGTGATGATCTATTTCGACCCGCCGACCCAGCGCAAGGTGCTGGAGCGCATCCACCGTGTGATGCGCCCGCATGGTCTGCTCTTCGTCGGCCATTCGGAGAACTTCACCGACTCGCGCGATCTGTTCCGCCTGCGCGGAAAGACGATTTACGAGCGCGTCTGAGCCCCGCTCCGACGCAATCCTCAAGTTCACAGTCCAGCGACCGATAAAAAAACATGAGCACCCCCCCGCCCACTTCCGGTGCAGGCACCGGCTCGATGTTCACCAGCGGCGCGGGAGCGGCCCGCGTTGCGCAACTCAAGGCCATGCCGCGCAAGCCTGGTGAAGCATCGTTCTTCTTCTACGACGCCCATTTCAAGAATGCGGCGGTCAAGATCCTGCCCGGCGAGTACTTCGTGGACAACGAGGACCTGCTGGTCATGACGACCCTGGGCTCCTGCATCGCCGCCTGCCTCTGGGACCGCCACGCCCAGATCGGCGGCATGAACCATTTCATGCTGCCCGAAGGCAGCGGCGACTCCGGCCGCTACGGTTCCTACGCCATGGAACTCTTGATCAACGAGATGATGAAGCGCGGCGCCTCCAAAGGCCGCATGGAAGCCAAGATCTTCGGCGGTGGCGCCGTGATTGCCGGCATGAACACCATCAATGTCGGCGAACGCAATACCAACTTCGTGATCGACTTCCTCAAGCTCGAGCGCATCCCCATCGTCTCCAAGGACGTGATGGACATCTATCCCCGCAAGGTTTGCTTCCTGCCCTTCAGTGGCAAGGCCATGGTCAAGCGCCTCGCCCCCACCAACACCGACGCCCTGGTGCAACAAGACCGTTCTGCAGCCCAAAAAGCCCAGCCCGTGGTGGCCAGCGGCGGTTCTGTCGATCTGTTCTGAGCCCGCCCCCAAGAGGAGAAGTAAGACATGGCCAAGACAACTGTGGTGGTGGTCGACGACTCGGCTCTGGTGCGCAGCATCCTGAGCGAGATCATCAACCGCCAGCCCGATATGGTCTGCATCGGCGCTGCCGCCGACCCGCTGCTCGCCCGCGAAATGATCCGCTCATTAAACCCGGACGTGATCACCTTAGACATTGAAATGCCCCGCATGGACGGCCTGGATTTCCTGTCCCGCCTGATGCGCCTGCGCCCCATGCCGGTGGTGATGGTGTCCACCCTGACCGAGCGCGGCGCTGAAGTCACGCTCAAGGCGCTGGAACTGGGCGCTGTCGATTTCGTCGCCAAGCCCAAGATCGGCGTGGCCGATGGCATCCGCCTGCTGGCCGATGACATCACCGACAAGATCCGCATCGCCGCCAAGGCCCACATCCGTCGCAGCCACGCTGCCCTGCCCGCCTCGGGCGCAACGGGCGCGGCCGCCCACGCAGGCCACCCACCCGCAGCGCCGGCCAAGCCGGTCACCATGGCCAGCCTGGGTCGGCTGTCGACCGAGAAAATCATCTTCATCGGCGCCTCTACCGGCGGCACCGAGGCGACCAAGGATGTGCTGGTCAATCTGCCGGCCGACTGCCCGGCCGTGGTCATCACCCAGCACATGCCGCCCGGCTTCACCAAGAGCTACGCCGCGCGCCTGGACGGCCTGTGCCGCATCCGCATCAAGGAAGCCAGCGATGGCGAGCGCATCTTGCCGGGCCATGGCTATATCGCCCCGGGCGGCCTGCATCTGAGCGTCGAGCGCTCGGGCGCCAACTACATCGCCCGCGTGCAGGACGGTGAGCCGGTGAACCGCCACAAGCCCTCGGTCGAGGTGCTGTTTCACTCGGCCGCGCGCGTCGTGGGCCCGAACGCTCTGGGCATCATGCTGACCGGCATGGGCGCCGATGGCGCCAAGGCCATGAAGGTGATGAAGGACGCCGGCGCCTACAACTTCGTGCAGGACGAGGCCACCTGCGTGGTCTTCGGCATGCCGCGCGAGGCCATCAATGCCGGCGCCGCCGACGAAGTGCTGCCGCTGAACCAGATCGCACCGCGCCTGATCGAGCGACTGCGCAGCACCTCGGGCATGTCACTCAATCGCGTGTAAGCACCCTCGCCAGAACACGCCCACCCCGAGGCCGCACAGCCGAGCAATAGCTCACGCTGATGCGGCCTTTGTGCTGACGGAGCCTGCTTTTCTTGGCCCTGTCATCGGCGCTGGGCACCATGGCGCTATGAGCAGCGCCGCACTCTCCTCCTCCCCCGCATCCCCGATCGCCACAGGCTCCAGACCGGGTGATGAAGCTCCGCCACTGACGGTTCGCCGCCTGATGGACCGCCGCCAGCTGCGCACGGTCTTCCAGCCCATCGTGCAGCTGGACTGCGGCCTGGTCTACGGCCATGAAGCCCTGGTGCGTGGCCCGATCGGCAGCCCGCTCGAGTACCCCGATATGTTGTTCGCCGCCGGTCGGCGCGAAGGCCTGAACACCGAGCTGGAGGTGCACTGCGCCCTGCTGGCCATGGCCGAGTGGAGCCGGCTCAAGCTGCCCGGCCGCCTGCTGCTGAACATGAGCGCCACGGCGCTGGCCAGCGCCGTGGCCCAGGGCCTGGAGCAGGACCGGCTGTTCATCTGCGAAGACCTGGGCATCTGCGCCAGCCAGCTGATGATCGAGCTGACCGAGCATGAGCGCGTGGCTGATATCGAGGGCCTGCGCCGCGCCATCGGCGTGCTGCGCCGCAAGGGCGTGGGCATTGCGCTGGACGACTTTGGCGACGGCCGCTCCTCACTGCGCCTGTGGTCCGAGATCCAGCCGGATGTGGTCAAGATCGACAAATACTTCACCCACGACCTGCCGGCCCATGCCGAGAAGCTGCAGACCTTCCGCGCCCTGCTGCAGCTGGCGGAAACCTTTGGCGCCCAGCTGGTGGCCGAAGGCATCGAAAACGCCGAGGAACTGCGCGTGCTGCGGGATCTCGGCGTGGCCTTTGGCCAAGGCTGGCTGATCGGCCGCCCCACACCCGACGGCGCGCGCGAGCCCCTGGCCGGCGCGCGCGAGGTGCTGGCCAGCAGCGAAATCGCCGTGCTGCCCGAGTTGCGCCGCGCCTCCAGCAACGGCGTCACCGCCGAGCGTCTGATGATGGAAGCCGTGACCGTGCACGAGGACACCACGCACGAGCAGCTGTTCCGTGTCTTCAACGAACACGAGGAGCTGCACGCCATCGCCGTGCTCAACAGCCGGCAAGAGCCGGTGGCCCTGGTCGACCGGGCGCAGTTCATCAACCGCTGGGCCAAGCCCTTCTTCATGGACCTGTACGGCCGCCATGCCTGCACCCTGTTCGCCAACCCGACGCCGCTGATCGTCAACGCCGACACCGGCATCGAGGCCTTGACCACCGTGCTGACCTCGGCCGACCAGCGCTATCTGCGCGAGGGCTTCATCATCGTGCGCGAGGGACGCTACCTCGGCCTGGGCACCGGCGAGCAGCTGGTGCGCTCGGTGACGGAGGCGCGTATTGAAGCAGCGCGCCACGCCAACCCGCTGACCTTCTTGCCCGGCAATATTCCGATCAGCCAGCACATCGGCCGTCTGCTGACCAGCGGGCGCGAGTTCGTCGCCGCCTACGCCGACCTCAACCACTTCAAGCCCTTCAACGACGAGTACGGCTACTGGCGCGGCGACGAGATGATCCGCCTGGTGGCGCGCGTGGCCAGCAACCACTGCGACAGCCAGCGCGACTTCCTGGGCCATGTCGGCGGCGATGATTTCGTGATGCTGTTCCAGAGCGCCGACTGGGAGCAGCGCTGCGAGCAGATCGTTCAGGGCTTCAATGAGCTGGCCCGCAATCTGTTTGATGCCGCGGCCTTGCAAGCGGGCGGCATCATGGCCGAAGACCGCCATGGCGATATGCGCTTCCACCCCTGCACCACGCTCAGCATTGGCGCGGTCCGGGTCAGCCCCGGCAGCCTGCACCGGGCCGAAGAGGTGGCCAGCGCAGCGGCCACGGCCAAGCGCCATGCCAAGCACGAGGCCTTGAGCGTTTACGTGATGGCGCTGTGAAGGCCAGCGGCCCCGTGCGGGCCATGCTCGGTCAGTCAGTCAGCCAGGAAGAGTGACTGCAGGTCGCTGAGGAAATCAAAGCCCTTGGCGGTCGCCGCGATGCGCGCCAGATCGGCCTCCAGCAGGCCGCGCTGGCGCCCCTGCTCCATGGCCCGCGCGATGCTGGAGGGCGGCAGGCCGGTGCGCTCCAGATAGGACTGAAGGCCCACGCCTTCGCGCAGACGCAGGGCATTGAGCATGAACTCGAACGGCAGCTCGCTGCGCGCCACCTCGTTCTCGTTCGACACCGCGGCGCCCTCGCCCGCCTTGGCCATATAAGCCGCCGGTTCGCGCCAGCGCACCTGGCGTAGCACGCGATGCGGAAAGGAAATTTTGCTGTGCGCACCAGCGCCGATGCCGAGGTAATCGCCGAACTGCCAGTAGTTCAGGTTGTGGGCGCAGCGGTGCCCCGCGCGCGCGTAGGCCGACACCTCATAACGATCCATGCCCACGGCGCCGGTGCGGGCGGTGATCAGGTCCAGCATCTCGCTGGCCAGATCGGGGTCGGGCAGGTTTTCGGGCGGTGCGCTGGCGAAGCGGGTGTTGGGCTCGATGGTCAGGTGGTAAACCGACAGATGCGGCGGCGCAAAGTCCAGGGCCGTGCGCAGCTCCAGATCCAGCTCGTCCAGGCTCTGGCCCGGCAGCGCGTACATCAGGTCGATGTTGAAGGTGTCGAAGGCCTGGGCGGCCTCGGCGATGGCAGCGCGCGCCTGCTCGCCGCTGTGCACCCGGCCCAGGGCTTTGAGCTTGGCATCGTCAAAGCTCTGCACGCCGATGGACAGGCGCGTGACGCCGGCTTCTCGGAAGCCCTTGAAGCGGTCGCGCTCAAACGTGCCCGGGTTGGCCTCCAGCGTGATCTCGCAGCCCGGCTCCAGCGGCAGGCGGGCGCGCAGGTCCGAGATCAACTCGGCGATTTGCTCCGGGGGAAACAGGCTGGGCGTGCCGCCGCCGATGAAGATGCTAACCACGGGCCGACCCCAGATCAGCGGCAGCGAGGCTTCCAGATCGGCGCGTAGCGCAGCCAGGTAGGCGCGCGCGGTGTCCACCGGCAGCTCGCGCGCGGCGCCGTCCACCCGCCACTCATGGCTGTTGAAATCGCAATATGGACACTTGCGCAGACACCAGGGCAGGTGCACGTAGAGCGACAGCGGCGGCAGCGCCGGCAGGCTCAGCGTGCCCGGCCGCATCAGGCGAATGACATCAGCCAAGATGCCAGACCTCGCGCAGCTGCGCGGCCAGATGGACGGCCGCCAAAGCCCGGTGGCTCTGCACATTCTTCTCGGCCGCGCTCAGCTCGGCCACGCTGCGCCCCAGGGACGGGATGAACATCAGCGGGTCATAGCCAAAGCCGGCCTCGCCCTGCGCGACGGCCAAGATCTGACCCTGCCAACGCCCCATGGCAATCAAGGGCTCGGGGTCAGCGGCGCTGCGCACAGCCACCAGGGCGCAGACAAAGCGCGCGCCGCGCTGCTCGGGCGCCGGGAAGGCGGCCAGTTGCTCCAGCAGCACGCGGTTGTTGTCGGCATCCGACTTGGGCTGACCGAAGAGCGTGGCATAACGCGCCGACAGCACGCCAGGCGCGCCCCCGAGGGCCTCCACGGCCAGGCCGGAATCATCGGCCAGGGCAGGCAGGCCACTGGCCTCGGCCGCGTGGCGGGCCTTGGCCAGGGCGTTCTCGGCAAACGTACCAAAAGGCTCCTCGGCTTCGGGGATGCCGAGCGAGCCCTGCGTGACCAGCTCCACCCCCAAGGGCTCGAACAGGGCCTGCAGCTCGAGCAGCTTTTTGGCGTTGTTGGAGGCCAGAACAATCTTCATGACGACAAGGCTGCTTTCTGCGCCGCCAGCAGCTCGCCAATGCCCTTCTCAGCCAGATCAAGCAGCGCATTCATCTCGACGCGGCTGAAGGCCACGCCCTCGGCCGTGCCTTGCAGCTCGACAAAGCCGCCGTCGGCCGTCATCACCACATTCATGTCGGTGTCGCAGGCTGAGTCTTCGGTGTATTCCAGGTCCAGCAAGGGCGTGCCCTCGACGATGCCCACCGAGATGGCCGCCACCGCCTGGCGGATCGGGCTGGCGCTGATCTTGCCCTGAGCCAGCAGCCAGCTGACCGCATCGGCCGCAGCCACGTAGGCGCCGGTGATGGCCGCGGTGCGAGTGCCGCCATCGGCCTGGATCACATCGCAGTCCAGCGCGATGGTGCGCTCGCCCAGCAGCTTGAGATCGAAGACGCAGCGCAACGAGCGGCCGATCAGGCGCTGGATCTCCTGCGTGCGGCCGCTTTGCTTGCCCTTGGCCGCTTCACGGTCGCTGCGGGTGTGGGTGGCGCGCGGCAGCATGCCGTACTCGGCCGTCACCCAGCCCTCGCCCGAGCCGCGCTTGTGCGGCGGCACTTTCTCTTCCACCGAGGCGGTGCACAACACCTTGGTGCCACCGAACTCGATCAGCACCGAGCCCTCTGCATGGCGGGTGTAGTGGCGGGTGATCCGCACCGGGCGGAGTGCGTCCGCTGCGCGGCCGCTGGCGCGCAGAGTCTGGCTGGCTTCAGTCATGATGGGGTCCTTCAGGATTTCTTGAGTACGCCGGTCTGGCGCTCGTTGGCGCGGCGTATGGCTTCGTTGATCTCGCGCACGGAGCGCTCGATCTCGGCTTCGTCCAGCTCGTCCGCACCGCCGCGCCCGTCTTGGGCGGCAGCCTGGATGGTGGTGGCAAAGCCGTCATCGGACAGGCTGCGGGTGGAAATGCCGGCCTCGGTGTGGCCCTCGTCGGCATCGGCCTCGCCTTCCCACTCCACCGCCAACGCAGTGACATTGTCGCAGCGCGGCCCACCGTTGCGCAGGGCCTGCTCCACCAGATCCGGCACCGCATCGGCCACCGGGCTGGCCGAGAGCTGCTCGGTGATGAAGTCGTCGGGCACCGTGCCCCAGAGCCCGTCCGAGCACAGCAGCAGGCGGTCTCCCACCTCCAGCAGCATGGGGCCATGGGTGTCGATCATGGGCTTGCCAGGGCTGCCCAGGCAGGTCAGGAGCACATTGCGGTTGAAGGTCTCGCCGTCCTGGGGCACCCGGCCGAGCGCGTTCTGCAGCTCCAGATAGGAATGGTCGCGCGTGCGGGCGATCAGCTTGCCGGCACGCACCATGTAGAGGCGCGAATCACCGCAATGGGCCCAGAAGGCCCGGCGCCCCTGCAGCACGCAGGCCACGATGGTGGTGCGCGGCGTGTCGCTCATGCCCTTCTCGGCGGCATAACGGATCAATTGCTGGTGCGCAATCAACACCGCATCCTGCAAAAAGGCAGCCGGGTCTTCTAGCGCCGGCTTGGCATCGCGCTGGAACAAGGCGGCCAGGGTCTGCAGCGCCATCTGTGCGGCCACCTCGCCCTCGGGGTGCCCACCCAAACCGTCGGCCAGAGCAAACAAACCGGCCTCGCGGGTGTAGCAATAACCCATGCGGTCTTCGTTCTTCTCCCGCCGGCCGCGGCGGCTCACCTGGAAGGTGTTGAACCTCACGCTGGAACCCTCACGCTTTGGCTCCGGTCTTCAGGTTCTCCAGTTGCAGCTTGAGACGCTCGCTGAAGCTGAGCTTGGTGTAGCGGCGCTCGGTTTCGCGCGCCAGCTCTTTTTGCAGCGAAAACACGCTTTGCGGACGCGAGAGCGGATCCAGGGACATGCACCACTCGGTCACTTCGATCAGGTTGTCGGAATAGACATTGCGCAGGCGCGAGAGGCTGAGTGCCAGGCGATCTTTCTCGAGGCGCTGCGGCGCGTCATTGGGTGGATAGCCCTGCATGCAGGCGTAGATGCAAGCGCCGATGGCGTAGATGTCGGTCCATGGACCTAAAGCACCATCTCGCCGGTACATCTCGGGCGCGGCAAAACCGGGCGTGTACATGGGGCGGATGAAATTGCCTTCCTTGCTCAGCACCTCGCGCGCGGCGCCGAAGTCCAGCAGCACCGCCTTGTTTTCGTTGGTGATGAAGATATTGGCCGGCTTGATGTCCAGATGCAGCATCTTGTGCTGATGCACGATGCGCAGGCCGCGCAGGATCTCGTCGAAGAGACTGCGGATGGTGGATTCTCGGAAGACCTTGTCGCGCTTCATATCGCGCGCGGTGACGATGAAGTCCTGCAGGGTGTCGCCCTGCAGATAGTTCATCACCATGTAAACGGTTTCGTTCTCGCGCAGGAAGTTCAGCACCGACACCACGCTTGGGTGCGAGATCTGCGCGAGCGATCGGCCTTCTTCGAAGAAGCTCTTGAGACCCAGGCGGTAAAGCGGCTGCTTCTCAGGTTTGACGCGCGGCGTCAACTCGCCGGGCGAGCGTTCAGCCAGGCTGGAGGGCAGATATTCCTTGAGGGCGACGAGGTGGCGTTCCGGGTCTTCGGCCAGGTACACCACGCCGAATCCGCCTGCTGCCAACCTCTTGATGATCTGGTAGCCCCCAACCACCGTTCCCGCAGGCAAGGGCGCCGGTTTCGGCTTTGACATAATCGAGTTTTATTCCACACCGAACGCTAGATGCCAGTCTACAGCATGACGGGATATGCCAGCGTCAGCTCGCAACCCACCGCACCCAGTGAAAACACCGGGTCCCCCAATGCCACATCCTCGGCAGCTGCCAGCCCCAGCGGCGCCAGCGTGACGGTCGAGCTGCGTTCGGTCAACGGCCGATTTCTGGACCTGGGCTTTCGCATGCCCGAGGATTTGCGAGGCCTGGAACCCGCCCTGCGCGAGCTGCTGACGGCCAAGCTCAAGCGCGGCAAGGTCGAGCTGCGCATCAACACCCAGCGCGAGAGCGAGGGCAACTGGCCGCAGCCACAGTCCGACCAGCTCAACAAGCTGGCCCGCCTGGAGGGCACGGTGCAGAACTGGCTGCCCAAGGCCCAGCCCTTGACCGTCCACGAGGCCCTGATCTGGTGCAAGGGCGGCGGCTCCGCCCCCGAAAAATTGGACGAAGCCGCGCTCGAAGCCGCACGCCAATGCGTGAGCGGCCTGCTCGAAGCGCGTGAACGCGAAGGCGAAAAGCTGGTCGCCATCCTGATGGAGCGCATTGAGCATCTGCGCACGCTGGCCGATGCCGCCGAGCCCATGCTGCCGGCCATCGTGCAGCGCCAGCAGCAGCGCTTCCTCGAGCGCTGGCAAGAGGCCCTGGCCAGCACCGGCGCGGCCCAGACCATCCCCGAGGAAAACCTGCGCGAGCGCGCCCTCAACGAAGCGGCCGCCTACGCCATCCGCATCGATGTGGCCGAAGAACTGGCCCGCCTGCGCGCCCACCTGGAAGAAATCGCCCGCCTGCTCAAAAAGGGGGGCGAAATCGGCAAGCGCCTGGACTTCCTGATCCAGGAGCTGCACCGTGAGGCCAACACCCTAGGCTCCAAGGCGGCCGCCCTGGAGCTGACCAATATCTCGGTGGAGATGAAGGTCGCCGTCGAGCAACTGCGCGAGCAGGTGCAGAACATCGAATAAGCCGGCCCTCCTTCTGCCCCACGGCCCCACGGCCCCACAGCCCCGCAGCGCCGCTGCCCCACCTCACACGACCGCATCCGATCCATGGAATACCCCGGCAACCTCTTCGTCGTCGCCGCCCCCAGCGGCGCCGGCAAATCCAGCCTGGTCAAGGCCTTGCTGGAGCTCGACGCCAAGCTCGACGTCTCCATCTCCCACACCTCGCGCGCCCCGCGCGGCCAGGAACAGCACGGCCGCGAATACTGGTTCACCAGCGAAGAAGAATTCCGTGCCATGGCGGCGCGTGGCGATTTCTTCGAATGGGCCGAGGTGCATGGCAACCTCTACGGCACCTCACGGGCCGCCATCGAGGCGCGCATGGCGCATGGCGACGACGTGGTGCTCGAGATTGATTTCCAGGGCGCGCTGCAGATCAAGCAGCTGTTTCCCTACGCCGTGCTGATCTTCATCCTGCCCCCGAGCTGGGACGAGCTGCAGCAGCGCCTGAACCGCCGCGGCGACACCGCGCCCGAGGTCATTGCCAAGCGCATGGCCAATGCCCGTGTCGAGGTGGCGCAGGCGCAGAACTTCGATTTCGTGGTCGTGAACGCGGTGTTTGACACGGCCGTTTTCGATCTGAAGTCCATCGTCCACGCGCAGCGGTTAAAATACGCAGCTCAGCGCCGAAATCGCTCTGCCGTTTTCAAAGCGCTCGATCTGCCCTGAAGCCCCGGTGCACGGCACCACGCCTCAGAAACCGATCCTCCTGAACACCTGAACTGGAATCCACACATGGCCCGCATCACCGTCGAAGACTGCCTGACCAAGATCCCCAACCGCTTCCAGCTGGTGCTCGCCGCAACCTACCGCGCCCGCATGCTGAGCCAAGGCCACACCCCCAAGGTCGACAGCAAGAACAAGCCCGGCATCACCGCCCTGCGCGAAATCGCCGCCGGCGAAGTCGGCATCGAAATGCTGCGCAAGGTGCCGGTCTGATTCCAGCTTCTCGCTGCATTTGATTGCACACACGGGCGCCTTCGGGCGCCCGTTGTCGTTTCTGACGCCTGCGCGAGCGCTCAAGGATGCCGAATGGCACGGTCTTGTGCGCTGGCGCAGATGGCACGCAAATTCATCGGTTAAATTCGGGCCATGGGTTTTCGATCATTTGCCGTCTCCCGCCTGCCTGCTGCCCTGAGCGGTCTGTCGGGCCTGCGCCCCGCCCCCGAGCCAACGGCTGCCGAGGCGGCGTCGTTTGACGCCCTGGTTCAGCACCTGGGCTATCTGCCCAAGGGCGACATCAAGCGCATCCGCGAAGCCTACAAATTCGCCGATGAGGCGCATCTGGGCCAGTTCCGGGCCAGCGGCGAGCCCTACATCACCCATCCGATTGCGGTGGCCGGCATCTGTGCCGAGTGGCGCCTCGACGCCCAGGCCATCATGGCCGCCCTGATGCACGACGCCATGGAAGACTGCGGCGTCACTAAGACCGAGCTGATCGAGCGCTTTGAGGCCCCCACCGCCGAGCTGGTGGACGGCCTGACCAAGTTGGACAAGCTGCAGTTCTCGACCAAGGAAGAATCCCAGGCCGAATCCTTCCGCAAGATGCTCCTGGCCATGGCGCGCGATGTGCGCGTCATCCTGATCAAGCTGGCCGACCGTCTGCACAATATGCGCACCATGGAGGCCATGGCCGCGCCCAAGCGCCGCCGCATCGCGCGCGAAACCCTGGACATCTACGCGCCCATCGCCCACCGCCTGGGCCTGAACGAGATCTACCGCGAGCTGCAGGACCTGTCCTTCCAGCACATCCATCCCTGGCGGCATGCCGCCCTGTCCAAGGCCATCACAAAGGCCCGCGGCAACCGCCGCGATCTGGTGTCGCGCATCGAGCGCGATGTCGTCAAGGCCTTTGCCGATGGCGCCCACCCGGTGCAGATCCACGGCCGCGAGAAAGCCATCTACTCCATCTACAAGAAGATGCGCGAAAAGCACCTGAGCTTTGCCCAGGTCAGCGACATCTTCGGCTTCCGTGTCGTGGTGGACGAGCTGCCGCAGTGCTATTTGTCCCTGGGCGTGCTGCACCAGCTCTACAAACCGCAGCCAGGCCGTTTCAAGGACTACATCGCCATCCCCAAGCCCAACGGCTACCAGAGCCTGCACACCACCTTGGTCAGCCCGCTGGGCACACCGGTGGAGTTCCAGATCCGCACCGAGGCCATGCACATGGTGGCGGAAAAAGGCGTGGCCGCGCACTGGCTCTACAAAAAAGGCGGCAACCCCAGTGGCACCAGCGCCGAGAGCGCGCAACAGCTGGGCTCGCGCTGGCTGCAGTCCCTGATCGACATCCAGGACGAGACCCGCGACGCCAACGAGTTCCTGGAACACGTCAAGATCGACCTGTTCCCCGATGCGGTCTACGTCTTCACCCCCAAGAGCCGCATCATGGCCCTGCCCAAGGGCGCCACACCGGTGGACTTTGCCTACGCCATCCACTCCGATGTGGGCGACCATTGCGTGGCCGCACAGATCAACGGCGAACCCGTGCCCCTGCGGGCCGAGCTGCGCAGCGGCGATGTGGTGGAGATTGTCACCGCCGCCGGCGCCCGCCCCAATCCGGCCTGGCTCAGCTTTGTTCGCACCGGCCGCGCGCGCTCCAAGATCCGCCACTTCCTGAAGAACCTGGAGCAGGAAGAAAGCCGCGATCTGGGCGAGAAGATGCTGGCCCAGGCCCTGCGTGCCGAAGGCCTGAGCCTGCCCAGCCTGAACGACGAAGACGACGATGCCGCTCAACTCTGGCAGCAACTGGCCCGTTGGGCCGGCAACCGCCATGCCGACGAGCTGCTCGTCGAGATCGGTCTGGGCCGAAAGATCGCCACCATCGTGGCCAAGAAGCTGGCCCGCATGCTGGCCGAGCAAGGCCAGCGGCCCGATGCCGTCATGCTCAGCATCGGCCGCTTCACGGCGGACGATGGCCCCTCGCAAGGCCAGGTCACGCTGGACGGCAGCGAAGGCGCCTCGGTGCGTCTGGCAGCCTGCTGCCGCCCCATCCCCGGCGATGAAATCAAGGGTTATCTGGGCCGCGGTGAAGGCCTGCTGGTGCACACGGCCGAATGCCAGGTCGGCCGCAAGCTGTTCCAGCGCGATGCCGAGCATTGGATCGCCGTCAACTGGGCCGAAGAGCTGACCCGTCCTTTCGAAGCCGCCGTGTCCCTGCTGCTGAAGAATGGCAAGGGCGTGCTGGCGCAAGTGGCCTCGGCCGTCAGCGCGGCGGAGGCCGACATCACCCACATCATGATGAGCGACGAGATGCAGCAGCGCGAAACCGCCGAGATGAACCTCATCCTCTCGGTTCGCGACCGCCTGCACCTGGCCGATGTGCTGCGCACCCTCAAGCGCTCGCCCGCCGTGCTGCGGGTCTGGCGCGTCAAGCCCTAGGCATCAAGCCTTTGACGACTCCGGCTTCGGGTAGCTGACCTCCAGCACCTCGATCTGCTCGACGCCACCCGGCGTCATCAGCTGCAGCTCATCGCCGACCCGCGCCTTCAAGAGCACACGGGCAATCGGCGACACCCAGGAGACCTCGCCAGCCAGGCTGTCGGATTCATCGATGCCCTTGATGGTGATGGTGCGCTCCTCGCCTTTGGCGGTGGCGTAGGTGACGGTGGCGCCGAAAAAGATCTGCTCGTTGCCGTGGTGCAGGCTGGGGTCGGCCACCTCGGCCAGATCCAGGCGCTTGTTGAGGAAACGCAGGCGCCGATCGATCTCGCGCAATCGTTTCTTGCCGTAGAGGTAGTCGCCGTTCTCGCTGCGATCGCCGTTCTTGGCCGCCCAGGACACGATCTCGACGATCTTGGGCCGCTCGACATCGAGCAGCGCCATGAACTCCGCCCGCATGCGGGCATAGCCCTGCGGCGTCATGTAGTTGCGCGCCCCCTGCGGCAAGGCTGGCAGCGCCAGGTCCTCGTCGTCATCCGCGTCACTTTCCTTGGTGAATGCCTTGCTCATGCGTGTATTGTCTCTGCAAGCTTTGCCAACCGAAGAGAAGGTCCGCAGATGAGCGAACGCAGCAGCGAACACGACAACAACCGCAGGACCCCACAGGACCCTTCAGCCTCCGGCCCTTTGCAGGGCATTCGCGTGATCGAACTGGCCGGGCTCGGCCCAGCACCAATGTGCGGCATGGTGCTGGCCGACCTGGGCGCCGACGTGATCGTGATCGATCGCCCCATCAGCGCAGGCTCACGCAGCATCGGCAACGCGCGCGCACTGAATCGCGGCAAGCGGTCCATCGTGCTCGACTTGAAAAGCGATGCCGGGCAGCGCACGGCGCTGGAACTGATCCACAGCGCGGATGCTGCGATCGAAGGCTTCCGCCCCGGGGTGATGGAGCGCCTCGGCCTGGGGCCGGAGGTGTTTGAGGCCACACATCCGCGCCTGGTCTACGGCCGGGTGACCGGCTGGGGCCAGACCGGGCCGCTGGCCCAGTGCGCCGGTCACGACATCAATTACCTGGCATTGAGTGGCGCGCTCTCCATCGCCTCCAGGCCGGGGCAGGCGCCGAGTGCGCCAGCCAGCTTGCTCGGCGATATGGGCGGCGGGGCGATGCTGCTGGCCCTTGGCCTGCTGAGCGCCTTGCTGGAGGCCCAGCGCTCAGGCCACGGGCAGGTGATCGACGCGGCCATTCTCGATGGCCTGGGCCTGCTCGGCGGCCTGGTTTCAGCCCTGCGCAGCGAGGGTCAGTGGAGCGAGCGGCCCGCCGACAACTTCTTTCTGCACAGCTCGCCCTTTTACGACTGTTTTGAATGCGCCGACGGCGGTCACCTGAGCCTGGGCGCCATCGAGCCGCAGTTCTATGCGCGCTTGCTCCAGGGTTTGGGCCTTCACGACGTCGACCCGGCCCAGCACATGAACACCGAACACTGGCCCGCCCTGCGCGCCCGCGTGGCCGAGCGGATCAAGACGCGCAGCCGGGCCCTGTGGGAGCAGGACCTGGCCGATCTGGATTGCTGCGTGGCGCCCGTGCTCAGCCTGGACGAGGCGGCCGCGCATGCGCACGCGCAGGCTCGGAGCAACCATGTGCGCATCGACGGCCATTGGCAACCCTCCCCGGCCCCGCGCTTTTCACGCAGCCGCTTGCGGACACCCGAGGCCGGGCCACATGTGGGCCAGCACACGGAAGAGATATTGACCGAGCTTCACGCCGCGCGGAAATCGCACAAGACTTGAGTGCCGCTCATGCGAGGCGCCTGACGCGTCCAGCCGAGTCCAAAACAAAAAAAGCCCCAGCGATTTCTCACTGAGGCTTGTTTGCGTCGGCATCGAATTTCCTTTCGGACGCTTCGTGCGACATTTTGTTAGTTTGGTGCGGCTGGCAGGATTCGAACCCACGACCCCTTGGTTCGTAGCCAAGTACTCTATCCAACTGAGCTACAGCCGCTCCAAGCCCTCTACTATAGCACGGTATTTTTGTACCGAACAATACTTTTGCAAACTTTTTGAAAACATCGCCGAAGCTGATTTTCAAACGCCAGCAAAACGAGGGGTCAAACTTCAAAGCCAAGGCGTCGCTTCAAAACTTCGCCTCAACTCTCAATACCCTCATCCGCGTCACCACAGATGTACTTCACGCCACGCCAGTTGAGCTGACAAGCCAAACTCGGCGGCGCCTCTTTTCAAACTCCAAACACCTCGTCCGAGGAACATTCAAGGCATTTGAAACTCAATCCGAGATCAAACCTAAATTAAAAAGGTCAGCAATTACTCGCTGACCTTTTCTTTTCTTATTGTTGGTGCGGCTGGCAGGATTCGAACCCACGACCCCTTGGTTCGTAGCCAAGTACTCTATCCAACTGAGCTACAGCCGCGAAGCCTTGCACTATAGCATGCTTTGTTTAGGCTTGGGAAGACTTTTCAATTTTTTGACTCAAACCAGCGTGGCGGCCGCCTCGTGGCAGCGGGCGCGGCGGTCCAGATCGCCGTCCTGCTCGGCCAGATGGGCCAGCACCAACCAGCTGCGGCGGCGCGCGGCCGTGCCCAGACTGGAATCATCGGCCACCTGCTCCAGGATCAAGCGTGCCTTGCCCCAAAGCTGGCGCTCGGCCAGCGCATGGCCCAGGGCATAGCTGAAGGCCCGGTCGCGCGGGAAGCGCTGCACCGCCGTCTCCAGACGCTGCAACCATTCAGGGCCCAGGCCGGGCAAGACCAGCACCAAGGCTTCGGCCAGCGTCGCCCGTTCGTCCGCACCCAGCTCGGCAACATCGTCCCAGAAAGGCCGCAGCCAGCCGCGGCCATCGTCTGGCACGCCAAGCGCACCCGCCCGCTGTGCCGCGCGCGCGGCCACAAACACATCACGGCGGTCGGCGCTGTCCAGTTGCTGCCAGACAGAGCGAAGCTGGTCGGCATCTCGGGCGGCATCCAGCGCCTCGAAGGCCAGTGAGCGCAGCAGGCCCTGGGCGGCGACCTTGGAGAAGCCCTGGTGCTTGGCCAGCAGGCGCGCGGTGCGCAGCGCCTCCAGCGGCTGCTTGGCCAAACGGCTGGCCTGCAGCTTCAGTCGCAGGGCCTGGGTACGGCGCGCCACGCCCGGGGAGAGCTCAGCCAGCAGGCTCAACGCACGCGGCGCATCACGGTCGTCCAGCGCCCACTCGGCAGCCAGCAAACGGGCGCCCTCCTCCTGCGCACGGCCTTGCGGCGAGCGCTTGGCGGCATCCAGCGCCAGCTGCAGCTGCTCATCACGGCGGCGCTTGTCCTGCAGGCGATGGGCGCTGCTGGCCGAGAGCAGATGGCCCAGGGCCAGAAAGCCCTCGTCCTGCTGCAACGCGGGCGTCTGGGCATGGATGCTGAGCGCACGCTGGGCGGCCTTCTGGGCGCGTCCGTAACGGGCGCCGAAGAACTCGGCCAAGGCATCGCGCAAGGCCAGTTGGGCGCCGCGCTCGCGCTGGGCCAGACGCCACTCGTGCGCACGGCGCGGCAGGCTGGTCAAGGCGCCGATGGTCTGGATGGCGGTGACCAAGGCAAAGCAGGTGCCGACCAAGGCCAGCAGGAACAGGTTCAAGGACACATCCAGGCGCCAGCCATTCCAGTAGAAGCTGGCCAGCCCATCGTTCTGGCCCAAGGCCAGCGCGGCCACCACCGCCACGGTGAACAAAAGGACCAACCACACCACGGTACGCATGAACCGAACCTTTGCTTTCGTTCTTTTTTGAAGTTGGGAGTCGACCGCGGGCCTGCTCCGGGCAATCAGCGGCCCGCCGCAGCGGCCGCCAAAGCAGCCAGGGTGTCATCGGGGCGCGGCACGCTGACCTGGCGCGCCTGACCGGCGACCTGGCGCACCAGATCGATGGCCGAGCTGACCTTGCGGGAGCGGGCGTCGAAGTAATGGTTCAGCACGTCCTGGCTGTCACGCAGATCGGCCTGCGCGGTGTCGAACTGGCGACTGAGCAAGGCCAGGCGGGCATTGAGCAGGCGCAGCTTGAGGTTCTCGCGCAGGAAAAACGCCTGCTCGGGCGCCAGCAGCACCGCCTCGGGATGGTCGATGCGGGTGACGCGAACCAGGGTGCGGGTCTCACCCCAGACCAGGCCCGCCATCTCGGCCAGTCGGGTCTTGGCACGCCACCACCAGACCGACAGCGCGCCGTCGTCCTCGCCCGGTGCCGCATCGGCCTTGCCGTCTTGCGCCTTGGCGCTGGCTCCGCTCGGCTTGCCAGCACGGCCCGGCGCCGTCGCCGGCTCGCCGCCACGCTCGGCCACCGCCAGCAGGGGCAGTTCGTCGAGCAGGCGCACCACCTCGTCGAGCTTGATGGTCAGGGTGGACACATCGACCACGCTGATGGCCTTGACGCGGTCCAGATCGCGCGCCACGGCGCGGCGCACGCCTTCCATACGTGGTTGCTTGTAGCGCAGCAGGCGCTCGTCGGCCTGCTTGAGCGTGGCCACCAAGGGCTCGACGCTGCCGGTCACGGCAGCCTGCTGCAGGGCCACGCGGATGGAGGCTTCGATGTCGCCGATCACATTCTCATCGCGCGAGCGGGACATGGACTGGATCAACTCTTCCAGCTGCCCGCGCTGCAAGGCCACCTCGGCCAGGCGGGCATCGAGCAGCGCCACCTTGGCGGCCGTGTCACGGGTCAGGTCTTGCGACTGGCGCGAAGCGGCACGGGCCTCGCTGGCCTCGGCCTGCACCAGCTCCTGGCGGCGCACCAGCTCTTGCTCCAGCGCTTGCTGGCGACTCAGGCCTTGCCATGCCAGGCCGACACCGGCCAGCGAGGCGACGCCAAGCAACAGCAGGGTCACCGGCACCCAGCTCGGCAAGGCGGCGGCGGGCAGCGCGGCAGCGGGAACGGAAGTCACGGAATTCAGGCTCGCGCCGGGCGCATCGCTGGCGGGCGCAGCAGCGCCCGTCGTGGCGTCGAGAGGGGGGGTTTGGGCATCACTCACAGTGAAAATGATTGTAGGCGTCGGCCTGCACCGCACCGAAGGCTTGGGCCACGGCGGCCGCGTCGGGTCGCGTCAAAACCACATGCCCCCAGCCCTCGGCGCGCGCGCGCTCGGCGATGCGGACGTGGGTGGCCAGGCAGCGCTGACGAGACCAGTCCACGCCGGCCGGCGCCAGGCTGTGCAGGTGTCCAACCGCCTCGCCGCTGCTGAACAGCCAGAGCATGCGCTGTGGCTGCGCGAGCAGATCGGCCAGCTCCTGCTGCTGCGCCGCATCCAGCTGCGGGCAGCCGCGCCGGTAGACGCTGAAGAACTCAACCGGCGCCGCACCGCGCTCGCGCAAGCGCTCGGCCAGCCAGTCGCGGCCGCCCTCACCACGCAGCATCAGCACCGCCTGGCCTTGCCAACCCATGCCGCTGAGCTGGGGCCACAAGTGCTCGGAGTCGAGGCTGGGCGCGTCGGCCGGCGGCTGGATGATGCGGGAAGCCGGCACGCCGGCCGCCTGCAAGGCGCGCGCGCTGCCGGGCCCGACACAGGCGGCCAGACAGGCCGCGGGCCATTCAAAGCCCGCCGGTGCTTGCGCAAAAAAGCCCTCGACCGCATTGGGGCTGACGAAGAAGGCCAGACGCGCCCGTGGCAAGGCCGCCCAGGCCGCTTGAGCCTGCTCGGGCGCCGCGGGGCTGATGGCCAGCAGCGGAAAGCTGCGCGCCGGCACGCCCTGCGCTTGCAAGCGCTGCAGCCAGTCGCCGGCCTGCTGCTGCGGCCGGGTCAGGATCAATTGCAAAGCGGCCGTTTCGGGCGACGCCATGGCGGCGAGCGAGTCAGGCTGCGGGCAGATAGTCCGCCGCACCCAGATCACGCAGGGCTTGGGCCGCCTGCTCGCCCAAGGCCACGGCTTCGGCATCGCTGCGCACCACGGCCTGCAGCTGCGTCTTCAGCAAAGGCCGCTCGGGCGACTCGGCATGGCCCAGGGCCACGGCCACCAGCAACTGCTCGCCCTGCCAGCGCGCATGGGCTGCAAGCGGCATGCTGCAGCTGCCGCCAAGGCTGCGCGAAACGGCGCGTTCGGTCTGCGTGGCCAGCCAGGTCGGGCGGTCGATCAAGGTGGCCAGCTGAGCGTTGAGTTCTGCCGCATCGGCGCGCAGCTCGATGCCGAGGGCGCCTTGGCCGGCGCAAGGAATCATCTCCTCGACGCTGAAATGGCTGCGGATGCGATCCGCCAGGCCCAGGCGCTTGAGGCCGGCCGCGGCCAGGACGATGGCGTCGTAGCCACCTTCATCGAGCTTGCGCAAGCGGGTGTCGAGATTGCCGCGCAGCGGTTCGATGCGCAGATCGGGACGCAAGGCCTTGAGCTGGGCCATGCGGCGCAGGCTGGAGGTACCGACCAAGGCACCCTGCGGCAACTCGGTCAGAGAGGCATAACGGTTGGACACCAGAGCATCGCGCGGGTCTTCGCGCTCCAGGATGGCAGCCAGGGCGAAGCCCTCGGGCAGCTCCATGGGCACGTCCTTGAGTGAATGCACGGCCAGATGGGCACGGCCCTCTTCCAGCGCGGTTTCAAGCTCTTTCACGAACAAGCCCTTGCCGCCGACCTTGGACAGGGTGCGGTCGAGGATCTGGTCGCCGCGAGTGGTCATGCCCAGCAGCTCGACGTTGAGATGCAGGCTGTGCTCCAGCAGCGCCTTGACATGCTCGGCCTGCCAGAGGGCCAGACGGCTTTCGCGCGTGGCGATGACGATGGTTTCTTTCATGGCCGGCATGCTAGCAGGCGGCTGTTGTAACTCAGCCGAAATTGGCGAGCCGAAGAAACTGCTAGAGTTGGATTAACGTAACCTTGTTACATCACCCCTGTCCAGCCGAGCCCCGCCATGCCCGCCTCCTCGAAAGCCACCCCGCGTCGCGCCAAGTCCGCCCCTCCGGCCCCCACCAGCAGCCGCCAGGCCGCCGACAAAAACCAGCCGCTGATGGACGACATCCGCCTGCTGGGGCGGATTCTGGGCGAGGTGATCCGCGAGCAGGAAGGCCGTGAGGCCTACGAGTTGGTCGAGCGCATCCGCCAGCTTTCGGTGGCTTTCCGCCACAAGCACGATGCCGCCGCGGGCAAGAGCTTTGACAAGCTGCTCAAGAGCCTGTCGGGCGAGCAGACGGTCAGCGTGATCCGTGCCTTCAGCTATTTCTCGCACCTGGCCAATATCGCCGAGGACCGCCACCATGTGCGCCGCCGCGAGGTGCACGAGCGCGCCGGCAGCCTGGCCGAGGGCTCGCTGGCCTTTGCCCTGGAGCGCCTGCACGAGGCCGGCGTGCGCCCGGCCGAGATCGCCAAGACCTTGCAGCACGGTTTCATCTCACCGGTGCTGACCGCCCACCCGACCGAGGTGCAGCGCAAGAGCATCCTCGATGCCGAGCGTGCCGTGGCCCAGCTGGTGGAGCAGCGCGACAGCCTGCACAGCGAGCGCGAACGCCGCGACAACGAGGCCTTGATCCGCGCCCGCGTGACCCAGCTCTGGCAGACCCGCATGCTGCGCTACAGCAAGCTGACCGTGGCCGACGAGATCGAGAACGCCCTGTCCTACTACCAGGCCACTTTCCTGCGCCAGATCCCCAAGCTCTACGCCGAGCTGGAAGAGGCTCTGCCCGGCCATGAGTTCAACAGCTTTCTGCGCATGGGCCACTGGATCGGCGGCGACCGCGACGGCAACCCCAATGTCACCGCCACCACCTTGCGCCATGCGCTCTCGCGCCAGAGCGAGGTGGCGCTGCGCCACTACCTGACCGAGCTGCATGAGCTGGGCGCGGAGCTGTCCATCTCGGCTCGGTTGGCACAAGTCACGCCCGAGATGCAGGCCTTGGCCGAGCGCAGCCCGGACCGCAACGAGCACCGCATGGACGAGCCCTACCGCCGCGCCCTGACCGGCATGTACGCACGCGCCGCCGCCAGCTTGCAGCAGCTGACCGGCACCGAGGCCCTGCGCCACGCCGTGGCCCCGCAAGCGCCCTACGCCAGCCCGGACGAATTGCTGGCCGATCTGCAGGTGATCGAGCGCTCGCTGCGCAGCCACCATGCCGGCGCCCTGATCGCGCCGCGCCTGAAGCCCCTGATGCGCGCCGTACGCGTGTTCGGCTTCCACCTGGCCACGCTGGACCTGCGCCAGAGCTCGGACCAGCATGAGGCGGTGATCGCCGAGCTGCTGAGCACCGCCCGCGTCGAGGCCGATTACAGCGCCCTGGACGAAGCCGGCCGCCGCGCCCTGCTGCTGCGCCTGCTGCAAGACGCCCGGCCACTGCGCGTGCACGGCGCCCAGTACAGCGAGAAGACGGTGGGCGAGCTGGCCATCTTCGAGGCGGCGCTGGAAAGCCTGCAGCGCTTCGGCCGCGAGGCGCTGCGCCACTACATCATCAGCCACACCGAGTCGGTCAGCGACCTGCTGGAGGTGCTGCTGCTGCTCAAGGAAGTCGGCCTGCTGCGCGGCACGCTGGACGGCGAAGCGGTCAGCGACCTGATCGTCTCGCCGCTGTTCGAGACCATCGGTGACCTGCGCGAGGCGCCGCTCATCATGGCCGAGTTCTACGCCCTGCCCGGCATCTCAGCCCTGCTCAAGCGCAGCGGCGGTGAGCAGGACATCATGCTGGGCTATTCCGACTCCAACAAGGATGGCGGCGTGTTCACCAGCAGCTGGGAGCTTTACCGCGCCGAAATCGCCCTGGTCGAGATGTTCGCCACCCTGCCCGAGGCCCGCGGCATCACCCTGCGCCTGTTCCACGGCCGCGGCGGCACGGTGGGCCGCGGCGGCGGCCCGAGCTACCAGGCCATCCTGGCCCAGCCACCGGGCACGGTGAATGGCCAGATCCGCCTGACCGAGCAGGGCGAGGTGATCGCCTCCAAATACGCCAACCCCGAGATCGGCCGGCGCAATCTGGAAACCCTGGTGGCCGCCACGCTGGAAGCCACCCTGCTGCACCCGACCAAGAGTGCGCCCAAGAGCTTCCTGGAGGCCGCGCAAGCGCTGTCGGACCTGAGCTTCGGCGCCTACCGCGGCCTGGTCTACGACACGCCCGGCTTTGCCGAGTATTTCTTCGCCGCCACGCCCATCCGCGAGATTGCCGAGCTCAATATCGGCTCGCGCCCAGCCTCGCGCAAGCCCACCCGGGCCATCGAAGACCTGCGCGCCATCCCCTGGGGCTTCAGCTGGGGCCAGAGCCGGGTCGCCCTGCCCGGCTGGTGCGGCTTCGGCTCGGCCGTGCTTGAGTTCCTCGGCCCCGAGGGGAGCGAGCAGCATGCCAAGAACCTGGGCTTGCTCAAGCGCATGTTCAAGCAATGGCCTTTCTTCCGCACCCTGCTGTCCAACCTGGACATGGTGCTGGCCAAGACCGATCTGGCGATTGCCGAGCGCTATGTCGACCTGGTCGAAGACAAGCGCCTGGGCAAGAAGATATGCGCCGCGGTCAAGGCCGAGTTCGAGCGCACCAGCCTGGCGCTGAGCCTGATCACGGGCGAGCGCGAGCGCCTGGCCGGCAACCCGGCCCTGGCGCGATCGATCAGCCACCGCTTCCCCTACATCGACCCGCTCAACCACCTGCAGGTCGAGCTGCTGCGCCGCTACCGCGCGGTGCCGCTGGAGAGCCGCGCCAGCGACCCCAGCATGGAACGCGTCCAGCGCGGCATCCATCTGTCGATCAACGGCATCGCCGCGGGTTTGCGCAACACCGGCTGATCCGGGCTCAAGTTCCAGGCCGGGGCGGCCGACAACTGCGGAAGAAGCAGCAGCCGCACCAAGGAGCCCCGCATGGAACTCGCCAACACCGCCCTGGTCCACAAGGCCGGCTCCGCCGCGCCTGGCAGCGTGCAATCGAGCGCGCAGATGCTGGTGCTGAAAAAAGCCATCGACCAGCAAGCGCAGGGCGCCCTGCAACTGCTGGACGCACTGCCGGCCCAGCCGGCCCTGGCCAGCTCGGGCTCGCTGGGCACCCGGCTCAACGTCTACGCCTGAGGCCGCCGCCGCCCGGTGATTGCTGGGCGGCGTTTCGGCCCTAGATCCCACCTCAACTCCGCGCCTCAGCGCCGCCGAGCTCCTGTAAGCTTGCCATCAAACACTGGGCGCTGATCGCTCAGGCTTGCAACGCAAGCCGAGCGACACCAGCCCAGCGACCGCGTTGCCATGTGCACAAGGGAGCTTATGCGCGTCGATACCCCGTACTCCAAGATTGAAGCCCTGGTCGTGGACGATATGGCCACCCAGCAGACCACGCTGCGCGGCCAGCTGGGCATGCTGGGCATCGGCAAGATCGATGCCGCAGGCTCGGCCGAAGACGCACTGCGCATGGTGCGCGCCAAGCACTACGGCCTGATCCTGTGCGACTACAACCTCAACCACAAGACCGACGGCCAGCAGCTGTTCGAGTTCCTGCGTGAAGGTCGGCTGCTGGCGCAAGACACCTTGTTCTTCATGATCACGGCCGAGAGCAACTACAACTCGGTGGCGTCAGCGAGCGAGCACATGCCCGACGCCTACCTACTCAAGCCCATCACCGCCGGGGACATCGAAGACCGGCTCAAAAGCCAGCTCGACAAGCGCCACGCCCTGCTCGACATCAACAAAGCCCTGAGCAAGAACGATCTGCCCGCCGCCCTGCTCGCCTGCGACGCCTTGCTGGCCAAGAAAGACCGCTGGTTCATGCATGCCCTGCAGATCAAGGGCCAGACCTTGCTGGACCTCGGCAATGCCGATGAAGCGCGCCAGGTCTACCAGGGTGCGCTGGACCTGCGTGCCGGCCTGATGTGGGCCCAGATCGGCCTGGCCCGGGCACAGAAAGCGGCCGGCAAGTTCGAGGAGGCCAAACGCTTGGCCCAGGCCATCCTCAGCTCACCCGAGGGCGACAAGAACCTGGCCGCTTACGACATCGCCGCCCAAGCCCTGGAAGCCCTGGGCGACCACGGTGCCGCCATGCAGATGATGAAAAAGAGCGCCCAGGTCGTGCCTTCGGCACGGCGCCAGCGCCAACTGGCCGAGAGCGCCTACCGCAACGGTGATCTCGCCACCGCCAAGGCCAGCCTGCAAAAAGCCGTCAAGTTCAGCCAGGGCGCGATCACGGCGCAGGCACAGGATCTGCTGTCCCTGGCCCAGACCCAGATCGACCTGGGCGAAACCAAGGAAGCGCTGGAATTGATCGCCGACAGCGCCACCCGAGCCACCCGCGGCGCTCAGGAGCCCGAATTCGAAGCCGTGGCCCTGGCCCTGCGCGCGCAAGCCCATGCCCTGCAAGGCGAGAGCGAGAAAGCCGCCCGCGAAGCCGAGCAGGCTCTGGCCCAAGCGCCCATGACCGGCAAGGCCGATTTCGCCACCGTCACCCTGGCACGCGCCGCCTTGCTGACGGGCCAGATCGAAACGGGGCTGAAGCTGATCAACCAGGCGGTCAGCGCCGACCATGAAAACAGCCGCATCCAGCAGCTGGCCTGCAAGGCCTTGAATGACACCGGCCACAAGGACCAGATCGAGGGCGTGGTCCATGCCGCCAGCAAGGGCCTCAAGACCCGTTTGCACGAGGCCAAGATGCTGCTGCGCGCCGGGCAGCTCGATGAAGCGCTGCAGGCCATCGAGGCTGAGCTGGCCGAGTACCCCGAGAACACCACCGTGCTGCTGGAATGCGCGCAGATGAACTGCATGGCGCTGCGCTTGAAAAAGAAGCTCGACGACAGCCGTCTCAACCAGGTGCGCGACTATCTGGCCCGGCTGGAAAAGCTGATGCCCGGCAACGATCGCGTGGCCCAGATGCGCCGCTACCTGCGGGAGACTTTGGCCGCCTTGCAGGGCAATTCGCCCTTCAGCATCAGCGCGACTGCGGCACCGGCTGGCCGCGCTGGCGCATGAATCGCGAGCTGCTGGCCTTGCTGGTCCATGACCTCAAGAACCAGCTTGGCGTGCTGGAGGCTGAATTGAGCCTGCTGGTTGAAGCGCCTGAGGCCGAGGCTGCCCACCGCGCCCATTTGCACTGCGCCCAGCTGCGCCAACGCCTGATAGCGTATCTGACGGTTTACGCCACCCCTCATGCCAGGCTCACGGCGCAAATGGAGGATGAGTCGCCGCGGGAATTCCTCCAGCAGATGCTGCGCGTGGACTCACGCCCTGACGGCGCTCCGCTGAGCCTGGATGACTGCACAGCTGCGCCTGCCTTCTGGTACTTCGACCCACGCTTGGTGCGCCTGGCCCTGGAAGCGGCCCTGCACAACGCCTGGCGATTCGCGCGCAGCGAAGTGCGCCTGAGCGCCCAGCTTGAGGATGGCTTCCTGGTGCTGGCCGTCGAGGATGACGGTTTGGGTCTGGACGCCAAAGACCCTGCCGCCCGCTCATCCACGGGCCTGGGCTTGGAGCTCTGCGCGGCCGTTGCCCGAGCTCATCAGCTCGGCGAACGCCAGGGCCGAGTCGTGTTGAAGCCACGCGACGCGGCGCAACGCCAGCGTGGAACCCGGTTCGAGATCTGGCTGCCCTGAGGCCTCAGGCCTGAGTTTCAAGCGAGCAGGCGCAAGCTCCGGCGCCCACCTTTTCAGCGCCCTGACCCGTGAGCAGCCAGCACATGGGCCGGCAAGGCGGCGTGAGGCTGGGCAGTTCGGGCATTGAAACTCACCAGCAACTTGTAAGCACCACCTTGAGCCACGCCAGGCACACAGTTGATGAAATTCATGGCACGTCGAACCGCTTGGCGGTACTTGAGCCCCCCGCCCTGCACACGCAGGTCGATCGGTTCCGCGCCTTCCAGCTTGAAAGCCACGGTCACCACCGATTCACGACCCTCTTGCTCAGCCACCCAGCTGAGCTGATCATCCAAGACTTGCGCAAAGCCGGGGCAGGCATCCCCCAGGGGCGGCAAGCTCAAATCACCGGCAGCCGGGCCGATGACAGCCACGCGCTGCAACTGTGATTGAGCATGCGCAATACCCAAATTCAGACTCAAGGTCACCGCGGCCATGAGCGCTGCCGAAAGAGATGTGGACTTCTTCATGAGGACTCCGTTCTGAGGTCTGAGGTGTCACAAGTCCTTGAGGCCGGCACAGGCCCGAACTCGTGATCTGGGAGTCAGCGTAGAAGTCGCGTCAGCAGCCGCCAAGCGCTGTGGGACGACGGCCAGGAAAACAAGGATCAAAACCCCAAAACCCGGCATGAAAATGGTTCGGCACCGCGCCTGGATCTGCAAACCGCCAGGGCATGGACCGGAACTCAGAAGGGATTGATGCTCTTCTCGCGCCGGTAATGGACATAGCCAACGCTGGCGCCGGCCCGCATGCCCACGCCAAGACGGATGGGCGCCAAGGTGATGCCCTTCAAGCGCTGGTAATTGATGCCGGCGCCGCCCACGTAGTACAGACTGCCATCCACACCTGGAAAGCGCTGGTAGATGGCCGAGGCCTTGGGCAGGTGGTAGACCAGGGTGAATACCTTGGAGGCATTCGCGCCGGCGTCAAAACCGATCGAAGGCCCGGCCCAGAACACCGGGGCACTGGCGCCTGTTTTCATCTGCAAACGTCCCTCACCGTAGCGAAGACCAATGCTGAGCGCGGCACTGACTTCCTCGCCCTTGACGTATGCGTTGGGTCGGCCCTGCTCCTTGAAGGCCTTTTCGATCACGCGGGCCAGACCTTCGGTGGTGCTGCCAAAGAAATCGGTCGCAGCCTTGAGAATGGAATCCTCGTCGTAGCTGTTGGATTCATCCTCGGTCGCCGGTGCCGCGAGTGCGTTGTGCGCAGCCAGCGTGCTCAGCGAGGCGGCGGCTCCAAGCCAGCCGCCCAAGCGGCGCAGTTGCGAGCGCCGATCCGGGTCCATCATGTGTTCGCCCATGGGGCACCTCCTTGCAAGTTCAAACCCATCTGCAGCAGGATTGATCAGCACACACGTGCGCTGCGTGAAGGCCTGCACGTGAAACTGTCTTCGTAGCCACTCGCACGCAGCCTACACTGTGCGGCGCTGAAACAGCCTGCGCTGCTGCATCTTCTTACACCATGAGTTCGAACCCCGACCTGCCCAAGCTGGCGCTGGCCCTGGAATACGCCGACCTGGCCGCCGCCCTCTATCTGGCAGGGGGCAGCGACCATGCAGCGCGCCTGTTGGCAGCCGCTGCGGAGGAAGTGCTGGGCGATCTGGCCAAATTGCTGGGGCCCCATGCGCACAGCGACGAGGTGCAGACCTTGCTGGCACGCATCGCCCTGCGCTACCGGGCGCCGGTGATCGAACCGCGCAGCCATATGCAAAGCCGCCAGTCCGAGGGCCGGGCGCTGGATCACGCGGAGCCGCGTGGCCTGCCGATGGGTGAAGCTCGGCAATCCACTGCTGCCTATTTGCGCGCAGCCTGGTACACGCTGGAATCCATGGGCTTGGAATCGGTGGTGCCTGCGCGCCTGCGCAAGGCTGTGGAGCTCAGCACCATCTGCGAACCCTGGAGCGGCTGAGGGCCTCTGCACGCCTCAAGTGCAGCATCGCCCCGAGAGAATCAGGCGGCTGTTTCGAGGCCTTTTTCCATGCGCCTGCGGGCTGCCCCCTCTGCTAGCATCCATTGAGCGCCTCGAGCGTCCACGCTTTGCGACTTTGGGAGACTGCCATCAACACCGAACGCCGCCAGTTCGCCCGCGTCGCTTTCGACGTCAAAGCCGAACTCATCACCACGCAGACCGCCCTGCAAGCTCAGGTGCTGGACCTCTCCCTCAAAGGTGCGCTGCTGCTCTTGCCATCAGGAAGCGGCGCGAATGTGGGCACGCCCTGCCTGCTCAAGATCACCTTGGCCGACGGCGAAACCACCATCTCCATGGCCGGCGAGTTGGCCCATATGCATGACGACCGCGCCGGCATGCTCTGCCGCAGCATCGATATTGAGAGCATCACCCATCTGCGCCGCCTGATCGAGATGAACCTCGGCGACGCGAGTTTGGTGGAACGGGAACTGGCCGCGCTGTTCAGCGCCTGATCGAACGGGGGCATCGGCCCCAAGTCACAGTGGCTGCGTGATGAATCGACGCAAGACAGCATATGCTGCGTCCGGGTCGTCACGCCAGGCACCATGACCGACGCCAGCAAAAGTCACCAGCTCACCCAAGCCCGCAGGCAAGGCGTCTGCAATCTCCTGCGCATCTTCGGGCGGACACACAGGATCCTGATCACCGCACATCACCAGCACCGGGCATTGCGCCGAGGCCAGGCCGGGCAGCAGTTGCATCTGCTGCTTTTCACCCGCCACGAAGTGCAAAAGAATCTCGGGCTTGATCAGGGTTCTCGCGCCGGCGTCAGGGTCCAGCGGCGGACGGGTGTTGTAGAGGCTGCGCACACCATCCCAGTAGGCATGCCAGGTCTGCATCGAAGGCCGAAGCCAGAAGTCCTCGGCCAAGGCCCTCGCGTGTGCGCCACCGCGGCGCTCAAACGCCGCCAGCTTGCGCTCCAGCCCCATGTGATGCGAAGTGCTGGACAAGATGACCTTGCCGGCATGTGCTGGGTGGCGAGCCAGATAACGTTGTGCCACAAAGCCGCCAAAGCTCTGCCCCAGCACGATGGGCTTGACCAAACCCAGCGCGTCACAAAGCCGCACCACATCGTCGGCCCAGGTATCCAGGTTCCACTCCTCGGGCGGGCGCGGGTCGCTGCGACCATGGCCACGGTGGTCATAGAAGATCACTTGAGCCACATCGGCCAAGGCGGCAAAGCCAGGCTTGAAAGCCGCGTGGTCAAAGCCCGGGCCACCGTGCATGCAGATCAGCGTAGGCAGCTCGCGCATGCGCGGCCCATCAGGTAGGAGGCCAGGGCCTTGCACGTCGACAAACAGCCGAACTCCGGCTTCGATTTCAATTCGCATGATGAGACTTCACTCCTGGCGCGCATCCTAGCCGCAGGCCGGCACAGCGAACCTCGGTTTACCAACTGCCACCGTAATGGGCGACCAGGCCGCGCCAGAAGGCATCCGCCTCGCGCCCCAGGCTGGTGTCTCCCGCGCGTGGCTTGGCGTTCGCACTGGTTTGAACCATCACCAACTTGAGCGCCGGATCGACAAAAATCATCTGCCCATACACGCCCAGCAAGGCGAAGCGTCGTGCCCGCCCGGGGAAGGTCCAGAACTGATAGCCATAACCGAAGTACGGCGTGGCCTGGCCCGGCGCGAACTGGGGTGGATGGCGGCTGGCATCGGTGGCCTCCTGCACATACTCGCGTGGCAGCACCTGCTGGCCGGTATCCGGGCGCAGGCCGTCATGGGCCAAAAGCCAGCCCAGACGGCCGTAGTCGCGTAGCGTGGCGTTGAAGTTGCCGCTGCCAATCTCGACACCCTGACGGTCGGTGCGCCACAAGGCGGAGCTCTCAGCGCCCATGGGCTGCCAGAGTCGACGCTGCAGATAATCACTCAGGCTGCTTCCGGTGGCCGCACGCAGGACCAGAGTCAGGACGATGGTGTCGGCGCTGGCATAGTTGAAACGCTGGCCGGGCTCAGCCGCGCGCTCGCTGATCTGCTGCGCCGCGAGCTCCAGTCCTTCGCGGGCCGCCACGCGCCCGAAGTACTCCAGATCATCGCTGCCGTCATAGCGCTCACTGAAACGAGCGCCCGAGGCCATGCGCAAGAGGTCCCTCAAGCTCACACGTCCGAATTGGCTGTGCGCCAGACTGCTGACGTATCGCTCGGCTGGATCTTCGATCGATTTGATACTGCCATCTTGCAAAGCCAGGCCAATCGCAAGAGACACCAAGGACTTGGCCACGGAGTTCGAGAGAAATCGGTCCTGCGCACTGCGGCGGTACTGATAACGCTCAATCTGAACAGCACCGTCCTTGATCACCAAGAGCCCCATGACGCGTTGGCGTGCCAGATAGTCATCGACACTGAGATTGCGCAGCGCATCGACATGCCAACGGATCGTCGGCTCACGTGCGCTTCGCATCAGCGGCATCACCTGGGAGCTGGGAGCCAGCTCATGCACGCTGCCATTCATCAACCCAGGGATCTCGGCCTGATGGGTGAACGAGCCCACACGCACCAGCTCGGAGGTGAACCAGTTGCTGGCCTGCCCCACCGGGTAGCCCAGGCTGCGGCCCAAGCGCTCCTCGTCCGGCGCAGCCGACACGGCCGTGTCCAGACCCACCATCGCAAGGGCAAGAAAGAGACTCAGCAAGCGACACTTGCCAAATGAGAAAAAGACAGCAGTTTTCATGGAGCCGCGCAGCTTGCCAGTTACGCATGCGCAGAACAAGCGGGATATGGCCTCGGTAGAAAAAGCGCGGGGCGGGACAGACAAACTGTGCTACATTAGCTGCATAGATACGCACAAGACCGTTTCTTCAAGGTCTTCAATCTGCAGCCCCGCCGTACGTTCGCTTCATTCGTCGCGCCAGGCTCGCTTCAGTTTCAACTCCCCGTTTGACTGTTCTTGAGTGTTTCTGTCTCCGCAGGCTTTGCGTTGTCGCGAGCCAAGGAGTATTTTTAATTTGTTCAAAAGGAACACATCATGACAACACTGCAAACCGGCACCGTGAAATGGTTCGACGACGGCAAGGGCTTCGGCTTCATCACGCCTGAAGACGGCTCCAAGGACCTGTTCGCCCACCACAGCGAAATCCGCAACAACGGCGGCTTCCGCACCCTGGCCGAAAACCAAAAGGTTGAATTCGAAGTCAAGCAAGGCCCCAAGGGTCTGCAAGCTTCGAACATCCGCGCTCTGTAATTGAGCCCGGCGAGTGGTGCCCTCGGGCGCCGCTCACCTGATGGGTTGGCGTGCAAGCGTCAACCCATTGTTTTTTGCGACACCCGGGCTTCTGACCCGACTCGCAAAAGACGCAACACCAAGAAGTAGAAAAACAAACGAAGAAGACAAGTCGGGCCAGCATCGCGCTTTGCTGCTCATTCAGTCAAAGCGCAAGCACTGAACCCGACAAGCCCTGCCGATGATGGCAGGCTGAGGCGGCCTCGCCATGGCCGAGCACCTCAAGCCAAGCCGGGCATCCCAAGCCCAGCCCTGAGATCGATGGAGACCTTGAGGACTCTCGATCCACTGCATGCCCCAACATGCCGTAGCAAGCTCCCCTCCCCTGTTTCGAACGCTTTTCCGTACTCCTTGGTCTGAGTTTTTCTTTCTCATTCCGAAACTGGCGGCACGGGCCCCAAGCCCGCCGCACCGCAAGAAAAAAACAATATGCAAAACAAGCACAGCATCGAAGTCGGCAAGTACCTGGTGTCACCCATGATCAAGCCGCAATCGGATGGCAGCTTCGCCGCCTCCGTCTCCATCCGCTCGGGCCAAGGCATGGCCAGCCACGACCGCGTGATGCGATTCACCCCCAGCTTCCACAGCCCGCGCGCCGCCATCCGCTACGCCACGGCCGAAGGCCTGGCCTGGATTCAGGCCCACTGAAACCTGCCCACACGGGTAAGCCTGCACGACGCAGAACGCTCGTGCTTGCGCTTCAGGGATTCATCGCCTCCCACCCACTGACCGAACCACCCGCGGTCGAGCGCAGGTCCAGCACGATCAGCTCGTTGCGACCCTGCCGCAGCCAGGGCGCGGGCAAGTAAAGCCGCTGCTGCGGGCCGATGGCCCAGTAGCGGCCGAGGTTGTGGCCGTTGACCCAGACCATGCCTTTGCCGAACTGGGACAAGTCCAGAAAGGTGTCGGCTGGCGTGCCAGCGATCTCGAAACTGGCTTTGAAGAATCGGCCCGGTCTTGGGTCCAGCGCCGCCGCAGACGCCGCGGCCGGCAGCCCCTGCACCCAGCGCTCGCGCAGAGGCAGCGGGTGGTGGTCCCAGCCCAGCAAGGTCATGCCGTTGAGGCTTACCCGTTCGGTGATGCCTTTGCGGTCGACCAGCAGCGGGCCGAAGTTGATGCGGCCCATGGCCTCGACCAGGATCTCCAGCAGCGGCTCGGCCGCCTCGCTGGCGGGCAGCTCCAGGCTGTTCTCACCCAGGCGGCGGTCGAGGTGGCCGATCAGGCGGCCGTCCAGATACACGCTGGCCAGGTCGTGCAGACCATGCAGGACCAGCTTGCCGCTGCGCGCGCCGACCAGGCGGGTGCGGTAGAGCATCAAGCCCTGCTCATGGCTCAGGGCTTCGAAGGTCTTGGGATGCGAGCTGCGCCGTGCTGGGGGCAGGTGTTGCCAGAGCGAGGCATGCGGCTCCAGCTGCAGGGCCGGCAGACTCATCACCGGGATCGGCGCGGGCAGCTCGGGCAAAGGGCTGCGATCCTGGCGCAGGGCCGCGATGCGCTCGCGCAGCTGGAAGTACTTGGCGCGCGGCCGGCCTTGCTCGTCGATCGGCGCGTCGTAGTCGTAGCTGGTGACATCGGGCTCATAACCCTTGCCGCCTGAGTTGGCGCCGGCGGTGAAGCCGAAATTGCTGCCACCGTGGGCGACGTAGAAGCTGAAGGACTTGCCTGCGCGCAGCAGGAAGTCCACCTCCTTCAACAAAGGCTCGAGCTCGGGCCGCGCCCAGGCCTCGCCCCAGTGGGTCAGCCAGCCGGGATAGGTTTCGCTGCTGAACACCGGCACGCCGGGGTTGATGCGCCGAGCCAGCTCGAAGTGGGCCGGCTCGCTGCCCGAATCCAGGCCCACGGCCACGCCGGGCAGGCTGCCGGCGCCCAGCATCTGGGCGGTCGGGCCGTCGGCGGTGTAGAACGGGATCTGCCAGCCCTCGGCGCGCCACAGCGCGGCCAAGCGCTTGAGATAGCCGCGGTCATTGGCATAGCTGCCGTACTCGTTCTCGATCTGCAGCATGGCGATCGGCCCGCCGCGCTGGATCTGCAGCGGCGCCAGCGCCCGGGACACGGCGCGCACATAACGCGTCACCGCCTGCAGATAGCGCGGGTCCTGGCCACGCAGGCCGATGTCCGCATGGGCCAGCAGATAGGGCGGCAATCCGCCCAGATCCCATTCACCACAGACGTAAGGCCCGGGTCGCAGCAACACCAGCAAGCCCTCGGCCTGGGCCAGGCGGGCGAAGCGGGCGATGTCGCGGCTGCCGGTCTTGAAATCAAACTGGCCCGGCCGCGCCTCGTGCTGATTCCAGAACAAATAGATCGGCACCGCATTGCAACCCATGGCGCGCGCCATGCGCAGGCGGTGCTGCCAGTACTCGGGCGGGATGCGCGCGGGGTGCATCTCGCAGCCGATCAGCTGGGTGGGCTGGCCATTCAGCAGGAACTCATCCCGGCCCAGCTCGAAGCGCGCGGGCGCGCTCCAGGCTGGGGCAGAAATCGACCCGGCCAGGGCCAGCGCCAGCAGGCCGGCAATCCAGGAACTGCGGCGCGGCGTGCTGCTCATGCGGCGGCTCAGTATTTGTCGTCGAAGGCGAAGATGGGCTTGCGCGTCTTCCACAGGCCTTCGGTGAAGTCTGGGAAAGCCAGGGTCTTGAAGCCCTCGGCGATGGACTGCTCGGACAGCGGCGTGATCGCGCTCCAGGCGACGGCGTCGTAGATATCAATAGGCATGGGCGCATTGGCCTTGAGCGCTTCGACAAAGGCGTGGACGACAAAGAAGTCCATGCCGCCATGGCCGGCGCCTTCGGCCTTGGCCGCGTACTTCTTCCACAGCGGGTGATCGAACTTGTCCTGGTAGGCCTTGAAGTCCTCCCACTGGTGGGGCTTGCTGATGCCTTCGATGTGGATGGAATGGTTCAGGTCCATCCACAGGCCATCGGTGCCCTGCACGCGGAAGCCCAGCGAGTAAGGGCGCGGCAGCGAGGTGTCGTGCTGCAGGATGATGGTCTCGCCGTTCTCGCAGGCCAGGGTGGTGGTGACCACATCGCCGAGCTTGAACTTCACCTTGGCGCTGGGGTGGTCCTTGGCGCCCATCTTCTTGCTGATGTAGTCGTTCAAGCCCCGGGCCTTGCTGGCAAAGGCATTGATGTGGGTGAAGCGGTTGCCGCGGTGGATGTTGGCGTACATGGCGCAGGGGCCGATGCCGTGGCTGGGGTAGAGCTCGCCGTTGCGCTGCACCGAATGCTCGGTGCGCCAGCGCGCCTCGCTCCAGCCCTTGGCGCCGAACTCCACGCCGCTGCCGTAAGGCTTGTTCGGGTCACCGTTGTTGAACTTCACGGCGCGCAGATCGTGCTGGTAGCCGCCCTGCAGATGCACCAGCTCACCGAACAGGCCGGCACGCACCATCTGCAGCACCGCCATCACATCGCGGCGGTAGCAGACGTTTTCTAGCAGCATGTAGGGCGTGCCAGTGCGCTGCTGCGTGCGCAGCACGTCCCAATGGTCTTGCAGGGTGATGCCGGCCACCACCTCGCAGCCGACCGGCACCTTGGCATTCATCGCATCGATGGCCATGGAGGCATGCAGCTCCCAGGGCGTGGCGATGATGACGCCGTCCAAGCCTTTTTGCTCCAGCAGCTTGCGGTAGGCAAGCTTGTCGCCGCTCTCGCCGTAGGTCTGCGGCTTGGCTTTCTTGAAGCGCTCCACCATGGCCAGCGCACGGCCCAGCATGATGGGCTCGATGTCACACAGGGCCACCACCTCGACATCGTCGCGGCGCAGCAGCTCGGTCAGCAAGACCTGGCCCCGCATGCCGGTGCCGATCAGGCCCAGGCGCAGGCGTTCCCGGCCGGCGGCGCGGGCGGTGGGCATCAGGGTGCTCAGGCTGGCGGCGCCCAGGGCGGCGGAACTGGAGGAAAGAAAGTGGCGGCGTTGCATGGTGCGTGCGTGCATGAGGAAAAGAAAAAGGGAGAAATGTCGGTGGGCGCGGTCAGCCGAGGGCACCGGCGCATTGTGGCGCCAGCCTGCCTCGGCGGGCCTTCATTCGGGCAAGGAGCTCAGGTCCACCGTGGGCTTCTTGCCGCCCAGCGGGCGGGTGAAGGATTGATTGGCGGGCACGGTGGCGTTGAAGAAGCCGCCGTTGCGCAGGTAGAACTGGCCGCTGGCATCGACACCCCCGGCAAAGTCCAGGCGCTGGCGGTTGCCGCCGGTCGGGTCCACCGTGAACCAGCCCTTGTTCAGCTCGGTCCAGGCGCCGCTCTTGTTGACGGCCCATTGCTGGCCCATCAGCATCTTGCGGCCAGCGAAACCGTTGGTATCGATGAAGTTCTCGCAGAAGGAATGGGCGCCGGTCAGCCAGGTGTTGGTGGCCGGGCGCTTCCAGGTGGCGATGAAACGCCACTGGCCTTGCTCCACCGCGTAGAACCAGGACGAGTACAAGGTGTTGCCCTGGCCGTCCGGACGCACGCGGGTGATGAAGGGATAGGTGGTGCCGGCCTTCCAGGGGTAGACCAGATAGCTCTGGCCGCCCGTGCCCTCGCCGCCGAACTCATTGCTGACGACCTCGGGGCCCTTCTTCACCAAGGTGGTCTTGCCGCTGTCGGCATCCCAGACGGAGAACAGCACCCAGCGCTCTTCCTCCTTGACCTGGATGCCGAAGTAGCCTTCGCCAAAGCCATTGGCCATGAAGTAGGAGCCCACGGCATCCTCGCCGACGGGAATGGTCAGCTCGTTGTAGAGGTACTCGGTGTGGGCCGGCGTGCTGTAGCTCATGTGCACCGAGGGCCCACGGCGCGACCAGTAATAGCCCCAGTCGGCATCGAGGTTGGCATAGACCAGGCCGGCCGCTGCCGTGCCGCTGAGCTCGATGGCCTGAAGCTGCGCAAACTCAGGCCCGGTGCGGCTGATGCCCTGCACGTCGATCCTCACGTAGCCGGCCTGCGGCACATCGATGGTGGCCAGGGTGTTGAAGGGGCCGGCCGTCGGCGTCAGGCGCAGATTGAATGACTTGCCCAGGGCCGAGACCCGCACCTGGCTGACGCTGCCCGCCGGCACCGTGCCCTTGAGGCTGATCTTGAACTTGCCGGGCTGGGCCACACGAACCCAGCTGCTGATGACGGTGCGGGCATCGCGCCAATCCATCAGCCCCTCGTTGTAGGAGATCCACTCAGGCGCATCGGGCGCGGCGCTGGTGATGAAGGCATTTCCGGCCAGTGCCACACGTGTTGGGGCCAGCTTGGCCACGGTGGCCGAGCCCGGGGCGGGCATCAAGGCCGCCGCCTGGGCCATGGCGCTCAGGCCGAGACAGGCGCTCAGCAGCAGCGCACGAGGCAACAGAGATCGAAAGTCTGACATGGCAGTTCTCGCAACAGACGTCCGTGGCACAAGCCGGGCACGTCGAGAAACAGGAAGGCGGGCCGGGGCACTGCCCCGGCCACACCAGATCACCAGAACTTGTAGCTGGCGGACAGGCTCAACATGCGGCCGTAGATGTTGTAGCGGTGGTCATAGCCTTCCCAGCCGTTGGGGTCGTAGTAGGGCTGGCGGTTGAACAGGTTCTTGACGTTCAGGCCCAGGTTCAGGTGCTTGATCGGCGTCCAGTTCAGCGACAGATTGACCGTGGTGTAGGACGGAATGCCGCGGCGGCAATCGTCCGCGGTCAGGGCGCCACCCTTGGTCGCGCAAGCTTCCGGCGTGTAGGTCTCGTCGCCCGGGTAGTCGGCCCACTTGCGGGTGCCGGTGTAGTTGACGAAGACGCTGGTCGTGAAGTCCCGGTACTTCCAGTCAGCATTCAGCGTGGCCGTGACCTTGGGGTTGCTGTGCAGACCGATGTAGTTGCCCGACCAGCCCTCACCATCGTCGTAGTTGTAGATGGTGCGGTTCATGATGGTGGTCTTGATGCCCAGACCCAGGCGACCAAAGTCGCCCAGGCTGAAGCGGCCTTGGGCATCGAAGTCGAAGCCGTCCACCAGGGTGCGACCGCGGTTCAAGTACTTGTTGACCAGGCCGGCCAAATTGCCCGCTGAGTACTTTGGCACTCCGGCCGCGCAAGCCGCCGCATTGGCCGGGTTGGCGCACATGGTGGCCACTTCCACCATCACGGCCTTGTCACTGTCGGACAGCGGCACACGCTGGGCATTGGGCGCGCCTTCCAGGCCCGGGCCGTACTTCTCGACCGCCTCCTTGAACAGCCGGCCGAAGTCCTCGCGCACGATCTCGTTGCGACGAGAGACAAAGAAGTAGTCGGCCGAGACATTGAAGTCCTTGTGCGGCTGCAACACGATCCCCAGGGTCGAGATCTTGGCTTTCTCGGGCTGCAGGTCCTTGTTCGGCGGGGTCATACCACCGACGACCGTGTTGCAGTTGCTGTTGAAGAGCTGGGTGCCGCGCTCGCGCTCGGAGGCCACGGCTGACTTCTTCAGCAGGTTGGCGATTGCATCGGTCTCGAGACAGCGCAGGCCATCTCGCACCGCCGTCTGTGCAAAGACGCCGCCGTTGCCGGACTCGGCCAGATTGGGCGCACGGAAGCCTTCCGAATAGGTGCCGCGCAGCAGCAGTTCGGGCATGGCTCGGTACTTCAGGCCCACCTTGGGCGCCAGATTGGCAGCGAAGTTGGGGTATTTGTCCAGACGCACGGCAGCGTCCATCTCCAGGTTCTTGCTCAGGGGCACGATGGCTTCGCTGAACAGCGCCGCCACATTGCGCTCGCCCTTGAACCAGGAGCCGCCCTGCTGGGTGATGTCACCGGCCGCTGCCGCCGGGTTACCCGGGGTGTAGAACTCCTCACGCATCAGCTGGGCACCGAAAGCCGCACGCACGGCGCCCGCGCTGAGCTGTGCAACCTCGCCCTCGACCTTGCCGTCCCAGGTGGCCAGACGGGTCCAGGAATGGATGTCGAAGGTCGGGAAGGCTTCTCGCAGCAGGGCCGCATTGGATGCGCTGATCTCGCCGAACTTGTAGGCCGGATTGTCAGCAATATAGGTGCGCTTGGTGACCGGATCGACGGTGTAGGGACCGAAGGCCTTCTCGAAGCCCTTCTTGCTGGTGTTGATGGTCTGGAACAGGGTCGAGTGGCTGCCGGCCAGGCTGAAGGCCGACTCGTAGTCCCATTTGCCGAAGCTGCCGCGCACGCCGCCCAGCACCCGGTAGCTGTTGTCCTCGTTCTTCTGGCCAATGTGGTTCCGATCGTCCAGCAGGTAATACGTCAGGCCCGCGGCGCCGCCCATCTTGGCCTTGAGCTCAGGCGTGAGCTTGTTGTAGACGTTGTTGGGGCCCAGGAAAGGCTGAGTGAAGGTGTTCAGCGTGGTGCCGGTGTCACGCGAGAACCAGTTGCTGCTGGAGCCGCTGTTGAAGAAAGCCGGGCGGTTGATCGAGTGAAGCTGGATGTGGGTGTAGTTGGCCTGGCCGAAGAACTCCATGTCGGGGCTGGCGGCATAGGTGCCGTTCAGGAACAGGGTGGCGCGGTCCGAGGCGCCCACCACGGCCAGCTGGTAAGGCAGGTTGTTGATCGCGCAGCTGGTGTTGCTGCCGGTGGTGACGATGCTGGTGCAGCCCGGCACCGCCATGCTGGAGCGGGTGTTCTTGCTGTCGAACACGAACAAGGTGCCCGGGTTCAGCACGCCCGGCGTGCTGCCGTCGCTGATGCGGAAGTTCTTGATGTAGTTCGGGTTGTCGATGTAGTAGCCGGCCGGGCGCTTGTCCAGCGTGTCCTGGGGCGACACGGTGTCACGCTTGTAGAGATTGACCGAGCCGTAGACATTGAACTTGTCGCGCGCCAGATCGCCAAAGCCGAACATCGCGCTGGCCGAATGCTGACCGTAGGCTTTGATGCGCTGCGAGCTTTCGGTGTTGGCACTCAGCTGCAGGCCGGTGAACTCCTTCTTGGTGATCACATTGATCACGCCAGCCACGGCATCCGAGCCGTAAACAGCCGAGGCGCCGTCAGTCAGGATTTCCATGCGCTCGATGGCGGCCGCTGGAATCGTGTCGATGTTGACGAACTGGGTCTGGAAGCCGTCCGGTGCGCCGTAGAAGGACAGGCGGCGGCCGTTCAGCAGCATCAGCGTGCCCTGCGCACCGAGGCCGCGCAGATTGGCCTGCGAGGCGCCATCGGTGCCGGTGAACATGGAGCGGAAGTCCTGCAGCGCCGGCATATTGGCGGGCAGGTTTTCCAGCACCTGCTGCAGGGTCTTGGCGCCCATGTTCTCGATCTGCTTGGCGTCCACCACCTGCACCGGCGAGGCGGTCTCGGCGTTGATGCGCTTGATGCTGGAGCCGGTCACCTCGACGCGGTCGAGCTTCTCGCCCGCTTCTTTGTTGCTCGGGTTCGCGGTTTGGGCTTGGGCCCAGGACGCCAGGCCGGCTGCGGCCAGGACGGCCACCAGTTTTGTCGTTTTTCTCATCGTCTCATCTCCAAGGTTTGGGCACGCCGCAACGCGGCTGGCCTGTTTTTGCCAACGAACAGGGGTCAGTGAAGGGTGGGTGGGGTCGGTGCTGGCTGGGTCGTCAGCGCGGTGCTGCGTTTTCCGCTCGCGACGGCCTTGAGGGCGTCGCGTCGAAACTCACGGTGGCGCCTTCCAAGCCCAGCAAGGAAGCATTGGCCCAGTTGGCGCAGACCTTGTGGGCCTGGCTGCCGGTGGCGCGCAGGGTGCGCAGGCTCAGATGTTTAAGCCCCCGCACATCGAGCTCGGGTTTGACCACGGCCGGTGCCTGGATGCGGCCGCTGTCGTAGAGCAGGCGGCCATCGCCCCAGACCTGGAACTGCAGGCCGCCAAAGCTGCGGCAGCTGTCGTCCACACCAAGGTCAGCACGGAACAGGTTCCAGCGGCCGCTGAGGCTGAAGTCCAGGCGGCTGCTGGCGCCCACGCCCAAGCCCTTGTGGAACTGCAGGCCGTTCATGCGCATCTGCGCGGCGGCGCTGGCTGGTCGGTCGCGGCGTGCGGCGCCGACGGCCGGCAGCTCGGAGAGGTAACGCTGCTGCTCGGCGGCGCCTTCGGCAGCACGATGTTCGAGCACATGGAACTCCGACAAGGCGATGGGCTCGACCTCGCTGGGCAGCAAGGCATTGAAGGCTTTGGCAGCTGCTTCGCCGCCCGTTTCGGCCGCGGCCCCGTCAGCAGCGGCATCGGCCACCTTGTTGTGCGTGCTCAGCACGCGGAAACGCAGCAGGCGGCCGGCGGCCGGCTTGGGGAAGTTGAGGGTCTGCAGGCCCTCCTTCAGCGGCAGGCGGCCAGCCAGCACCGGGGCGCCCCAGTCGCCGTTGTTGTCGCCCATGTAGACCTCGAAGTCGCGAACCTGGCCGTACTTCCAGTTCTTGTCATTGCGCGGCGCGATCTCGATGCCGTCGATCAGGCGGCGCTCGCCCAGGCCCAGCACCCATTCATGCGGCCCGGCCTTCATGGCCTGGTTGCGGGTGGTGCGGAACCAGGTCTCGGGCTTGCCGTCAAACGCACGCTCGATGTGGTGGCCCGGCTCTTCGGCCGGGCGGTTGACCACGGTCAGGCTGTCCACCGGCACCTGGCGGCCCAGCACCGGGGCGGCCGGGAAATCCTCGCTGCCGGCCAGCACGCTGCCCGCGGCGATCTTCAACAGGAAGCTGGCCGACTGGCGGATGGAGCGCGGGCCGGTCTTGATCTGCACCGTGCCGAAGCGGTCGGCCGCATCGAAGAACCAGCCCTGGCTGGCCGCTTGCAAGGCCTGGGCATCGGCCAGCTCAGGCAGAACCTGACCGCCCAATTCCACGGAAGCCGGCTTGACGCGGGTGTGCACGCTCAGGGCCAGGCGGCGCTGCGCCAGCTGGCCGGCGTACTCGCCCTCGACCGCGCCGACCTCCACCCGCACATCGCCGGCGCCATCCAGCGGCGCGCTCATGCGGATGAGCTGTCGGCTGCTCTTGCCCTGTTCGCGGTACTGGCGGGTCAGGCCATCGTCCTCGTACAAAGTGAAGCTCGATTCTCCGTGGGGATAGAGGTCCAGGCCCAGCTCGTCCTTGGGCTTTTCGCCGTCGTACAGGCTTTCCGGGTAGAGCGGCAGGATGGCGCCGCCGCGCACAAAGACGGGCAGCTTGTCCAGGCCGACCTGCAGATCGATCGTGCGGCCGGCCTCGGGCGCGCGCACGCTGCGGCCGTCCCAATAGTCGAACCAAAGGCCTTGCGGCAGGTGGATGTTCTTGCGCCAGCCGCCCGAGGCGGCCTGGCTGCGAAAGACCGGCGCCACCAGCAGATCACGGCCGAGCAGGAACTGGTATTTGTGCGCCTCGGTGAAGGCAGCCGGGTCTTGCGGGTGGTCCCACATCAGGCCGCGCACCAGGGGCGCGCCGCTGACCTCGGCCTCATGGGCCAGGGTGTACATGTACGGCGTCAAGCGCATCTTGAGCTTCAAGTACTTGCGGTTGATGCTGCGGTAGGGTTCCTCGTAGGCCCAGGGGTGTTTGCGCGCCGCCTCGGCCCAGCCACTCATGCCCATCAGCACAGGGGTGAAGGTCTTCCACTGCAGGTCGCGGGTGTAGGTCTCGGGGCTGCCGCCGAAGATGGCGTCCACGTCGCCGGTGGCATAGACCTGGCCCGAAAGGCCAGAGCCGATCAGGGTCGGGATGTGCCAGCGGATGTAGTCCCAGCTGCTGCTCTGGTCGCCGGTCCAGGTCACGGCATAGCGCTGGATGCCGGCCCAACCCATCACGGTCCACAAAAAAGGCCGCGCGTCGGAGTTGTCGAGAATGCCCTGGAAAGCCGACTGGTTGGCGTCCATGGCGAACTGGTAGCCCTGGCCCGTCCAGGCCACGTCCAGCTTCTGCGCACGGCTGCCGGCGGTGCCGACTTCCCACTTGATCTTGTCCACGCCGTTCTCGGTCCACAAGCCGGTGCGGAAGCCCAGATCGGCCAGGCCCGTCACGACATCGGGCAGGTCGGTGTAGCCGCAGCCGTAGCCATCGTTGGGCAGGATCCAGCCGCCGGGCATGTCGTGCTCGCGGTACTTGCGCGCCACCGAGTTCAGCACATCGGGTGTCTTGCCGGTCGGGCCATCACTCCAGCCCTTGGGCACGGTGCCGGGCTTCTTGACGTTGTCGCCGTCGTTGTAGCAATCGGCGTCACCATATTCGTAGGCCCAGCGTGGCAGCAGCCGGGCACGGCCGGTCAGCTCGGTGTAGCGGGCCAGCACCTCGCGAATACTGGGGCCAACGAAGAAGAAGGCGTCGAAGCGACCCTCCTGGTGCTGCAGCGAGATCTGCTCGGGCGAACGCAGGTCGTAGCTGCCATTGCTCCAGGTGTTGCGCAGCATGCCCCAGCCGCGCGAGCTCATCAGGAAGGGCGCGGGGCTGGGCCGATCGCCCTCTTCCCAGCCGCCCGAGTACGAAACCTCAAGCTGCTTGCCCTTGAACTCATAACGGCCATTCTGCTGGCCACCGCCGAAGAAACGTTCGTCCTTTTGGCTGCTCAAGGTCTGCACGCTGAGCTTGTCGGCGATGTCCAGGCTTTGGGTTTCCTGCCAGAGCAGGCTGCGGTTGTCGGCCTTGTACAGCGCCAGGCGCAAGGGCTTTTTGTAGACGCGCAGGGCCAGGGCCTCGGTCTTGAGCAGGTGGTGGTCGCCCTGATCGCTCCAGCTGTGGGCCACCGGCTGGCTGACCGTCTCGATGACGATGGGCGCCGCCTTGTCACCGGCGGACTGCAGCTGATCCTTGGCCCCGGCCCAGAGGCGCAGCACATCGGGCTTGAGCAGGCTGATGCGCAGACGCATCTTGCTGTCGGTGCGCAGATCCCACTGCTGCAGGCCTTCGCCCGGCGCCGGCGTGGCGGAAGCCGGCACGGCCTGAATCTCGCGCAGCGCACCCAGCGGCGCCGCCGCCACCTCAGCCGCAGCCAGCAGCAGGCCACCGCAGACCTGGAGCACAGCCAGGGCCAAGGCCGGCGTGCGCAGCGCGGTGCTTGGCGCATGGCTTGGCAGCGTCGGCTGCGGTAAGCGGTTCTTGACCATCTGCATATCCCTCTGAATCAACGACGTCCTGCAAATCCTCGCTGCCGCCTTTGGAACTGGCGCGGCCGGGTTTGCGGTGTGTGGGTGAGGCCGCCCGGGTGAACGGCCTTTTCCGTCTGCGCCGCGAGCCCTTCGCTCGTTTGCGCAAATCGAAAGCAATGGAAAGACTCTATGCAGCACAAAGCAAGATGTCAACGAAGAAAACCAGCAATACCCCTGCGAAAAAGACAAATTCAGTAGAAACCACTAGCGGAAATTCTTGCCGGACTTGTGAAAAGAAAGATTTTTATTGATACATTCTTGCTTCGAAAGTTTTGTTCTGAGCCGATGTTGCTGTCACGGGACGGCAATTGGCCGGCAATTTCGAAAGTTAAAGGTTTCGTTTCGAAAGAAACAAGCACTAAACAGAAGCATTGCGGGTGAAGTGCCGGGCGCGGGTCGCAAAAGAGACGAAACTCCGGCCTGCGTGCCAGCCCTCTGCGCCTGCGGCCCCGGCTTGCAGGCGCCACAGCGCAAGAAGCACCCGCCCCAACCATCCAGACGCCACGGGCCCGCAGGCCCGACCCCGAGGAGACATGCGATGAAACCGACCGCCACACCGAGCCCTGACGCCGCCACTGCGCTGCCTCTGCCCCCAGCCCGCCGCGCCATCTGCCGCCGCCTGGCCCTGGCGGCCGGCAGCGCCGCCCTGCTCTCTGCGGGCCTGCTGAGCACAGCCGCCCTGGCCGCCGATGCCGCTTCGCCGGTCAAGATCGGTTTCATCATCAAGCAGGTCGACGAGCCCTGGTTCCAGGACGAGTGGCGCCATGCCGAGCAGGCCGCCAAGGACAAGGGCTTCACCCTGATCAAGATCGCCGCGCCCGATGGCGACAAGCTGCTCTCCGCCATCGACAACCTGGCCGCGCAGCGCGCCCAGGGCATGATCGTCTGCGCCCCCGATGTGAAGCTGGGCCCGGCCCTGCAGGCGCGCGCGCGCCAGGCCAATCTCAAGCTGATCAGCGTGGACGATCGCCTGGTCAACGGCGCCAGCAAACCGATCGAGGCGATTGCCCATGTCGGCATCTCGGCCGGCGCCATCGGCGCCCAGGTCGGCGAGGCCTTGCTGGCCGAAGTGAAAAAGCGCGGCTGGAAGCTGGCCGAGGTCGGCGCCCTGCGCGTCACCTACGACCAGCTCAGCACCTCCAAGGAGCGCACCGATGGCAGCAGTGCCGTGCTGACCCAGGCCGGCCTGCCGGCCGCCAACATCGTCAGCGCCCCCATGCCCAAGGCCGACACCGAGAACGCCTTCAACGCCGCCACCGTGGCCCTGACCCAGAATCCCAAGTTCAAGCAGTGGCTGGTCTTCGGCCCCAATGACGAGGCCGTGCTCGGCGGCGTGCGCGCCAGCGAGGGCAAGGGCTTCAAGGCCGCCAGCGTGATCGGCGTGGGCATCGGCGGCAGCCAGTCGGCCGTCAACGAGTTCTCCAAAGCCGAGCCCACCGGCTTCGTCGCCACCGTCATGCTGAGCCCGCGCAAGCACGGCTATGACACGGCGGTCGCCATGTTCGAGTGGATCAAGAACGGCAAGGAGCCCCCGAAGCTGACCCTGACCAGCGGCACCCTGGCCGACCGCGCCAATTTCAAGCAGATGCGAACCAGCCTGGGCCTGTGACCTCATGAAGCAGGACCTGCACATCCGCGCGCTCAGCAAATCCTTCCCCGGCGTGCGCGCCCTGGGAGGCGTGGACCTCGACATCCCGGCCGGCCAGGTTCATGCCCTGCTGGGCGAGAACGGCGCGGGCAAGAGCACGCTGCTGAAAATCCTTGGCGGCGAGCTGCGCCCCGACGGCGGCAGCCTGCAGCTCGCCGGCCAGACCCTGCAGTTCAAGAGTGCGGCCGATGCGCTGAACCAGGGCATTGCCGTCATCCACCAGGAGCTGCAATACATCCCCGAGATGACGGTGCTGGAAAACCTCTGGCTGGGCCGTCTGCCGCAGCGCTGGGGCTTTGTGCGCTTTGCCGAGGCGCGCGCGCAGATGCGTGCCCAGCTGGCCCGCATCGGCATCGCGCTCGACCTGGACGCCCGCATGATCGAGCTGTCCATCGGCCAGCGCCAGATGGTGGAGATCTGCAAGGCGGTGCTGCGCGATGCGCGTGTGATCGCGCTGGACGAGCCGACCAGCTCGCTCTCGCACAGCGAGACCGAGACCCTGTTCCGCCTGGTGCGCGAGCTGCGCGATCAGGGCAAGGTGCTGATTTATGTGTCGCACCGCCTGGATGAAATCTTCGCCCTCTGCGACGGCGCCAGCGTGCTGCGCGATGGCCGCTCGGTCGGCCGCTTCGCCAGCCTGCAAGGCGTCAGCCGCGATCAGCTGGTGCAGGCCATGGTGGGCCGCGAAATCCAGGATGTGTTCGGCAGCGGCAGGAAAAAGCAAGCCGTGGCAGCTCACGAAACCCCTGCACGCAACCCGCGCCTGCAGGTGCAGCAGTTGAGCGGCCGCAGTCTGCCCGAGCCGGCCAGCTTTGAAGTCGCCGCCGGCGAGATCGTCGGCTTCTTCGGCCTGATGGGCGCGGGCCGCAGCGAGCTGATGCGCCTGGTCTTCGGCGCCGACCCGCGCCGCAGCGGCAAGGTGTGGCTGGACGGCGAGCCACTGCGCGGCGATTCGGTCGCAAGCTCTATCGCCGCCGGCCTCATGTTCTGCCCTGAGGACCGCAAGGAGCAAGGCATCATCGGCTGCCGCTCGGTGGCCGAGAACATCAACCTCAGCTGCCGGCGCAACAACTCCGGCCTGCTGATCAACGCCCGCCGCGAGGCCGAGGTGGCGGCCGAGTTCATCGCCCGCCTGCGCATCAAGACGCCAAGCCCGGCGCAGGAGATCCGCCTGCTCTCGGGCGGCAACCAGCAAAAAGCCATCCTGGCCCGCTGGCTGGCCGAGCGCGAGCTCAAGGTGCTGATCATCGACGAGCCCACCCGCGGCATCGACATCGGCGCCAAGAGCGAAATCTACGAGGTGCTGCATGAGCTGGCCGCGCGCGGCGTGGCCATCGTCGTGGTCTCCAGCGAGCTGCCCGAGGTGCTGGGCCTGGCCGACCGGGTGCTGGTCATGCGCCAGGGCCGCATCGCCGGCAGCCTGGCCCGCGGCGAAGCCAACGAGGCCCGGGTGCTGGCCCTGGCCCTGCCCGATGGCGGCGCCCGCCCAGAAGCGCAAGCGGCCTGAAGCCCTGATCTCGACTGTCACCGAATCCTGAATCGACCCCGATGAACACGAGCACCGACTCTTTGTCTTCCACGCCCATGCCAGAGCCCATGCAAGCCGCCTCCCCCGCCCGCCCAAAGACCCTGCTGCGCCTGCTGGACGAGCACAGCCTGCTGCTGATCTTCGCCCTGCTCTTCGGCGCGCTCTCGCTGACGGTGGAGTATTTCTTCAGTGTGCCGAACATGATCGGCTTGGCACTCTCGGTCTCGCAGATCGGCATGGTGGCCTGCGCCATGACCTTCTGCATCGCCTCGCGCGATTTCGACCTGTCCATCGGCTCCACCGTGGCCCTGGCCGGCGTGCTCTGCGCCACCGTGATCAACCAGACCGAGAGCATCGCCCTGGGCATTGCTGCGGCCCTGGCGGCCGGCGCCGTGATCGGCTGGGTCAATGGCGTGGTGATCGCGCGCTGGAAGATCAACGCCCTGATCACCACCCTGGCCACCATGGAGATCGTGCGCGGCCTGGCCTTCATCACCGCGGGCGGCCAGGCCGTGGGCATCTCGGCCGATGCCTTCTTTGAGCTCGGCAATGCCTTCTGGCTGGGCCTGCCGGTGCCGGTCTGGATCACCATCGCCTGCGTGGCCTTGTTTGCCCTGCTGCTCAACCGCACGGTCTACGGCCGCAACACCCTGGCCATCGGCGGCAACCCCGAAGCCGCCCGCCTGGCCGGCATCCACGTGGCCCGCGTGCGCATCACCATCTTCCTGATCCAGGGTGTGGTGGCGGCGGCGGCCGGCGTCATCCTGGCGGCGCGCATCACCAGCGGCCAGCCCAATGCGGCCCAGGGCTTCGAGCTCAATGTGATCTCGGCCTGCGTGCTGGGCGGTGTCTCGCTGATGGGCGGCCGCGCCAGCATCTCGGGCATGGTGGTGGGCGTGCTCATCATGGGCACGGTGCAGAACGCGATGAACCTGCTCAATATCGACGCCTTCTACCAGTACATGGTGCGCGGCGGCATCTTGCTGCTGGCCGTGGCCTTGGACCAACTGCGTCGCAAGGACAGCTGAAGCAGCCCGATGGGCCAGCGGACACCCGGCCCGGCGCAGCCGGCCTGGCTTGAAGCGATCACCCGAAAGTCAATTTCTTTTGTTTCATCGATATTTCTTTCCTTTACGCGAGCTTGCTTGACGAATCGAAAGTTAAACGATAAATTTCACGACAATCTTTCGATAAAAACAATGACTACTCTTCTCAACCGCAGCGCCAGCGACTGGCAGCAAGTGCAAGGCCTGGCCACGGCGGAGGAAATCGCGCAGCAGCCCCGCGTCTGGCGCGAGCTGGCCGCCTCGCTGGCCGACCATCAAGCCCAGCTGCGCGCTTTTCTCGACGCATGGCTGAGCCAGCCCAGCCACCGGGTCATCCTGACCGGCGCGGGCAGCTCGGCCTATGTGGGCCAGACCCTGGCCGACGAAATCAACCGCGACTGGCCGGCCGAGGTGCGCGCCGTGGCCACCACCAGCCTGCTGACCCACCCCGAGCTCTATCTGCAGCGCGAGCAACCCACCTTGCTGGTGTCCTTCGCGCGCAGCGGCAACAGCCCGGAAAGCCTGGCTGCCGTCGAGCTGCTGCGTCAGCAGATCGATGCGCCGCGCTTCCTGAACATCACCTGCAATGCCGAGGGCGAGCTCTATCGCAACAACGCCGCCCGCGCCGACACCCTGAACCTGCTGATGCCGGCCGCCTCCTGCGACCGCGGCTTTGCCATGACCAGCAGCTTCAGCAGCATGCAGCTGGCCGCCCTGGCCGCCTTCAGCCGCGCACCCTGGGCCGAACGCCTGACCCGCCTGGAGCTGGTGGCGAGCCGCGCCGAGGCCTTGCTGGCCCAGCATGCGGCCACCCTGGCCGAGCTGGCCGCCCAGCCTTTCGACCGCATCGTCTACCTGGGCAGCGGCCCGCTGGAGGCACTGGCGCAAGAGTCGGCGCTCAAGGTGCTGGAGCTGACCAGCGGCCGGGTGCTGGCCTTCTCGAACACCTTGCTGGGCTTCCGCCACGGCCCCAAATCCATGCTCAATGGCCAAAGCCTGGTCGTGATCTTCCAGTCGCAGGACGCGCATGCGCGCCGTTATGAGCAAGACCTGCTGAACGAGCTGCTGCGCGACGGCATTGCCGGCCGCGTGCTGCTGATCGGCGAGGCCGGTGCCGGCGCGCTGCAGGGCGACAACCCTCTGCTGAGCCGCGCCCTGAGCGCCGAGCCCAGCGGCCTGAGCGACAGCTGGCTGACCACGCTGTGGCTGATCCTGGCCCAGCAGTACGCCCTACACCGCTCGGTGGCCCTGGGCCTGACGCCGGACAATCCCTTCCCCGATGGCACGGTCAACCGGGTCGTGCAGGGTGTGGAGATTTATCCCTATGTCGAGTCCGCCCGTGCCCACTGCGACTGAGTCCAGCCCGCCGGCCGGCGCGCCCTGCTACGGCCTGGACATCGGCGGCACCAAGATCGAGCTGGTCGCCTTTGATGGCGGCGCGCCCGGCTTCGCCGAGCTCTACCGCCGCCGCGTGGCCACGCCGACCCAGGATTTCGAAGCCTTTGTCGAGGCGATTGCCGAGTTGGTAACCGAGGCCGACCGGGCCCTGGGCTGCATCGGCCGCGTGGGCCTGGGCCTGCCCGGCATCATCAGCCCGCAGACCGGCTTGCAGCTCAGCTCGAACGTGCCCGCGCTCAGTGGCCGCGCCGTGCCGCAAGCCCTGCGCGAGCGCCTGGGCCGGCCGGTAGCCATCGGCAATGACTGCCAGTGCTTTGCCCTGTCCGAGGCGCAAGGCGGCGCGGCCGAGGGCTTTGCTTCGATGTTCGGCGCCATTCTCGGCACCGGGGCAGGCGGCGGCTTTTGCGTCCAGGGCCGGCTGATCGCCGGCTACAACGGACTGGCCGGTGAGTGGGGCCACTGGGCCCTGCCGGCGCTGCTGCAACAGCGCCACCGCCTGCCCCTGCTGGCCTGTGCCTGCGGGCTGCAAAGCTGCGTCGAGCGCTATGTCTCGGGCAGCGGCCTGGCGGCCCTGTTCCAGCATTTCGGCGGCCCTGCTGGCCAGTCCGTGCCCGAGATCGTGGCCGCAGCCGATGCGGGCGAGGCCCACGCACGCCAGGCCCTGGCCGTGCATCTGGACCTGCTGGGCCATGCCCTGGCCGGTCTGATCATGGCCTACGACCCCCATGTGCTGGTGCTGGGCGGCGGCCTGTCCAAGCTGCAAAGCCTGTACACCGATCTGCCCGAGGCGATACGCCCGCATCTCTTCCAGGGCGTCAGCGTGCCGCCCATCCTGCCGCCGCGTTTCGGCGATGCCGGCGGCGCGCGCGGTGCCGCGCTGCTGGCGCGACAGCGCCTGAGCTGAAGCCCGCCGCCTCCCCTCCTTTTCCTTTCTGATCATGTCCCACCTGCTCGCCACCATCACCGCCCACCGCAGCGGCCAGCCTATCGGCCTCTACAGCGTCTGCTCGGCCAACCCTTTTGTGTTGCAGGCGGCGATGGAGGTGGCGCGCGCCTACGACACGCCGCTGCTGATCGAATCGACCTCCAACCAGGTGGACCAGTTCGGCGGCTACACCGGCATGACGCCGCCGCAGTTCCGCGACTATGTGCAGGCCTTGGCGGCGGAGGCTCACTTCCCGCTTGATCGCATCGCCTTGGGCGGCGACCACCTAGGCCCCAATGCCTGGCAGCATCTGCCGGCGTCTGAGGCCATGGGCCATGCCCGCGTGCTGATCGAGGCCTATGTGGCGGCGGGCTTCGAAAAGATCCACCTCGACTGCAGCATGGCCTGCGCCGACGACGCCCGGCCGCTCAGCGACGCGACCGTGGCCGCGCGCTCGGCCGATCTGGCCCTGGTGGCCGAGGCCACGGCCACGCGCCTGGGTTTGACGCCGCCGGTCTATGTGATCGGCACCGAGGTGCCTGTGCCCGGCGGCGAGGCTTCGCTGGGCGGCGGCGTCTCGGTCACCGCGCCCGCGGCCGCAGCCGCCACTTTGGCCGTGCACGAGCAGGCCTTTTCGGCCCAGGGCCTGGATGCTGCCTGGCTGCGCGTGATCGCTATGGTGGTGCAGCCCGGCGTCGATTTCGACCACAGCCAGGTCCAGCAATACCAGCCGGCCGCCGCCGCGGCGCTGTCGGCCTTTGTGCAGGCGCAGCCACGCCTGGTCTTCGAGGCGCACTCGACCGACTACCAGACCGAGGCCTCGCTGCACGCCCTGGTGCGCGATCACTACGCCATCCTCAAGGTCGGCCCGGCGGTGACGTTTGCGCTGCGCGAGGCCTGGTTTGCGCTCTCGGCCATCGAGCGCGAGCTGCTGCCGGCCGAGCACCAGGCCGATCTGCCCGGCGTGCTCGAGCGCTGCATGCTGGAGCAACCCAAGCATTGGGCCAAGCACTATGCCGGCAGCCCAGACGAGCAGCGCCTGCTGCGCCGCTTTGCCTTCAGCGACCGCTGCCGCTACTACTGGGGCGAGCCCGAGGTGCAAGCCGCCCTGCAGCGCCTGATTGCCAATCTGAAGGCCAGCGGCATTCCCCTGCCCTTGCTGAGCCAGCATCTGCCGCAGCAGTTCGAGGCCGTGCTGGCCGGTGAACTCGTGGCCGAGCCCGCAGCCCTGGCCCGCCACAAAGTGGGGCTGGAGCTGACTCGCTACGCCCGAGCCTGTGCCCGCAACCGCCACGCCGCCTGAGTGCTCAACCGAGGCACGGACACATCGAAAGTACCAATATCTCGATTCTTTCGTTCAACTAAGATTCATTCCGAACAAAAGCTTTCAACCGGGTCGGCCACAAGCCAGCTTGAGTTTGAGCCCCAAAAACTTCTTGAATCGAAAGCCACGAGTCCATGAGGAATACCCGAGAGCGGCGCGAACAAATCCTGCAGATGCTGATGGAGCAAGGCAGCGTGCAGGTGGCCGAGCTGGTGCCCATGATGGGCGTGTCGGCCGTGACCATTCGCACCGACCTGAGCGTCTTCGAGGACCAGGGCCTGGTCACCCGCAACTACGGCGGCGCCAGCATGAACCGCATGCCGCCACAGGAGCAGAACATCCGCCAGAAGGATGAGCTGAACTCGACGCTGAAAGAGCGCATCGGCGCGCGCGCGGCTGCCCTGGTCGAGCCGGGCGACAACATCATCATCGACTCGGGCACCACCACCATGCCCCTGGCCCGCCATCTGCGCCACCTGCCGGCCGACGCCCGCGTGACGGTGATGACCAACGGCCTGAACATCGCCTGGGAGCTGGCCGACGCCGAGGGTGTGGAGCTGATGCTGACCGGCGGCCTGCTGCGCAAGAAGTCGCTGTCCATCCAGGGCTCGCAGGCCGAAGCCAGCCTGAATGGCTACAACTTCGACAAGCTCTTCCTCGGCGTGGACGGCCTGGACCTGCAGTTCGGCATCACCACCCACCACGAGGCCGAGGCCAGCATCAACCGCAAGATGGTCGAGCGCGCCAAGAAGGTATTTGTCGTCAGCGACGCCTCCAAGTTCGGCCGGGTCAGCCTGCACCGCATCATCCAGATGGACCGCGTGCACACCGTCATCACCGATGCGGGCATCAACCAGGAGTACCGCGAAGGCCTGCTGCGCCTCGGCATCGAACTGATCGTGGTCGACTGATTTCGAATCACGTACTTTCCTAACCTGTCACTTCCATGAACCCGCAGCAGTCCCTCTCGGGTCGCATCCTCGGCCCGCAGGGCTGGGTTCGCGGCCATCTCGAATTCTTAGCCGACGGGCGCATCGCCGCCCTGCATGAGGACGCCTGCGCGCCCGAGCACCGGCTGATCCTGCCTGGCTTTGTCGACCTCCATGTGCACGGCGGCCAGGGCGTGGACATCATGGAGGGCGGCGAGAGCGCCCGCACCGTCGCGCGCGCCCATGCCCGCCACGGCACGACCAGCCTGCTGGCCACCACCATGACCGCGCCGCAAGGCGATATCGAGCACGCCCTGCAAGGCATTGGCGCGGTGATGGCCGAGCCGCGAGCCGACGAGGCGCGCATCCTCGGCGTGCATCTGGAAGGCCCTTACCTGAGCTCACGCCGGCTCGGTGCCCAACCCGACATCGTCAGCCGCGCCACGCTGGACGCGGTGCAGGCCTTCTCTGCCCTGGCGGCCATCAAGGTGCTGACCCTGGCACCCGAGATCCCCGGCCATCTGGCCCTGATCCCCGAGCTCAGCGCCCTGGGCATCCGGGTGCAGATCGGCCACAGCGCCGGCAGCTATGAGGACGGCGTGGCCGCGCTCAAGGCCGGCGTGGCCGGCTTCACCCATCTGTTCAACGGCATGCCGGGGCTCAACCATTACGAGCCCGGCATGGTGGGCGCGGCCCTGGCCCATGCCGAGTACGCGGAGCTGATCCCCGATCTGCAGCATGTGCACCCGGGCGCCATGCGCGCGGCCCTGCGCGCCATCCCCAAGCTCTACTGCGTGACTGACGCCACCGCGGCAACCGGCATGCCGGACGGCGAATACAGCCTGGGCTCGCAGCGCGTGCTCAAGTGCCTGGGCTGCGTGCGCCTGGCCACCGGCTCCCTGGCCGGCAGCGCCCTGACCATGGATCAGGCCTTGCGCAATCTGGTCGAGGTGGGCCTCAGCGTGGAAGACGCTTCGGCGCGCCTCTCGCGCAACCCGGCCGACTACCTGGGCCTGGCCGAGCGCGGCCGCCTGCAGGCCGGCGCCTGGGCCGATGTGGTGGTGTTGGATACGGACTTGCAGCTGCAACAGGTCTGGGTGCAAGGCCAGAGCGTCTCGCTGGATTGAACACAGCCTTGAAGCTCGACTCGGGAAACTCCCGAGCGCTGACTTTCGGCACACCCGGCCATGGCGGGTAGGCTCAGGCCAACCGATCTCCACATGCGCGGTCTGCCCCGATTGCCAATGCCCGGTTTCGCAGGAAGCCGGGCATTTCCCATTTCTGAACCTGATCTTTGATTTGCGAACTCCCGCCATGAACGCCTTCCAACACTGCACCCTGGTGGCCCTGCTCCACGTCGCCGGCATCTCGGGCCTGAGCGCCCTGGCCAGCGGCGCGGCCCTGGCCGCAGACGCACCGGCCTCCGGCCTGGACCTGCCCTACTTCGACCGCAAGGTGCGGGTGCAGGACGACCTGTTCCGCGCCACCAACGGCGGCTGGATCAAGGCCACCACCATCCCGGCCGACAAGGGCTCCTGGGGCAGCTTCGAGAAACTGGCCGAGCTCAGCGACCAGCGCGTGCGCGCCCTGGCCGAGGGCCTGGCGGCGCAGCCTCAGTCCGAAGGCAGCAAGGAGGCCAAGATCGGCCAGTTCTACGCCGCCTTTCTGGACACTGCCCGCATCGACCGCGAGGGCTTGAGCGCCCTGCAGCCGCGCCTGGACGAGATTGCTGCACTGGCCAGCCGCGAGCAGCTGCTGGTCTGGCTGGGCTCGGCGCAAGGCCAGTTGCGCCAACCCTTCCGCCTGGGCCTGGGCCCAGACCCCAAGGAGCCCATGGTCAACCGCCTGCAGCTGGCCCAGTCGGGCCTGGGCCTGCCCGAGCGCGACTACTACCTGAACCAGCGCGACCCCAGCCTGGCCAAGGCCCGCAGCGCCTATCTGGCCTACCTGAGCAAGCTGGCCCGCCTGAGCGGCGAAGCCCAGCCGGCCGAAGCCGCACGCCGCGTGCTGGCCCTGGAAACGCGCATGGCCAAGGCGCACTGGGACGTGGTCAGCAGCCGCGATGTGCAAAAGACCTACAACCCGATGACGCCGGCCGAGCTGAGCGCAGCCGCGCCGGGCCTGGACTGGAACGCCTTCTTCGCCGCCGCCCAACTCAAGGCCGTGGACAAGCTGACCGTGGCCCAGCCCAGCGCCATCCGCGGCCTGGCCCAATTGCTGGCCGAAGCGCCGCTGGCCGACTGGAAGCTCTACGCCAAGCTGCACACCCTGGACGCCCACGCTGCCGTGCTGCCCCAGCCCTTCCGCGCCGCCGCCTTTGCCTTCCACGGCCGCGCCATGAGCGGCACGCAGCAGGAGCTGCCGCGCTGGAAGCAAGGCGTGGATGCGATCAACGAAGCCCTGGGCGAAGCCGTGGGCGAGCTCTACGTGGCCCAGCATTTCCCGCCGGCGCAAAAGGCGCGCATGCAGGAGCTCGTGGCCAATCTGCTGGCCGCCTACAAGAGCTCGGTCGACGGCCTGAGCTGGATGACGCCCGAGACCCAGCTGCAGGCGCAGGACAAGCTGTCCAAATACCTGGTCAAGATCGGCTACCCCGATGTCTGGCGCGACTACAGCGCCCTGCAGGTCAAGGCCGGCGACGCGCTGGGCAATCAGCAGCGCGCGGCGCAGTTCGCCTGGGCCCGCGAGGCCGCCAAGCTGGGCCAGAAGGTGGACCGCAGCGAATGGGGCATGGTGCCGCAGCAGGTCAACGCCTACTACAACGAGACCTTCAACGAGATCGTCTTCCCGGCCGCCATCCTGCAGCCGCCCTTCTTCGACATGAAGGCCGATGACGCGGTCAACTACGGCGGCATCGGTGCCGTGATCGGCCACGAGATCAGCCACGGCTTCGACGACCAAGGCGCCCAGTACGACGGCGACGGCATGCTGCGCGACTGGTGGCAGCCGGCCGACCGCAAGGCCTTCGAGGCCCTGGGCCAGCGCCTGGCCCAGCAGTTCAGCGCCTACCAGGCCCTGCCCGGCAAGCGCGTCAACGGCCAGCTGACCTTGGGAGAGAACATCGCCGACCTGTCGGGCTTGCAGATCGCCTTCAAGGCCTATCAGGCATCGCTGGGCGGCAAGCCGGCGCCGGTGCTGGATGGCTACACCGGTGAGCAGCGCTTCTTCCTCGGTTTCGCGCAGATCTGGCGTGAAAAGGTGCGCCCGCCCTTGCTGCTGCAACAGCTGATGGCCGACCCGCATTCGCCGGGCCAGTTCCGCGCCAACGGCGGCGTGGTCAACCACGACGCCTTCCACCAAGCCTTCGGCACCCGCAAGGGCGACCGCCTGTTCAAGCCCGAGGGCGAGCGCATCCGCATCTGGTGAGCGCCCGCCTTCGACCCCGCTCCTTTTTCAGGAAGAACCTGCCCATGTTGATGATGAAAACCCCGTTCAAGCTCGCCACCCTGGCCTTGCTGACCCAGCTGGCCTTCGGTGCCGGCCCGGCCCTGGCCGCCGAAACTGCCGCACCCAGCATCCAGGGCCTGGACCGCAGCAGCTTCGACCCCAGCGTGCGGCCGCAGGACGATCTGTTCCGAGCCGTCAACGGCCTATGGCTGAAGAACACCGAGATCCCCGCTGACAAATCGCGTTATGGCAGCTTCGATCTGCTGATCGACCAGTCCGACGCACGCGTGCGCGCCCTGATCGATGAGCTGGCCCGCGGCCAGCACGCTGCCGGCAGCAATGCCCAGAAGATCGCCGACTACTACCGCAGCCACCTCGACACCGAGGCGATCGAGCGCGCCGGTCTGGCGCCCATCCAGCCGCTGCTGAAAGAGATCTCGGCCATCAAGGACCGGACGGCGCTGGCGCAGTGGCTGGGCCGCTCGCAGCTCTTCGCCGCCTCACCGGTGCGCGTGGGGGTGACGGCCGAGGCCAAGAACCCCAAGATGAACGGCGTGCGCATGGGCCAGAGCGGCCTGGGCCTGCCGGATCGCGACTACTACCTGCTCAAGGACGACGCTCGCATGGCCAAGGCTCGCGAGGCCTACCGCGCCTATCTGAGCCAGCTGGCCGGCTTTGCCGGAGAAGCCGAGCCCGCCGCGGCCGCCCAGCGCGTGCTGGCCCTGGAAGAGCGCATCGCCGCCGTGCACTGGGACAAGGTCGACAACCGCAACCCGGTCAAGACCAACAACCCGACCCGCGTGGGCGATCTGCGCGAACAGGCGCCCGGCTTCGACTGGACGGCCTATCTGGAATCGGCCGGCCTGGGCAAGACCACCAGCATCGATGTGGCCCAGCCCAGCGCCATCCGCGCCCTGGCCGGCCTGCTGGCCGAGCAGCCGCTGGAGGACTGGAAGCTCTACCTGCGCCTGCACGCCCTGAGCCGCAGCGCCGATGTGCTGCCCAAGGCCGTGCGCGAAGCCAACTTCGCCTTCCGCCAGGCCCTGACCGGCGCCAAGACCGAGCTGCCGCGCTGGCAACAGTCCATCAACGACACCAACAGCGCGCTCGGCGAGGCGGTGGGGGAGCTCTGGGTGGCGCGCCACTTCCCAGCCGCCTACAAGGCCCGCATGCAGACGCTTGTGGCCAATTTGATGGCGGCCTACAAGGACTCGATCGATGGCCTGAGCTGGATGAGCCCGGCCACCAAGGCGCAGGCCCAGGACAAGCTGTCCAAGTACACGACCAAGATCGGCTACCCTGAGCAGTGGCGCGACTACAGCCGCCTCGAGGTCAAGCCCGGTGATGCCTTCGGCAACAGCCAGCGCGCCGCCCGCTTCGCCTGGGATCGCATGGTGGCCAAGGCCGGCCAGTCGGTGAACCGCAAGGAATGGGGCATGACGCCGCAGACCGTCAACGCCTACTACAGCGGTTCGGCCAACGAGATCGTCTTCCCGGCCGCCATCCTGCAACCGCCCTTCTTCAGCATGGAAGCGGACGACGCCATCAACTACGGCGCCATCGGTGCTGTGATTGGTCATGAGATCAGCCACGGCTTTGACGACCGCGGCAGCCAGTTCGACGGCGACGGCGTGCTGCGCGACTGGTGGACCCAGGAAGACCGCGCCGCCTTCGAAGCCATCGCTACCAAGCTGGTGGCGCAGTACGAGGGCTACCAGCCCCTGCCCGGAAAACGCATCAACGGCCGCCTGACCCTGGGCGAGAACATCGCCGACCTGTCCGGCCTGCAGATCGCCTACAAGGCCTATCTGCGCTCGCTGGGCGGCAAGCCGGCGCCGGTGATCGGCGGCACGACGGGCGCCCAGCGCTTCTTCCTCGGCTTCTCGCAGATCTGGCGCAACAAGTACCGCGACGAACGCCTGCTGCAGCAGCTGACCACGGACAGCCACTCGCCCGGCGAGTTCCGCGCCAACGGCACGATCAGCAACCACGACGGCTTCCACGAGGCCTTCGGCACCAAGGCCGGTGACGCCTTGTTCAAGCCGGCCGCCGAGCGCCTGCGCATCTGGTGAGCGGCCGCCACCGGGCCTGAAACGACAAAGGGCGGAGCGCCGATGGCGCTCCGCCCTTTTCTCATTCGCCCATCGCTGGTATGACGCGCCTGCGAATCAACCCTGCAGGCTGGCCACCGCCGCGCGGCGCGGCCGGCTCGGGAAGCTGTGGCGCAGGATACGCCAGATCACCTGGCCGAACTGCTTGGGCAGCGAGCCGGTGTTGTAGTGAACACCGTAGCGGCGGCAGATGTCGCGCACCACCGGCGCCATCTCGACATAGCGATTGGCAGGCACATCGGGGAAGAGATGGTGCTCGATCTGGTGGCTCAGATTGCCCGACAGCGTGTTCAGCACAAAGCCACCGGCCAAATTGCTGGAGCCGCGGATCTGGCGCCAGTACCAATGGGCGCGGGTCTCGTTCTTCAGCACATTGCGGTGGAAGGTCTCGACCTCGGTGGTGAAGTGACCGCAGAAGATGATGGTGTAGGTCCAGACATTGCGCAGCATATTGGCGACCAGATTGCCCGTCAGCACCACCAGGAAACCCGGGCCGGCCAGGGCCGGGAAGATCAGGTAATCCTTGATCAGCTGGTGCGAGATCTTGCGACCGGCCAGCTTGAGCTCGCGGCGCGCAGCGCGGCCATGCTTGCCGAAATAGCCGCCCTTGGGCAGGTTCTGGATGGCCACGCCCCACTGGAAAAACAGCGCAAAAAAGACCGCCACGATGGGCTGAATCAGCGCCAGGGGCTGCCACTTCTGCTCAGGGAAGAGGCGCAGCAGGCCGTAGCCGATGTCGTCGTCGAGGCCGTGGATGTTGGTGTAGGTGTGGTGGCGGAAGTTGTGGGTCTTGCGCCAGTTGTCGCTGGTGCCGACGATGTCCCACTCGAAGCTCTTGCCCTGGAACTTGGGGTCACCCATCCAGTCGAACTGTCCATGGATGACGTTATGGCCCAGCTCCATATTGTCGAGAATCTTGGACAGCGCCAGGCTCAGCGCGCCGACGATCCAGAAACCGATCAGCCAGGGCATGGGCAGGAAGGCGCCGATCATCAGCGCGGCGCGGCCGATCACCTCGGTCCAGCGCACGGCCTTGAAGATGTTGCGGATGTAGCGCGCATCGCGCACGCCTAGATCGGCCACGGTGCGGGCACGCAGGGCCTCGATTTCGGCGCCGAAGCTTTCCAGTTCGGCAGGCGAGAGATTGCGGGTCAGGGACTTGCTCATGAGCTTGTTTACAGATCCAAACTGAGGTCGGTACAGGCGCGGCTGACGCAGATGCGAATCGCGCTGTTGGGCTCGCTGCAACGCTCGCCGGTGTTCATGTCTTCGGCCAGGCCTTCGTGCTTGGTGCAGACGCAGCTGTGGCAGATGCCCATGCGGCAGCCCGAGGCCGGGCGCACCCCTTGGGCCTCCAGCGCGGCCAGCAGGGACATGCCCGAGGCCACCTCCAGCGTGCGGCCGGAGCGGCGCAGTTCCACCTGCACCTGGTGCTTGCTGTCGGTGTTCAAGGGCACGGCGGGCGTGAAAGCCTCGGCCTTGAAGCTGGCCGCCTGGCCCGCGAGCAGTTCGCGTGCCTGGGCCGCAAAGCCGCCCGGGCCGCAGGCCAGGGCATGGGTCTCGGCGCCCACGTCAGCCAGGCGCGGCGCGAGCAGCTCGGCGTCGATGCGGCGACCGCCCTGCTGGGTGGCGATCAGCTGAAACTGGAAGTTCGGGAAGCGCTGAGTCAAAGCCTGCAGCTCGGGCACAAAACAGGCATGGGCGCTGGTCTTGACCCAGTACATCAGCGTGACCGGAACCGGCATCTGGCGCGCCGCCAGTTCACGCACCAGGCTCATCAGCGGCGTGATGCCGCTGCCCGCGGCCAGCAGCAGGTAGCGGCCTTGCAGGGCGCTGGGCAGCACCAGGTCACCAAAAGCCGGGCCGACGTCCAGCACATCGCCCACGCGGGTGCGCGTGCACAGATGGGTGGACATCAAACCGCCATCGACCTGCTGTACCGTGACGGCGAAGCGACCATCGGCCCGCGGCACATCGCACAGGCTGTAGGAGCGGGTGACGCGGCGACCTTCGATCTCGACCCCGAGGTTCAAATGCTGGCCCGGGATGAATCCATGCCAGTGGCGGTTGGGCTGCAGCACCAGGGTGACGGCACCCAGCGCGGCCTCGCGGCGCTCGACCACGCGAGCCAGGGGGCGTTCCCAGGTCCAGAGGCGGTTGAGGTGCCCGGCCCAGTAGTCAAACACGGCGGGGTCGACAAAAGCGCCCGCCCAGCGGCGCAGCAATGGGGGCTGCTGGCGCGGAGAAGAGGCGGACGGGGAGGAAACTGCGGGGGTCAATGCGCTCACGAACAACACTCCGTCCAGGGGGAAACACTGGACTGAAGCCATTATATGCATGAGCATACAAATTTATATACGCTCGTATATTAATTAAAGCGTCGGTATGATGCGTGCCTCGCACCGATCGCCTCCATGACCCCCACGCTCGCGCCCCTGCCCCACGCTGCCGCCCTCGAAACCCCGGTTTCGGTGCTTGCCGTGGACGCGCACGAGGCGCCGAGTGTCAGCGGCCCCGGCCGCAAGGCCCTGATCACCCGCGATGACATCATCCAGGCCGCCCTCAAACTGGTCGGCCCGCACCGCAGCGTCTCTTCCCTGAGCCTGCGAGAGGTGGCACGCGAAGCCGGCATTGCGCCCAACAGCTTCTACCGCCAGTTCCGTGACATGGACGAGCTGGCCGTGGCCCTGATCGAGCTGGCCGGCCTCTCTCTGCGCAACATCATTGGCGAAGCCCGCCGCCGCTCCATCGGCGGCACCAGTGTGGTTCGCAGCGCGGTGCAGGCTTTCATGGACCAGCTGAGCTCCAACGATGTGCTGCTGCACATCCTGCTGCGCGAAGGCACGGTGGGCTCGGATGCGTTCAAGCACGCGGTCGACCGACAGCTGAGCTTTTTCGAAGAAGAGTTGCGCCAGGACCTGATCCGCCTGGCCGAAGCCAATGGCACAGGCCTCTACGAGCCCGGCCTGACGGCCAAGGCGATCACTCGCCTGGTGTTCGCCATCGGCTCCACCGCCATGGACCTGCCTCGCGACAAGCTGCCCGAGCTGACCGAGCAATTGGTGGTGATGGTGCGCATGATCGTCACCGGCACCCAGACCATGTCCGTGGTCGGATCGCCCGACCAACCGCCTGCTGCGCGCGACTGAAGCCGCACTTGGGCCCGCGCGCAAGCGCGCGCCCGCTCCCTCTCACACCACCACGCCACGCCTGAGCGTTCATCCAGCTGAGCGCCTCGGCTGGGCTTCGGCCAAGCGGATCCGAGCGCATGCACCCAGGTCACATGGCGCGCTTCAATTCAGATGCGACAATGAAAAAAGCACCAGCCGCTTTCGCATCTGGTGCTTGTTCCATTCTTAATTTTGGTGGGCCCTGAGTGACTCGAACACTCGACCTACGGATTAAGAGTCCGCTGCTCTACCAACTGAGCTAAGAGCCCTACGCTTTGTTTGTCTTGCTTGGCGTTAATTTCTTAACAACCTTGCAAGCCTTGCAGTATAGCATCTATTTTTGCGATTTCCACTGTTTTGATGAAAATCTTAAAAATTTCCGCTTTCAGCTTCTTCGCACTTTTTAATCGATGGTCAGCGCCTGAGCGCTTCAACCTTCGCAAATCAAAAGATGGTGGGTCGTGCGGGACTCGAACCTGCGACCTACGGATTAAAAGTCCGCTGCTCTACCAACTGAGCTAACGACCCATCAAGCGAAGCCCATCATTATAGCCAGGAATTTTTGGCCTTCGCAAGAGCTTTGAACGACTTTCTTGAAGGCTCCAAAAAACCTTCGAAGGCATGTCTCAACTGCGTGCCAAAGACTGACGCGGCGAAGGCAATCCGGGAGCCCTGCCGGACAGCCCAACAACGCCGCTCAGCGGACTTTGCGTGCCAAGGTGGCCTGAATCAAATCAGCGGCCGCCGCCATGCCGAAACTGGCCGTGACGGCCACGCTGGAGCCGTAGCCGTGGCAGTTCAACGTGCCGTCCACATCACAGAGCTCGGCGCCCTCGCCTTCAGCCGCGGGGCGGTGCACAGCCTCACGCGAAAACACGCAGCGCACGCCCAGCTTGCCCTGACGCGGCGCGCCATGCTCCTTGCGCAAGCGCTGGCGCAGCGAGGCGAGCAAGGGGTCGTGCGTGGTCTCGGACAAATCTTCGATGCTGAGCCGGTGCGGCTCGCGTTTGCCGCCGGCGGCGCCCACGGTCACGAAAGGCAGCTGGCGTGCTCGCGCCCAAGCAGCCAGACAGGCTTTGGCGCGCACCTGATCGCAGGCGTCGATCAAGCCGTCCAGCTGTGCTTCCTGCTCCGGCCCGCCCAGCATGGACGGCCAGTTGCCTGGCTCCACAAAGTCTTCGATCACCCGAACCTGGCACTCCGGATGGATGTCCTGGATGCGCTGGCGCAGCGCTTCGGCCTTGACCATGCCCACGGTCGAACCCAGGGCCTGGATCTGACGGTTGATATTGGATTCCGAAACCTGATCCAGATCGATCAGCGTGAGGCCGGCCACGCCCGAGCGAGCCAGCGCCTCCACGGCCCAGGAGCCCACCCCGCCCAGCCCGACCACGGCCAGATGCAAGCCTCGCAGACGCTGGTAATCGGCCGCACCGTAGAGGCGACGCAGGCCGCCAAAACGGCGTTCGCTGTCGGGCGGGAAATCGGATGTGAAGTTTGGCGCGGTGCCCAGGTTCAGCGGCGTGTCATCCATGGGGAAAGTTCAGACGCGCGGGCGCCCCTGTGAAGAGTGAAAGGCAGGCTTTGGATTTTAGGTCGGCAAAAGAAAAGAGGCCCTGCAAGCAGGGCCTCTGGATATCGTCACCACGGCACGCATCCAGCCAAGGCTGAGAAGCGACAGCCCGCGCGAACGGTCAGGACTTGAGCGAGGCCAGGCGCTCCTTGCCAGCTTGCGCAGCTTCGGTGCCCGGGTAGGCCTTGAGCAGGTCTTCCAGGCTGCGGCGTGCGCCCTTCACATCCTTGAGCTCGATCTGGCAGTTGGCCAGGGCCAGCAGTGCCTCACCGGCGCGCGGATGCTCGGGGTTGCCCGAGATGAAGGCCTTGAAGCTGGCGATGGCGTCCTTGTAGTCACGCTTGCCGTACTGGGCATTGCCCAGCCAGAAGCGCACCGAATCACTGTACCCGCTGGCCGGGTAACGGCGCGCAAAATTGTTCAGCGCGCTGGTGGCCTCGGCGAAATCACCGCGACGCACCAAACCCATGGCGGCCTCGTACTGCCGGCGCTCCTCAGGCTCGACCTGAAACTCGCGCCCATCAAGCGCCACCTTCTGGGGCTCCATCGGCTTCAGACGCGAATCAAAAGCCTGCAGCTGGTCGTTGAGCTTGCGCTGGGTCTCGGACAGATCACGTGCCAGTTGCTCGTTCTGACCACGCAACTTCGCGATCTCAGAGCGCAGGCCGTCGATCTGGCTGTTCAGATCAAGCATGCTGCGGCGCAACGGGCCCAGTTGCTCCTGCACCAGCGCGCTCAGCTGCTCGGCGCGCTGACGCTGGGCGTCCTCGCTTTGCTGCAGCTTGGCGCGCAGGTCGAGAATGGCCTTGCGAGCATCCTCGTCTTCAAACAAGCCAGCCCGTGCCGGCTGGCTCAAGGCCAGAGCCAGCAACAGGCAGAACGGCAGCAGCCGCGGCAGCTTCATCTCACTTGTCCTTCAGCTCGACGCGACGGTTCTTGGACCAAGCAGCTTCGTCGCTGCCTTGAGCGGCAGGGCGCTCCTTGCCGAAGCTCACGGCCTCGACCTGGTTGGCAGCCACGCCCAGCAGGCTCAGGGACTTGGCCACGGCTTCGGCACGCTTTTGGCCCAGGGCCAGGTTGTACTCACGGCCGCCGCGCTCGTCGGTGTGGCCTTCCAGGCTCAGGGCAATCTTGCGGTCGTTGTTCAGACGCTTGGCGTGGGCATCGACCAGGCCGCGGTACTCGTCCTTGACGACATAGCTGTCCAGGTCGAAATACACCACGCGCTGGTTGGCCACAGCGGCCGTCAGCTGAGCACCCAGGTCCACGGTCTGGACCTTGGACTCGGCCATGGGCTTGGCATTGGCAGCCGGGTTGGTCGTCGCGGCTTGCGTGACCGGACGGGTTTCCACCGGTGCCGGCTCGTCCAGCTTCACTGCAGTGCTGCAGCCTGCCAGAGCGGCAGCGGCCACGAGGGACAGAGCAAAACGCGTCATCTTCATGAAAAGCACTCCTGTTTCGTTTTCGAGGTTCAAGCTCGGATCAAAGTAAAGCCAGCCACCCGTCTGGACGGCGGATTGACAACCACGAATTGTCATACAGCTTTGCCATCTTTCGATCTGCAGAACTGCAAAGAAATCAACGACCGAAGGGTCCCCAGGTCGGCTCTCGCACATCGGCAAGCGAGGAAATCAGTTTCGCCTTGATGCGACCGTCCAGCGTGCTGGTCATCAGCACATCACGGCCGCCCGAACGGGTGGCGTAGACGATCAGGCGGCCATTGGGAGAGAAGCTCGGGCTTTCGTCATCGCTGCCATCGCTGATCTGCTGCACCACGCCCGAGGCGAGGTCCATCACGCAGATGCGGAACTGGCTGCCGTTCAAGCGAGTGACGAAAGCCAGGCTGCGGCCATCCGGGCTGACCGAGGGGCTGATGTTGTAGTTGCCGCTGAAGGTGACGCGCTCGGGCGAGCCGCCGCCCACCGCCACGCGGTAGATCTGCGGGCTGCCGCCCCGGTCGCTGACGAAGTAGATCGAGCGGCCATCGGGTGCAAACACCGGCTCGGTGTCGATGGCCGAGCTCTGTGTCAGGCGGCGCACACCGCTGCCATCGCGGTTCATCACGAAGAGCTGGGAGCCGCCTTCGCGCGACAAAGTCATCACCACCGATTCGCCATCGGGCGAAAAGGCCGGTGCACTGTTGCTGCCGCGGAAATCGGCCAGCTTGCGGCGGCGGCCGGTCTGCAGATCCTGCACCCAGACCACGGCCTTGCGGGTCTCGAAGGACACATACGCCAGCTCGCGGCCATTGGGCGACCAGGCCGGCGAGATGATGGGCTCGGGGCTGGCCAGGGCGACCTGACCGCCTTCACCGTCGGCATCGGTGATGCGCAGGCTGTAGCGGCCGCCGGCACGGGTGACGTAGGCCATGCGGGTGGCGAACACGCCGCGCTCGCCGGTCAGCTTTTGGTAGATGGTGTCGGCGATGCGGTGGGCGGCCAAACGGACATCTTCAGCGGTGACGGCATGGGCTTCGCCGCCCAGATCGGCACCCTTGACCACATCCCAGAGCTTGTAGCGCAGATCGAAGCGGCCATCGGCCAGGCGGCTGACCGAGCCGGCGGCCAGGGCATCGGCCTGCTTGCTGCGCCACTCGCTCCAATTCGGCGCGCTGCCTTCAAACAGGCCCGGCCCGGCATCGATGATCTTGAACTGGCCGCTGCGCTCCAGGTCGGCGCGGATGATGGCGGCCACGGCCTGGCCGCTGGCCGACTCGTCACGGAAATCCGGCAAGGCGATGGGCAGCTGCGAGCCGCCGACACCGGAGATTTCCACCCGGAACTGGGCCAGTGCCGGCCCGGCCAGCAGCGCGGACGCCGCAGCCGCCGCTTGCAAAAGGTTGCGACGCGAGAGGAAATCGGACATGGAAGAACTCATGGAAAAGCTAGCGTTTCGAAACATGACATCGTCTCAGGGGGACCCAGGGTCGCAGACACGGTCTGGATTTTGCCTGAGGGCAAGCGGCCGGACGGCCGGCAAGGGCGATGTAGCACGCGGCGCGCCCACAGGCAGCGTTCAGAGCAGCACGATGTCGTAATGCTCGGTCTGGTTGGTCGGCTCGGCGGTCAGCGAGATCGGCTTGCCGATGAAATCCGACAGGCCGGCCAGATGCTGGCTTTCCTCATCGAGCAGCATCTCCACCACATTGGCAGCGGCCACGACGCGGAACTCCTTGGGCGAGAACTGGCGCGCCTCGCGCAGGATCTCGCGCATGATGTCGTAGCACACCGTGCGCGCGGTCTTGACCTGGCCGCGGCCTTCGCAGGTCGGGCAGGGTTCGCAGAGCATGCGCGAGAGCGACTCACGGGTGCGCTTGCGCGTCATCTCGACCAGGCCCAACTGGGTGAAGCCACCCAGGGTGACCTTGGTGCGGTCACGGCTGAGCTGCTTGCGGAACTCGGTCAGCACGGCCGACTTGTGCTCTTCGCGCGTCATGTCGATGAAGTCGACGATGATGATGCCGCCCAGATTGCGCAGGCGCAGCTGGCGCGCGATGGCGCCGGCCGCCTCGAGGTTGGTCTTGAAAATGGTGTCGTCGAAATTGCGTGCACCGACAAAACCGCCGGTGTTCACATCGACCGTGGTCATGGCCTCGGTCTGGTCAAAGATCAGATAACCGCCCGACTTCAGATCGACGCGACGGGCCAGCGCGCGGCTCAGCTCGGCATCGATGTTGTTGAGGTCAAAAATGGGGCGTTCACCGCGGTAATGCTCGAGCTTGGCCGTGGCCGCCGGCATGAAGGTCTCGCCAAAGGCATGCAGCACGTCGTACTGCAGCTTGGAGTCGATGCGGATGGAGCCGGTGCGCTCGCTGGTCAGGTCGCGCAGCACACGCTCGACCAGGCTCAAATCCTGGTGCAGCAAGGTGCCCGGCGGGGAATTGAAGGCGCGCTCGCGGATGGCGGCCCAGGCCTTGCGCAGATAGGCAATGTCCGAGGCCAGCTCTTCATCGCTGGCGTCTTCGGCATTGGTACGCAGGATGAAGCCGCCACCCCCGCCCTCCTCCGGCTTGCCGACCAGGGCTTGCATGCGCGCGCGCAATTGCTCGCGCGCCTCGTGCGAGCCGATCTTTTGCGAGATGCCGATGTGATCGTCCTGCGGCAGGAACACCAGCATGCGCCCGGCGATGCTGATCTGGCTGGACAGGCGCGCACCCTTGGTGCCGATCGGGTCCTTGATGACCTGCACGGTCAAGGTCTGACCCTCGAAGACCAGGCGCTCGATCGGCGTGGCCACGCCGGCCTCGCCGTGATGGTTGCGCCCGGCCTGGGTGCCGGTCAGATGAAGATCGGCGACATGCAAAAAGGCCGCGCGCTCCAGACCGATGTCGATGAAGGCCGATTGCATGCCCGGCAGAACCCGGGCCACCTTGCCCGAGTAGACATTGCCCACCAGGCCCCGCTCCAGCGTGCGCTCGACATGGAGCTCTTGCACCGAACCGTTTTCCACCACGGCCACGCGCGTCTCTTGCGGCGACCAATTGATCAGGATGTCTTCCATGGCGTCTCGTCTCAATCCTCGAATGCTGTCGCAAATGCAGTTGCAAGTGCTGTTGCATGAGGGCCGTGAAACGTTGGGGCCTTCATGCAACAAGACTCGTCTTGTGGTCGTCGGCGCCGCGGCTCGCGGGGAGCGAACTTCAGAAGCGCCAGCCCCAGGCGCTCAGCAATTGCGCGGTCTCAAACAGGGGCAGACCCATGATGCCTGAATAGCTGCCCTCGATGCGCGAAATCCAGGCCGCCGCCTGGCTTTGTATCGCATACGCGCCCGCCTTGCCGAAGGGCTCGCGGCTGTCCACATAGCGGCGCAGGGCCTCCTCGCCGACCTGCGCGAACTCGACTTCGGAGACATTGAGCGCCGCCTCCCGCCGCCCGGCCTGCCCCACCGCCACGGCTGTGATCACGCGGTGGCGGCGCCCGGCCAACAGGCGCAGGGTGCGCAGCGCATCTTCAGCGTCGGCTGGCTTGCCGAGGATCTGCTGGTCCACCGCCACCGTGGTGTCGGAACACAGCACCGGTGCTTCGGGCAGGCCGCGCGCAGCGCGGCGCGAGAGCGCAGCATCGAGCTTGGCCTGGGTCACCCGCGCCACATAGGCCTCGGGCACCTCACCGGGCCAGACAGCCTCCAGCGCCTCGGCGTCTTCCTCGGGACCGGGCAGCAAGAGCTCATGGCGAACGCCGAGCTGCTCCAGCAGCTGACGGCGGCGCGGGCTTTGCGAGGCCAGATAGATGAAAGGGCTGGGGCTGCTCATTCGCGGTGGTAGGGGTGGCCGGTCATGACGGTCCAGGCACGGTACAAGCCTTCGGCCAGCAGGACGCGGGCAAATGCATGGGGCAGGGTCAGGTCGGACAGGCGCAGGGTTTCATCGGCCGTGGCCTTGAGGTCCGGGTGCAGGCCATCGGGGCCGCCGATGAAGAGGGCCGCATCGCGGCCCTCGCCCATCCAGAGCTGCATGCGCTCGGCCAGCTGCTTGCTGGTGCGGCGCTCGCCACGCTCGTCGAGGATGATGCGGCGCACGCCCTTGGGGCAGGCCGCCTCCAGGCGCTGCGCTTCGGCCGCCATCAGCTGCTCGGCCGTTTTGCTGCCCCGGGTTTCGGCCTTGACGACCTTGAGCTCCAGGCGCATCTCGGGCGGAAAGCGCTTGGCAAAGTCCTCATACGCGGTATCCGCCCAGGCCGGCTGACGCTGGCCCACGGCGATCAAGAACAAACGCATCGTTCAGTCGGACTCAGGTCTCAGTCTCGATCACGCGCTCTTCTTGCTTGCGGCCTTCTTGGCCACCGGCTTGGCTGCCGGCTTGGCGGCAACCTTTTTGGCGGCGGCCTTCACCGCTGGCTTGGCAGCCGACTTGGTGGTGGTCTTGCTGGCTGCCGTCTTGACCGACGCCTTCTTCACACCCACGGTCTTGGTCGCGACCTTCTTGGCCGCGGGCTTCTTGGCGGCCGGCTTGGTGGCGCCCACCTTGATGGTCTTGGCGGCCGGCGTCTTGGCATCGACCTCGCGGCTGCTGGCGCTCTTCTTGGCCGGGGCCTTCTTTGCGGCGACCTTCTTGGCCGCGGGTTTGGCTTCAGCCGCAGCTGCCGCCACCTTCTTGCTCACGCCCGGCTTGCCCGGCAGCGAGGGCTTGACGGCGGCTTTCTTCTTGGCCGCAGTCTTTTTGACCGGTGCCGCGTCATCCTCGTCTTCTTCTTCCGAGGCCTTGACCAGCTTGGTCTTGCCATCGTTCAGCGCCAGCTTGACCGGCTTGCCGCCCCAGATTTCTTCCAGGTGGTAGTAGTCGCGGATGGCCGGCTGCATCACGTGGACCACGGCCGCGCCGCAGTCAACGATGATCCACTCGCCGTTCTCTTCGCCTTCGCAGCGCAGCACATCCATGCCGCGCTCCTTGACTGTCACGCGCACGCTGGAAGCCAGGGCCTTGGTCTGCCGATTGCTGGTGCCGGACGCGATGATCACGCGTTCGAACAGGGGCGACAGGTGCTCTGTGTTGAAGACCACGATGTTCTGGGCCTTCACATCTTCCAAACCATCGACGATGGCGCGTTGCAGCTTACGAATGTCCATTCAGTACCTACTCACTGTAAAGACGGTGCTGGGCAATATACCCCGCGACCGCGTCGCCCACCAAGGGGCGGATGTCCTCGCCACGCGAGGCCAGCTCGCGCACTTGGGTTGATGAAACCTGCATCGCTGGCAGGGCCAGTTTCAGCAAGGAATGGGGCTCCTTCTGCACTTCGGCAGAACCCCGAACTTCTTGACCCGCCCGTGCCGCCACCGCCAGCGTCACCCGCTGCAGCAACTCGCGCCACTCGCGCCAGCTGTGCAGGCGCTCGTACTGGTCTTGGCCGATGACGAGGAACAAGTCCTCGTCCGGATGTGCGGCCTGACGGGCCCGCACGGTGTCGATGGTGTAGCTGGCGCCGTCGCGCTCCAGCTCGCTGTCGTCGATGGCAAAACGCGACTCACCCGCCAGCATCAGCGCCACCATGGCACGCCGATGCTCGGGCGAAGCCAAGCCGCGCCCGGTCTTCTGCCAGGGCCGACCGGCAGGCAGCCACAGCAAGCGATCGAGGCCCAGTTGCTCCAGCGCACAACGGGCCAGGGCCAGGTGGGCCACATGCACCGGGTCGAACGAGCCCCCGAACAAGCCGACCCGTGCCCGGCGCATGCCGGGTGGAGCCGACAGGGCGGGGTCTAGAGCCATAGATGCGTGGCCGGCTCATGCGCCCAGTCGCGCGGGCGCAGGAAATCGCTGTAAAGCCGCGCTTCCTGCGTGCCCGCTTCCGGCGCCCACTGATAACGCCATTTGACGATGGGCGGCATGGACATCAGGATGGACTCGGTGCGCCCCCCCGACTGCAGGCCGAACAAGGTGCCGCGGTCGAAGACCAGATTGAATTCGACGTAACGTCCGCGCCGGTAGGCCTGGAAATCCCGCTCACGCTCGCCGTAGGCATAGCCCTGGCGGCGTTCGACGATGGGCAGGTAGGCCGGCAGGAAGGCATCGCCCACCGAGCGCATCAAGGCGAACGCTGCCTCGAAGCCGCCCTCGCCATGGTCATCAAAAAAGATGCCGCCGATGCCGCGCGGCTCGTTGCGGTGCTTGAGGAAGAAGTACTCGTCGCACCACTGCTTGAAGTGCGGGTAGAGCTGCTCGCCATGCGGCTGCAGGGCTGCCTCGCAGCTGCGATGGAAATGCTGGGCATCGCGCTCGAAGCCGTAATACGGCGTCAGGTCCATGCCGCCGCCAAACCAGACCACCGGCTCCTGCCCCTCGGGGAAGGCCGCGAACATGCGCACATTCATGTGCACCGTCGGCACAAAGGGGTTGTGCGGGTGCATGACCAGGGACACGCCCATGGCCTCGAAGGGCGCGCCGGCCAGCTCGGGCCGATGCTGGGTGGCCGAGGGAGGCAAGACCCGACCCCGCACATGCGAGAAATTGCAACCGCCGCGCTCGAAGACCGCGCCGCCCTCGATCAGGCGCGACAGGCCGTCGCCCTCCAGGCGGCTGCCGGGCTCGCGCGTCCAGCCGTCGCTGACGAACGGATTGCCATCCACCGCCTGCAAGGCCGTGATGATGCGATCCTGCAGATCGAGCAGGTAGTCGCGAACCCGCTGGGTGTCGAGGGTGGCGGCGAGGCTGGTGGGAGTGCTCATGTCTTGGTGTTCATCCGGATCGGACTGGCCAGGTGGTGGCGCTTGCCGCGATAAGGGGCGAAATGCTCGGCCATCAAGGCCAGATCGGCCTCGACATCACCGCTCAGGCGTACGAAGCGATTGAGCGCAATGGTACGGGTGGCGAAATCAAACGTGGCCAGGCCCACCGGCGCACCAGCTTGCAGCGCCACCTGGTAGGCACCCGAGCGCCAGCCCTGGGCCAGCGAACGCGTGCCCTCCGGCGCCGCAGCCAGCCAGAACATCTGGCCCGCGCGCGCCGCCGCCTGCATCTGCGCGGCCGTGTCGCCCACCAAGCCATGACGGTTGCTGCGATCCACAGCCACCCCGCCCAAGCTACGAACCCAGCGGCCGAACAAGGGCACCTTGAACAAGCTGTCCTTGGCCCAGAAACGCAGTCGCACGCCCAGCGCCGCCTTGCCCAGCAGGCCGAGGATGAAATCCCAGTTGGAGGTGTGGGGGTAGACCAGGATCACGCCTTGCTGACCCGGCAGCCCCGGGAAATCAAGCTTCCACCCCGCCAGCGCCAGCAAGCCACGCGCCAGTCGGCTGCCCTGCGGCTGCACCGGCATGGAGCCGCTGATCCAATGCGGCACGGAGGGCCGTTGGGCCGCGTCTGCGCTCAACGCTTCACCGCGCGATGGCCGATGTCCTGGCGGTACTGCTTGCCATCGAACTGGATCTTGACCAGGGCCTCGTAGGCCGCCTGCTGCGCCGTGCGCACCGACTCACCCAGGGCCGTGACGCAGAGCACGCGGCCGCCCGAGGTTTGCAGCTTGCCCTCGACCTCGGCGGTGCCGGCATGGAAGACCATGACGTTTTCGGCGTCCGCCGGCAGGCCGCTGATGGCATCGCCCTTGCGTGGAGTGAGCGGATAGCCGTGGGCAGCCACCACCACGCCCAGCGCCACGCGGCGGTCCCATTGCAGCTCGACCTGGTCCAGCGTGCCATCGGTGGCATGCAGCAGCACCTCGAGCAGATCGCTCTTCAGCCGCATCATGATGGGCTGGGTTTCCGGGTCGCCCATGCGGGTGTTGAACTCGACCGTGCGCGGCTGGCCGTGCTCGTCGATCATCAGGCCGGCGTAGAGAAAACCGGTGAACGGAATGCCGTCGCGTGCCATGCCCTGGATGGTGGGCATGATGATTTCGTGCATGGCCTTGGCGTGGACATTGGGCGTCACGACCGGGGCGGGCGAGTAAGCGCCCATGCCGCCGGTGTTCGGGCCTTCGTCGCCGTCCAGCAGGCGCTTGTGGTCCTGGCTGGTGGCCAGGGAGACGACGTTCTTGCCGTCGCAGAGCACGATGAAGCTGGCTTCCTCGCCCTGCAGGAATTGCTCAATGACGACGCGCGCGCCGCCCTCGTTGTGCACGACACCGAGCTTGTTGTCCGCCAGGATCCAGTCGATGGCCTCATGCGCCTGCTCCAGCGTCATGGCCACGACCACGCCCTTGCCGGCAGCCAGGCCGTCGGCCTTGATGACGATGGGCGCGCCTTGGGCGTCCACATAAGCATGAGCCGCCGCGGCATCGCTGAAGGTCTCGTAGGCCGCGGTGGGAATGCCGTGGCGCTTCATGAAGTCCTTGGCGAAAGCCTTGGACGATTCCAGCTGCGCGGCCGCCTTGGTCGGGCCAAAGATGCGCAGGCCACGGGCGCGGAACTCGTCCACCACGCCGGCGGCCAGGAAGGCTTCGGGGCCGACCACGGTCAGGGCGATCTTCTGCTCCTCGGCGAAGTCGGCCAGTGCCTTCACGTCGGTGATGGGCACATTCTTCAGCCGCGCATCGCGTGCCGTGCCGCCGTTGCCGGGCGCCACAAAGACCTGGCTCACGCGTTCCGCCTGCGCCAGCTTCCATGCCAGCGCATGTTCGCGCCCGCCATTGCCCAGTACCAAGACCTTCATTCGATGACTTCCATTCGCTGCTTGAGCGTTGTGTTTGCTAGCTGACGGCGCATGCCGGAGCGGATCGCGCGGGCCGACTCAGGCCTCGATCGCGGCGTTGTGATAGACGGCCTGGACATCATCCAGGTCTTCAATCACATCGAGCAGCTTTTGCATGCGAGCCGCATCATCGCCGGTGAGGGTGATGGTGTTCTCGGCACGCATGGTCACTTCGGCCATCTCGGGCACCAGGCCGGCGGCTTCCAGCGCATTCTTCACCGCTTCGAACTCGGTCGGCGGGGTCAGCACCTCGATGGCGCCGTCTTCATCGGTCACCACATCGTCGGCGCCGGCTTCCAGCGCCACTTCCATGATCTTGTCTTCCGAGCTGCCCGGGGCAAAGATCAGCTGGCCGCAGTGCTTGAACTGGAAGGACACGGAGCCGTCCGTGCCCATATTGCCGCCGTACTTGCTGAAGGCGTGGCGCACCTCGGCCACCGTGCGGACCTTGTTGTCCGTCATGGTGTCGATCATCACGGCCGCGCCGCCGATGCCATAGCCTTCGTAGCGGATTTCCTCGTAGCTGATGCCGTCGAGGTTGCCACTAGCCTTGTCGATGTTGTACTTGATGCGATCGGCCGGCATATTGGCGGCCTTGGCTTTTTCCACCGCCAGACGCAGGCGGGGGTTGTCCTTGACGTCCGGGCCGCCCTGGCGCGCGGCGACTGTGATTTCACGAATGATGCGGGTCCAGATCTTGCCGCGCTTCTCGTCCTGGCGGCCTTTGCGATGCTGAATATTGGCCCATTTGGAATGACCAGCCATATGGCTCTGCTCCTGCTGGATGCGCCGGGCGCGCACCCTCATTTGAGTTGGATAGACTGCGATTTTAGCTTTGCCACCCGGACACCCCATGCCTGACCCGATTCTGCTGGCCCGCCGCGACGCGATCGAGTGTTTTTTGCTGCCCGCCCTGGCCAACCGCCACGGCCTGATCACGGGCGCCACCGGCACCGGCAAGACCATCAGCTTGCAGACCCTGGCCGAGAACTTCAGCCGCATCGGCGTGCCTGTCTTCATGGCCGATGTGAAGGGCGACCTGACCGGCATCTCGCAGGCGGGCGGCCTCTCGCCCAAGCTGCAGGCGGTGCTGAAAGAGCGCGGCCTGGAAGCCCCCGCCCCCCTCGCCTGCCCGACCACGCTGTGGGATGTGTTCGGCAAGCAAGGCCACCCGGTGCGCGCCACCGTGTCAGACATGGGCCCGCTCTTGCTCTCGCGCATGCTGGACCTGAACGAGACCCAGCAAGGCGTGCTGCAGATGGTGTTCAAGATCGCCGACGACGCCGGCCTGCTGCTGCTCGACCTCAAGGACTTGCGCGCCATGCTCCAGCATGTGGGCGAGAACGCGGCGCAGTACACCACCGAGTACGGCAATGTCTCGGCCGCCAGCGTCGGCGCCATCCAGCGCGGCCTCTTGCAGATCGAGGCCCAGGGTGGCGACCAGTTCTTCGGCGAGCCCATGCTCAATATCGCCGACCTGATCCAGCAGGACCGCGGCCTGGGCGTCATCAACATCCTGGCCGCCGACCAGCTGATGACCGCCCCGCGCCTTTACGCCAGCTTTCTGCTCTGGATGCTGTCCGAGCTGTTCGAAAGCCTGCCCGAGGTGGGCGACCTGGACAAACCCAAGCTGGTGTTCTTCTTTGACGAGGCCCACCTGCTGTTCAAGGACGCGCCGGCCGCCCTGGTCGAGCGCATCGAGCTGGTGGTGCGACTGGTGCGCTCCAAGGGTGTGGGCGTCTATTTCGTGACCCAGAACCCGCTGGACATCCCCGATGCGGTGCTGGGCCAGCTGGGCAACCGCGTCCAGCATGCGCTGCGCGCCTTCACCCCGCGTGACCAGAAGGCCGTCAAGGCCGCGGCCGAGACCATGCGGGCCAATGCCGGCCTCGATGTCGCCACGGCCATCACAGAGCTGGGCGTCGGCGAGGCCCTGGTCAGCCTGCTGGACGAAAAAGGCCGGCCCAGCGTGACCGAGCGCGTCTTCATCCTGCCCCCGGGCAGCCAGATCGGCCCGATCACGCCCGAGCAGCGCCAGGCCTTGCTGAAGAGCTCGCTGGTGGCCGGCGTCTACGAGCAGGCAGTGGACCGTGAATCGGCCTACGAAAAGCTGCGCGGCCGGGCGCCCGCGGCGGGTGCAGCCGCGCCGGCTCCGGCGGGCGGCGGCGTGGCCAGCGACAGTGCGGACGAGGGCGGCCTGCTCGGCGGCCTCAAGGACGTGCTCTTCGGCAGCACCGGCCCGCGCGGCGGCCGGCGCGAAGGCCTGGCCGAGACGGCGGCCAAGTCGGCCCTGCGCAGCATCGGCTCCTCGGTCGGGCGCGAGATCGTGCGCGGCGTGCTGGGCAGTCTGCTGGGTGGCAGCGGCGGCAAAAGCAGCAGCCGGCGCCGTTGAAAACCTCAGGCCGGTGCGCGCCTGGCGCCCGTCGGCTTCATTTCGCGCCGTCCAGCTGCGGGCGGTCGCGTCGTGCTGGCCGACGCATGGGCCTGCCGCCACACTTCAGCCGCTACACCTTGGCCGTCTTCCCCTAGCCCGCACTCCCCGCCATGCCCTCTCCCGCCTCCATGAACTGGCCCCAGATCCTCCTGCGTCAGGCCTTGATCATCGCCGGCATCACGCTCTTCATGGGTCTGCTGCTGACCGTGCAAACCCCGGACCCCTTTGGCCGCAACTGGGATCGCACCCAGAGGCAGTGGTTGTACTGTTTCCTGATCACCGTGGGTTGCTCGCTGATGATCCAGTTGCTGGCCAGAGCCAGCACGGCACTGATCAATCTGCGACGCACGCGGAGAGGTCAGGACACCTTGCCTTGGCCGGGTTGGCCGCTGTCACTTGTCTGCCTGGTGCTGGGCACTTTGCTCGGCTACTCGCTGGCCGTGGAGCTGGGCAACAGCTTGACGGGAGAGAAAGTGCTGGGGCCGTTGCGCTCCGATTTACGGTCCACCCTGGGCATGCTGGGCATGTCCCTGCTTCCAGGCCTGGCGCTGACGATCTATTTCGTCGGTCGGGGTCAGGTCGAAGCTGCCCGCAACCAGGCCCTGAACGCCGAGCGCCTGGCCGCCGAGAACCAGCTGCGCCTGCTCGAATCGCAGCTGGAGCCTCACATGCTGTTCAACACCCTGGCCAATCTGAGGGTGCTGATCGGCATGGATGCGGCCCGGGCGCAAAGCATGCTGGACCACCTGATCGCCTTCCTGCGCGCCACGCTGAACGCCTCGCGCAGCGGCAGCCACCCGCTGCGCGAGGAGTTCGCCCGCCTGCGTGACTATCTGGCCTTGATGCAGGTGCGCATGGGCAGTCGCCTGCAGCCCCAGCTGGATCTGCCGGCTGAGCTGGCCGAACTGCCGGTGCCGCCGCTGCTGCTGCAGCCCTTGGTGGAAAACGCCATCAAACATGGGCTGGAGCCAGCCATTGCCGGCGGCCTGCTACAGATCAGCGCCCGGCGCGAGGGCGATCAACTGATTCTGGAGGTGCTGGACCATGGCGTCGGCCTGTCGGCGGCCAAACCCGGCGCCGAGGCGGAAGGCACCCATTTCGGCCTGCACCAGGTGAGGGCCCGCCTGGCCACGCAGTTTGGCGACGGAGCGGGTCTGCGCCTGCAAAGCCTTGAGGTGCCGGAGCACGGCACCCGAGCCCGCATTCACCTGCCTCTGAGCAATGCCCAGACGGCAAGACCTGACCCCCACCCCGCCCCATGATGAACCTGCCCGCCTGCACCGCCCTGATTGCCGAAGACGAGATCTTGCTGGCCGAAAGCCTGCGCCAGGAGCTGAGCCGGCTCTGGCCAGCACTGGACATCGTGGCCATGGCCGGCCACGGCCAGGAGGCCGTCGACCAGGCCTTGCGCCTGCGCCCCGACATCTGCTTTCTGGACATCCGCATGCCGGGCTTGAGTGGCCTGGAGGCCGCCGCAGCGCTGGCCGAGGACTGGCCCAGCGAAGGCGCCCCCTTCCCGCTGCTGGTCTTCGTCACGGCCTATGACCAGTACGCGTTGCAAGCGTTCGAGCACGCGGCCGTGGACTATGTGCTCAAGCCTGTGCAGGCGGAACGACTGGCTCAGACCTGCGAGCGTTTGCGCAAGGCCTTGCTGGCCCGGCAGGCTGAGCAGCCGGCGCCAGCCTTGTTGCAGAGCGCAGTGGATCAGCTGCGCCAGCTGCTGGGTACGAGCGCCTTGTCGGCCAGCGGACCGGCGCACGGCGTCGGTGCCAGCCCCAGCGGCCGGCCCGAGCCGCTGCGCCTGCTGCAAGTCAGCGTCGGCTCGACCATCCAGATGGTGCCGGTGGACGAGGTGCTGTACTTCGAGGCGGCCGACAAATACGTGCGGGTGCTGACGCGCAACAAGGAACATCTGGTGCGCATCTCCCTGCGCGAGCTGCTGCCGCAGCTGGACGGCCAGCGCTTCTGGCAGGTGCACCGCAGCGTGGTCGTGCGCGCTGACGCCATCGACCGCGCGGTGCGCGACGAGAGCGGCCGCCTCACCCTGCACCTGCACGGCAGCGCCGACACACTCAGCGTCAGCCGCCTCTACGCGCCCCTTTTCAAGGGCATGTGAGCCCGGGCCGATAAAATCGCGGCCAAGTCGATTTTGAACAAGGCATTTCGCCTTCACCGCATTCCAATCCCGCCCTGCACGGCCGGCTGAAACCCCATGTCCCACACCCACGACGCTGCCAAAGACGAAGCCAAGAACGAGGCCGCCAAGCCCGGCAACAATTTCCTGCGCACCATCATCGAGCGCGACCTGGCACAGCAAGAAGGCCAGCCCCAGCGTCACTTTGCCGGCACCCCGGGCGATGCGGCCCACCATGCGGCCGGCCCGCTGGATCCGGCCAAGATCCGCACCCGTTTCCCGCCCGAGCCGAACGGCTATCTGCACATCGGCCATGCCAAGAGCATCTGCCTGAACTTCGGCCTTGCGCGCGATTACGGCGGCATCTGCCACCTGCGTTTCGACGACACCAACCCCGAGAAGGAAGAGCAGGAGTATGTGGACGCCATCAAGGAGATGGTGTCCTGGCTGGGCTGGGACTGGAACCAGGGCGGCACCTCGCACCTGTTCTACGCCAGCAACTACTTCGGCTTCATGTACCGCGCCGCCGAGCACCTGATCAGCGCCGGCCTGGCCTATGTGGACGAACAGACGCCGGAAGAGATGCGCGCCAACCGCGGTGACTTCAGCACCCCGGGCGTGAACAGCCCTTTCCGCGATCTGGGCGTGGAGCACCACCTGAACCGCTTCCGCGAGATGCGCGACGGCAAGCACCCCGATGGCGCCATGGTGCTGCGGGCCAAGATCGACATGGCCAGCCCCAATATCAATCTGCGCGACCCAGCGCTCTACCGCATCCGCCGCGCCACCCACCACAACACCGGCGACCAGTGGTGCATCTACCCGATGTACACCTTCGCCCACCCGATCGAAGACGCGCTCGAGCGCATCAGCCACTCGATCTGCACCCTGGAGTTCGAAGACCAGCGCCCCTTCTACGACTGGCTGCTCGGCCATCTGGCCGACGGCGGCCTGCTCGAGCGCCCGCTGCCGCATCAGTACGAGTTCGGCCGTCTGAACCTCAGCTATGTGGTCACCTCCAAGCGCAAGCTGCGCCAGCTGGTTGACGAAGGCCATGTGGCCGGCTGGGACGACCCGCGCATGCCCACCCTGGTCGGCATGCGCCGCCGCGGCTACACGCCGGAGAGCGTGCGCGCCATGGTGGAAGCGACCGGCGTGACCAAGAGCAATGCCTGGCTGGACTACAGCGTGCTGGATGGCTGCCTGCGCAGCGATCTGGAGGGCAAGGCCGCGCGCGCCATGGCCGTGCTCGACCCGGTGCAGCTCAAACTGACGAATTACGCGGACATCTTCGGCAGCATGGAACACCGCGAACCCTGCAGCGCGCCCGCCCACCCGCACCTGCCCGAGCTGGGCCAGCGCAGCTTCAGCCTCGGCCCGGCCCTGTGGATCGAGCGCGAAGACTTCATGGAAGTGCCGAGCAAGGGCTACCACCGCCTGTACCCCGGCAACAAGGCACGCCTCAAGGCCGGCTACATCATCGAATGCACCGGCTGCGAGAAGAACGAAGCCGGTGAGATCACCGCCGTGCTGGCCACCATCGTGCCCGACACCAAGAGCGGCACGCCGGGCGCTGACGCCGTCAAGGTCAAGGGCGTGATCACCTGGGTGGGCGCGCACGAGGCCATCGCGGCCGAGCTGCGCCTCTACGACCGCCTCTTCACCGAAGCCCAACCCGACGCCGGCGGCCGTGACTTCCTGGAAGTCATCAACCCGAGCAGCCTCAAGGTCGTGACCGGCTACCTGGAGCCCTCGCTCGCGGGCGCCGCCGCCGATGTGAAGGTGCAATTCGAACGCCACGGCTACTTCGTCGCCGATCGCGTCGACCACCGCAGCGACAAGCCTGTCTTCAACAAGATCACCGGCTTGCGGGACAACTGGGGCGCAAAGTAAACAGGGCTTGAAGCGGCGGCTTGCGGCACGAAGCAGCCCTTGGTTTCGCTCGTGAGGCCCTGCAGCCCGTGCCGCCGCCGGGCTCATGGTTCCGGGGTCGGCTCTGACGGGCCGACTTCCCTGCGCTGCTCGCACCTCGGGGCTGGCGCATAACTCACTCCGCTCCCTGCGTTCGCTTCGTTCAGACAGAAGCGCCGAGTCAGAACTTGAAGCGCGCGTGACCGCGCGCGCCCCGAGCCGCTGTGCCGCTCGGCCCGGCACAAATCGCCCGGCAACGGCACGGGCTGCAGGGCGCTTGCATCGCGGTCGATGTGCCTCATCAACGGTGGAGCACGCCGCTTCCCGGATGTGGCTCGGCCCGCCGACGGGCGATTTGTGCGCGGCCGAGGGCGCAGCGGAGCGGCTCAGGCGCGCGCCGAAGTTTGCTTCAAGCGCGCTTCAAGAACTGACTCGGCGCCACTGTTTGACCACAGTGAGCGCAGCGAACGGAGGGAGTTTGGCGCCGCTGAGTCGCGGAGTGAGCACCGAGGGGAGTCGGCTCGAAGAGCCGACTCGCGAACCATGAGCACGGCGGCGGGCCGAGCCACCGCAGCGTGAGAAAGCGGCACAAGGAAAGTCCGCAAGACGCCTACAGACGCCAGCCACCGGCACAACTGGGCTGGGTCGTCGCGAAGCGAGTCAAGACAAAAGGGGCCGCTTCACCCGAGGTGATGCGGCCCCTTTTTCTATTCAGGAAATTCTTGATCGACGGAGCAAAGCGCAGCCGCTTTGGGCTGCTGGAACCTGTCTACTCGCGCGGCTGGATCACCGGCGTGGCGTACTCATGGCCGACCACGGCGCGGGCGAACAAGTAGTTCTCCAGGGCCTTGGCGCTCAACGAATCGAGTTGCACATCGCCGCGCGCATTGCAGGGAAAGGACAAGGCCTTGCCGGTGTGGAACAGTGACTGAAAGCGCAGCTCGTATGCACCCGGGCCCGCGGGCGGGCGAAGGGTTTCGGTGTTCGGCTGCAGCATGGCGGCTTTGTTTGCTTCCCTGGGGTCCATCACAAAAGTGTCCATGAGGTGTTCTCCAACGACGTCTTCATGTTCCTTGGGTCCTTGATGCAAGACTAGGCCCCGGATGAGGGGTTCAACATGTGCAAACGTCTCGTTTCAACGTCGGTGCGAGGCTGGCGGTGGACTAGGAAGTGCGCTGACACGAATTCATCACACTTTTTTACCCAGCCCGGCGTCAAGCTTCGGAACGTCGCCGCCGACTGGCATCTCAAGGCTTGAGGTGCCGGATGAAAAAGTCGGTCTGGGTGCGATCGAGGTGCAAGCGTGCCTTCTTGCCGGTGATGCCGTGAGCGCGGCCAGGGTAGATCACGGTTTCGAACAGTTTGCCTTCGCTTTGCAGCGCTTCGATCAAGCGCAAGCTGTTCTCGAACAGCACGTTGTCGTCGGCCGTACCGTGCACCAGCATCAAGGGCTTCTGCAAGAGGCCCGCCCGGCTGATCAAATTGGCTTCAGCGTAGGGCTTGGCGCGGCCGCCCTCGGGCAGGCCCAGGTAACGCTCGGTGTAGGCGGTGTCGTAGAGCATCCAGTCGGTCGGCGGCGCGCCGGCAATGGCGGCGGCAAACGGCGTGTCCGCGTCCAGCATGGCGCGCGCTGCCAGATAGCCGCCGTACGACCAGCCCGTGAAGCCGATGCGGGCCGGGTCCACCGCCGGCACGAGCTTGCTCAACTGATGCACGGCCGCGAACAGATCCGCCAATTCTGCCTTGCCAAAACCCTCGGCGTGAGCGCGGGTGAAGGCGCGATCACGATAGGCCATGCCGCGCGTATCCAGCGTCAGCACACCAAAGCCCTGTCGCTGCAGATAGGCCAGCAAGGCCGTGTCGCCGCTCCACCTCCAGCCCACCGTGGCCGTACCCGGGCCACCGTAAGCCTTGACGATCACCGGGTGGCGTTGATCGGGCTTGGTGCCAGCCTTGAGTGGTGGCAGGTAAAAGGCATTGAGCGGGGTCTGCCCGTCCGCTGCCACGATGTCCAGAACCTGCACCTGGGGCGCGATCGCGGCCAACAGCGGGTCGGGCGCATCACCCTTGAGCGGCAAGGCGGGCGCCTGGCCATCCAGCGCCAGCACCTCGGTGCGCGGAGGCTGGCCCCAACGTGATTCGGTCAGCAGCAGATGGCGGCAGCCCTGGTCAGCGCGCGCGTCGCGCCAGCGGCGGGCCTCGCCGGGCTGGAATACTCGCGACTGCCCCTGCCAATTCAGCTCAAAAATCTCGCGCCCGCGGCCGCGCTCCGTGGCACCCGAGAACACCAGGCCTTGCTCACGCTGGCAGATCAGACGGGCCACGGGTTCGGCCTGCCGGCTGAGCTGTTGGCGCTCGCCGGTGACCCGGTCCACCAGCCAGAACTGGGCGCGCCCACTGGCTTCGCTGATCCACAGCAAGGCCGGTTTGCCCGAGCGCAGCTGTGTCGGCAGCTCTCGCAGATCGTCTTGCACCTCGACCCAGGCTGGGTCGCGCTCGACCAGCACGGTGCGGGCCTGGGCCTGCGGGCCGCTGAATTCCACCAGGCTGAGTTGCTTCTGATCGCGCGTGAACCACTGCAGCCAGGGCGTGCCATCGGCAAACCATCCGGCGCGGGAGATGTACTCGGCCTCAGCCGGCAGACTCAAACGCTGTGGTTCGACAGGCGTCCGTCCGCGGGTGTCAAACACCAGCGCGTGAACCTTGGCATTGCGCCCACCTGCGCCCGGATAGCGCTGCGTGGTCATGGCCATGCGGTCGGCAAAAATCTGCGAGCGGGTCTTGAGCGGCACCTCGGATTCGTCCACTTCCAGCGCCAGAATGCGCTGGCCATCGGGCGACCACCAGAAACCTCGTTGGCGGCCAAACTCTTCGGCGGCCACAAACTCGGCCAGGCCGGTGCTGCGGCTTTCGCTGCCGGTCTGGCTCAGGCGACGTGCGGGGCCGGCGCTTGCGCCGTCAAGGCTTTGCACCCAAAGATCGCCGCCTTTGACGAAGGCCAGTTGGCGGCCTGCGGCATCACAGACCGGATCGCGCTCGGGCTCCTTTTCATCGAAGCTCAGACGCTGGCTGCGCGGACCTTGTTCCGTCAGCTCCACCAGGTAGAGATCGCCCGAAAGCGGCAGGATCAGACGGCGATCGTCCTTGCCGCACCATTGATAGCCGGTGATGCCTCGACCTTGTACGCGGCGGCGCTCGAGCGCCATCTTTTCCGCCTCGGTCAGGCGCACCCCTTGCGCCCCGATCAAGTCGCTCACGGACAGCAGCCGCCGCGGCTGGCCGCCTGGCAAAGCCTGACCCCAGAGCTCATTGATCTCGCTGTCCTGCTCCGAGGCGCGCAGATAAGTCACCCAACCGCCGCCTGGCGACAGCTCGGGTGCGCGCGGCAGACGGCCAGCCAAGGGCGGCTCGCTGTGAATGCGCTCCAGGCTGACGTCTGAACGATTGGCGGAGACAGCCGTCGCTGCGCTGGCGGCATCCGGCAACAAAGTGGCGCCGAAGGCCAAAAGCAAGAGAAGGCGGGCGGCTTGATGGGTGAAGGTTGTGTCGAGCATGCGGCATGCTATCGACAGCCTGAGGCGTCAGCCATGCGGTAGACCCCAGGCTCAGGTCAGTGAGGGCGGTCGACGCACAACGCGCGGCGGCCCAATGGCCGCCACTTGGCAGCCCAAGTCAACCGCGCACCTGAGCGCTGCGGGCAATTTCTTCAACCTGGGGAAGGTAGCGCGGATAGAACACAAGGCGAGGCGCGCTGTAGTGGATGACAAACAACTCACCGCGACGCACGACGCCAATACCCACGCCCTTCATCGGCACATCGTCGACCTTGCGATTCAAGCTGTACTCAAAGCGGAACCCCCTTTCGCCCAGAAAGTCAGCCGGCTCCAGGCGATCCAGCGTGAAAGACGATCCGTCGCGTGTAAGCAAGGATTCGTACAGGGAAACAATTTGAGCCGGCTGCATGGAGGCGCGGAACACCAGCGGTTGAATGCCTTTGGCCTGAGAAGGAAGGGGCGCGATTTCTTGTCCATCGCGAATTGCCACGTAGAACTTCAAGGCATCCACAGTGACGCCTTCATTGGTCCAAGTCGGCGTATTGTCGGCCAGACCCCGCTCGAACTGATTCCAAGGCTTCGAGGCTTTCACCTGCAGCCGTTCTTTCAATACGACATCCCCCTGGGCAACCTTTAGCATTGCGCCACAACCCGCCAGGGCCAGCGTGAGCACCACCAGCGATGCAGCACGGGCGCTGCGGATTCCAAACAAGCTGCTCTGCGTCATCTTCATTTTTGTCTTGCGATTCACTTCGTCCTCCCAGGCCTGATTGGCCTCTATCAATCTTTCATTGGTTCCCATGGTCGATCAAAGAAAACTTTTGATCATGGCACTGTCTGCCGCCGTTGGTGCGCGTTCCAGGTATCTCACAAAGGCCGCGCGTGCTGATTCGATGTCATCTCTTTGCTTGAACAGATAGCCCAGAGAACGGTGAACCTCGGGGGGTTCATGCCCTAATTCCTGGGCACGTACAAAGTCAGCGAGCGCCAAGTCGTGATCTCCCGGGCCCGCGCGCAGGCGCCGAGCTTCCCCGCGGAAATACAAAAGCTCACTGCGCCCCGGATCGCGGGCGATCAGGCGCTCCAGCAAGACCAAGGTTGGGCCAAACTGGCCCCGTCGCAACTCATCGTCCAACATGGCTCTTTGCAAACTGGCGAGCTTCTGGTTGAACTCAGCGCTACCCACAAAACCACCACTGTCATCCGCGGACAAGGCGCTCAATGTCGAACTGCGTTCCTCTGAAGCCGGATGCGTGGCGAACATCGGGCTGGATTTGCTGGGATCGCCGCCGTAGGAAGCTTGCACCTCTGCACGCAGGTTGTCCCACACCTTGGCAGCCTCGCGGGTGTCGTAGCCGGCTTGCCGCATCAAGGACAAACCAATCGCATCCGCTTCTCGTTCGTGATCGCGCGAGAACCCGAATGCCCCCGCCGTGTTGGCCAATTGCCCAACCAGACCGACCACGCCCAACATGCCGAAGAACAAGCCAAATGCGGATCGCGCCTTGAGGTCGCGCAAGCGCTCGATCGAGTGACGCTGCAGATAGTGGGCAATCTCATGCCCCAGGACTGCGGCCAACTGTGCCTCGTTGTCGACGCGCAGCAGCAGGCCGCTCCAGACCTGCATCATGCCGTTCGGCGCCATGCTGGCATTGAAATGAGGCGTTCGCACTGGGTAGACACGCATGTCTGCCGCATGTTCTCCTGCCAGCTTGTTGACGATGCCCTGCAAATACTCGCGCAGTGCGGCGTCGCGCAAGAGAAATGGGCTGCGGCGGACCTTGGTCTCCTCGCGATCCATCATGGCCCATAGACCGCCCTCGTCGCTGGCTTCGTCGGGCCGAGTGAATCGCGGCGGTGCGGTCCAGCTACCCGATCCGGTGGCAGCCCTGCCCTCAGTCAGAAAGAGTGGCTGCCCGCAGGCCAGCAGCAAAAAGCCGCGGCGCTTCATTTCACACGGGGAAAGCCGTCCAACAAGGCGGAAATTGATTCAGCAGCGGCTTCCGCTTCGCGCAAGTCGCCGGTTCCACGTGCCAGCTTGTTGAACCAGACGACGCGGCCATCATGCAGATTCACAAGTGAGGCATAGCCAACTTGCTGCCCGGCCGTCAATCCGATGCCAAACAAGGCCAGTGCCACCATCGCCGCCTTGCGCTCGGCACTCGCATAGCTGTCTCTCACCCAAACGAACAAGCCGTAATCTGCGCCGGTGTTCTGCTTCAGAGTCTGCATCGCATCTCCAAAGCTCCAGTCCAACTTGCCCGCCTTGGTGGGTAAAGCCCACATGCCATCGCTGGGCCCGTGGTGAAGCGCGATCGAGCTCGCAACGGCGGCGTGCAATGCAATCGATTCTGAGTACTCGTCGGCTGACTTCTCGTCCAGATCAATATGCTTCAGGCCCAAACGGTTCGACGTCGCCGCCAAAGCTACCTTCATGTGCTTCTGGGCTGAGCTTGTCCAGTCAGCGCGGGGCTCACCCACGCCACCGGCAGACAAAGAGAACAGTTCGACATCGACGGGCATCACCACCACCCGTGCCGCCGCAGGGATATGCGTGAATCCAGGCGCCACATTGCGCTCATTCGCCTGAACCGGGCTCAGGACAAGGCCGAAGCCCAAAACCGCCAAACACGCCAGGCGGCGCCCCATCTGCAGGCCTGAGGCCCCACTTTTAGACAACATGACTCTCCCTCGAATCGATACAGATACCCGAGACTCTTTGGCCTTGCGGGTAAAGGAATTGCCTCCAGTCCTGGTCGGCAATTCAAGGCGGGCTGAACTCTACCCCGGCCGCACAGCAACCAGACCCGGCATTTGCCCTTAAGCAGGCTGCACTCAATCCAGCTTGCTCAGGTCCGCCATGCGGCGCACCTTGACCTTGCGGCCCTTGAGCTTGCCCTCGGACAGGCGCCGGGCCGCCTCGCGGGCGATGCTGCGCTCCACCGCCACATAGCTGTGGAACTCGGTGATGTTGATCTTGCCGACCTGCTCGAACTTGAAGCCCGCTTCGCCGGTCAGGGCGCCGAGGATGTCGCCGGGGCGGATCTTTTCCTTGCGGCCACCGAGGATCTGCAAGGTGTCCATGGCGGGTTGCAGCGGCGCACCGTCGGCGTCCTTGAGGCTGTCAAGCTTTTGCCAGACGAACTCGCGGCCCAGCAGCTGCTCGATGCGGCCGATGCGGCCCATCTCGTCCAGGCTGGCCAGACTCAGGGCCAGGCCTTGCGCGCCGGCGCGGCCGGTGCGGCCGATGCGGTGCACATGGACCTCGGTGTCGGGTGTGACCTCGACATTGATCACGCATTCAAGCTGCGCAATGTCCAAGCCGCGCGCCGCCACATCGGTGGCCACCAGGACCGAGCAGCTGCGGTTGGCGAACTGGATCAGCACCTGGTCGCGCTCGCGCTGCTCCAGGTCGCCGTGCAAGGCCATGGCCACAAAACCCTGGCCATTCAGCACATCGACCAGGTCGCGGCACTGCTGCTTGGTGTTGCAAAAAGCGATGGTGCTGGCCGGGCGGAAATGGCGCAGCAGCTGCGAGACGGCATGCAGGCGCTCGCCCTCGCTGACTTCAAACGCGATCTGCTCGATCTGCGCCGGCGCCTGGCTGGCACTGGCGCCGCCGGCCAGCTTGACCTCCTTGGGCTCGCGCATGAACTGACTGCTCAGCTTGGCGATGCCTTCCGGGTAGGTGGCCGAGAACAGCAGGGTCTGGCGCTTCTTCGGGCATTGGCGCGCGACGGTCACGATGTCATCGAAGAAGCCCATGTCCAGCATGCGATCGGCCTCATCGAGCACCAAGGTGCTGAGTGCGCCCAGATTCAAGCTGCCACGCTCGAGATGGTCCATCACCCGGCCCGGCGTGCCTACGGCGATGTGGCAGCCAAAACCCAGCGATTCCATCTGCGGCTTCATCGGCGAACCGCCGCACAAAGTCAGCACCTTGATGTTGTCGGCGGCCCGGGCCAGGCGGCGGATCTCCTGCGTGACCTGATCGGCCAGCTCGCGTGTCGGGCACAGCACCAGAGCCTGCACGTCAAAACGGCTGGCATCGAGCCGGTGCAGCAGGGCCAGGGCGAAGGCGGCGGTCTTGCCGCTGCCGGTCTGGGCCTGGGCGATCAAGTCCTGACCCTCCAGCGCCAGCGGCAGGCTGGCGGCCTGGATGGGCGTCATCTGCGTGTAGCCCAGCTGGGCCAGATTGGCCTGCATGGCGGCGCTCAGCGGCAGCTGAGCGAAGGAGAGTTTGGAGTCAGGCGTGGGGGCGTTCATCGGCGGATTATCCCTGCTCGGCCCGCCACACCTCGGGAAAACACGGATCGCGAGGCTTCAGACGCACGCAGCGACGCTTCAAGCCGGGCGTTCACCACCCGAGCCAGGCAGGCTGTCGGCCTGCGGCGCCACGCAGGGCAGCTCCAGCACGAACACACTGCCCTGCCCTGGCTCGCTGCTGCACATGATGCGGCCACCAAGTGCGCCATTGACCAGGCTGAACACCCGATGCAGGCCCAGGCCGTTGCCGCCCGAGCCCAGGCGCGTGGTGAAGAAAGGGTCGAAGATGCGCGGCAGGCTGCGCGCATCGATGCCGCAGCCATCGTCCGACACGCTCAGGCGCACACGCTCGCCGTCCAGCCGCTGCAGCTGCAGCCGCGTCGTGCCGGGTCGCTCGGGACGGTGGGCGTGGATCAAGGTGTTGCTGATCAGCTGGCTCAGCACCTGCTCCAGCATCTCGGGCCAGCTGTCCATCTCGATACCGGGCTCCAGCTCGGTCAGCAAGCGGTGCGGCGTGGCCGTGAACTGCGGCTGCAAGGTCTGCGTCCATTGCATCAGGGCCTCAGCCAGATCGAAACGGCAACGCCGGCCCCAGTGCGTGTCCTCGGCCATCTGCTTGAAGCGCGCCACCAGCTCGGCCGCGCGCTGCAGGCTGCGCATCAGGAGGGCGAAGCTGCTGTTGGCCAGGTCCAGATAGCCCTGCATCGAGGAGCGACGCAAGGTGCCCGCGGCCACATCGGCGCTCAGATGGGCGCTGTGCTCCTGCAAGGTCGAGGCCACGACCAGGCTGTTGCCGATGGGCGTGTTCAGCTCATGCGCGACGCCGGCCACCAGGGCGCCCAGCGAGGCCAGGCGCTCGTTGCGCACCAGCTCGTCCTTGGTCTTTTGCAAGGTGTCCAGGGTCTCGGAGAGCTGGTGGTTGGCCTCCAGCAAGGCCTGGGTGCGCCGCGCCACCCGGGTCTCCAGCTCAGCATTGAGCTGCTCCAGCGCCCGCTGGGCCTGCACCCGGGCCGAGACATCGATCAGGCTGAACTGCAAGAGGCTGCGCTGGCCCGACTGCCAGCGGTCGAGATGCACCTCGGCCTCCCAGGCCGATTCGCCGCGGCGCAGCAGCTGCATCTCCAGCACATGGCGGCCGCCGGCCAGAGCCTCGACCATGGCCTCGCTGAGCCGATCGAGCGAATCGCTGCCATCGACTTGCTGCGCGGGCAACAAGGCGCCCAGGTCGAGCTGGGCCCAGGCCAGGCCGGGCGCGGCCTCGGCCGAGCCCTCACCGGAACCCGCCACGGGCCAGGGCAGGCCGAAGGCTTCGGCGGCGGCCCGATTGCCGTCAAGCAGGCGCAGGCTTTGTGGATCGAGCAGGCCCTGGGGCATGCAGGATTCGCGGAACAGCAGCTTGTTGTACGCCTCGCTGTCGCGCAAGCTGGCTTCGATGCCGCGGCGCTGGCTGTCGCGTTCGACCAGGGCCAACAGATCAGCCATCTCACACAGAACGGCGATGTCGTCGGCGCTCCAGTGCCGCTCGGCTTCGCCCCGCTCCAGGCAGACATGCACGAGCTGGCCCGCTGGGCTGGCCCCGGCCGCGGCCCAGAGAAAGGCCATCACCCCGGCCGCGCGCAAGGCCTCGGCCTGGGCCGTGCTCAGGCGCTCATCGCGCACCACATGGGCCACGGCCAGGGAGCGCTCGCCCTGCTGCTGGGCATGGGCCAGGCCGGCAGCCACGGTGGGCGCCCCCGCCTGCGGCGACTCGGGCAGGCCCACGCGCACCCGGCAGCCCGGAAACAGATCACCGGCCGCCAGCGACAGTGCCTGCACGAGTGCCGGCAGATCGGCGCGCGCCACGGCCTCGGACTTGGCCAGGCCGCTCAGCGCACGCTGGCTGGCGCGCAAGCGCTCCAGCCGGCCCTGGGCGGCCTGGCGGCCGGCCTCCAGCTCCTGGTTTTGCTGCTCGATGGTGGCCATCAATCGGTTAAAAGACTGGGCCAGCTGGCCCAGCTCCAGCGGCCCCATCAGCTCGGGTGCGCGCAGGCGGTAGTCGCGGCTTTGCACGATGTTGCGGGCCACCTGGCCGAGGGCCAGCAGCGGCTGCGAGATCAGGCGCTGCATGCGCAGCGAGACCGCCAGCGCCAGCAAGGCCGCCAGCAGCACCACCCCGGCCTGCAGCTGCAGCTGGCGCCACAGGCGCTGATGCACCGCCTCCAGCGAGGAGGCCATGGCCAGCACGGCCACCTTCTGCTCATCGAGATGGATGGGCTGGCGCACACGCACCCAGGCATCCTCGATGCTCAAGCCGGACTGAGCCGCCTCGGCCGCCGGCAGCTGAGCCGCGCAGCGCTGCTCGGGCTGGCGCTCGAAGCGGGCGAACAAGGCGCCCTCGCTGCCGTAGAGGCAGGCCTGGGCGACATGGCGGATCTCGCGCAGGGCGGCCAGGTTCTCTTCGGCCGTGCGGCTGTCATCGAAGGCAATGGCGGCGGTGCTGCGATTGCCGAGCAAGGTGGCCAGAGAGCTGAGCTCGAAACCCAGGGCCTCGCGCGCACCGCGCGCCTCGTACCAGGCATGCATGACGCTGGACAGCAGCAGGCTGCCCACGCAAACCGCCATGATCAGCAGCACGCTGAGGCGACGGATCGGCATCAAGGCCATGCGCATCAGCTGCTCCCTGCCCGGCCGGTACCGACCAGGCGCGCTGCCACTTCCAGCAGTTTGGCGCTGGGCTTGAGGCGGGCGCGGCGCAGCACCTCGACATTGATCTCCATGCGCAGCTTGCCGCCCTCCACGACAAAGCCGACGCCGCCGCCCTGGTCGACAAACTGCTCGGCCCCGCCCACGGTCAGCACCGGCAGATCGGCCAGGCTGGCGGTCAGCTCGCCGATCGCCTTTTTGCCGCCGGAATCGAGATACACCATCTGGCAGGCCCGGGCCTCGCGCGCCGTGGCGGGGTACAGCAGTGCAATCGGTCGGCTGCCATGGTTGCGCGTGCTCAGCTCGCGCAGGCTGTCACCAAAGGGGTCGCTGCCCAGCACGCAGATGTGAAAGGCGCGCTCGCCCGCCTCGCCCTCGGGCCACTCGACGAACTGGCTGATGCGGTAGAGGAACGCCGCCTTGAGCTTGTACTCACCCACCAGAGCCTCGGCCGCCGCGCCGCGGGGCGGCAGGCTGGCCAGGACAAGAGCCAAGACCACCCCACGACGAAGCCAGAGTCCCGCGCGCCGCAAAGATGCCGGCGGGTGAAAGGGGGCGAGTCGGGTCCGGGCCATGGCGAGAATCGGCCGCCTCAGAAGCTGCGGCGCAGGTCCAGGCGCCAGGCCCGGCCGGCCAGGGGCACATCGCCGACGATGGCGTTGGAGTCGGCCGGCTCGGTGGCCGCTGCATTGAGGGCATTGCGCAGGCCCAGCGAGGCCGACCAGTCCGCACCGGCCGGCTGCCAACGCAGCTGCACATCGAGCTGCCGGTAGGCCGGCAAGGGCGCCCGCGTGTCCGCGTTCAGACGCGGCCGCGCGCCCACCCAGCGCGCCTGGGCTTGCAGGCTCAGGCCGGCCCCCAGGCGGTGTTCCAGCGCCAGGCTGCTGATCTGGCGCGGGGCATAGGGCGCGACATGGCCTTCGGCATCGCGCGCGCGCTGGACCGAGTGATTCAGGCGCACATGGCTGTGGTCGCTGGGGCGCCAGTCCAGCTCCAACTCGGCGCCGGGCGCGCTCAGTTGGCCGACATTGCGATACACGCCCGACACCAGGCGGATCAGATCGCTCATGCGGTAGTGGAAGAAAGCCAGGCGGGCATTGAAATCGGTGCCCGCCGACCAATCCAGCTGCCACTCCCAGGTGCGTACCCGCTCGGGCGTCAAGGTCTTGGAGCCGAGATTGACCGGGTTGGAGGCGACGAACTGCTCTTTCATCGATGGTGCGCGGAAGGCCTGGCCATAGAGCCACTTGCTGCTGAGCACCGGCGAGTGGCGCCAGACCAGGGACGCGCGCGGGTTGCGGGTGGTACCGAAATCGTTGTAGTGATCGACGCGCAGGCCCAGGGTCAGCTCGGCCTGCTCGTTCAGGCGCCAGACATCCTGCAGCGAGAGGTAGCGGTTGCGCCGCTGCAGATCGGGCGCGTACACAAACGGCGTGCCCGTGACATCGACCAACTGACCGGCCGCCACCCCGTTGCTGAAATTCTTGGCCTCCCAGGCGTGGAACTTGACCTGGCTGGCCCCGGCAGCCAGGCGCAGGCGGTGGCCGGCCCAGCCGCTGTAGTGCGCCTCGGCATCGAGCCGGAGGCTGTCTTCATCGGAGCCCGGGTTGCCGATGGCGCCCTGCTCGAAGCGAAACAGCCGACTCTCCCCGGCACCGAAGAGATCGCCCTGAGCATTGACCGGCAGCAGCGCGCCGGCCGGAAAGACCTGGTAGTTGGCAAAGAACCAGAAATTGCTCCAGGACGCGCGCAGCAACGCGTTGAAATGCTCGGTGGCACCGGGCAGCTGCCAGCGCAGCTCGGCCAGCGACTGACGGGCCTCGGTGCGCGAGTCGGGGTCCAGCGCCCCGGCGATGCCCCAGGCCGCACCCATGCGATCGGCACGGTAATGCCAGAGGCGCAGCTGCAGATCGGCCCGCGCGAGCTCGACATGCAGATTGCCCAGGCGGTACTGCGTGTCCAGTGCCCCGGGCGCACGCGAGGCCTGGCTGCCGAAGAGGCGGTCGAACTCGGTCTGCTGGTCGGCCTCGATGCGGCGTTCGCGGTCGCCCTCGCTGCGCTGCAGCTCGGCGGCCAGCATCAGGCCCCAGTCACCCACACGCGAGGTGCGCCGCATCCAGAGGTCGGCGCTGCGGAAGGCGCCGAGGCTGAGCCCGGCCTGGCTCTCGGGCTCGCGCATGGGGTCGCGGGTGACGATATTGATGACACCGGCAAAGGCATCGGCGCCGAACACCGCCGAACCCGGGCCGCGCACCACCTCGATGCGCTCCACCGCGGCCAGCGGCAGCTTGACCCCAGCGCCCAGCGAGCCGGTGAACACCGGGTTGATGGGCACATCGTTGAGCGTGACCAGCACCTGCGGGTTGTCATAGGTGTACATGCCGCGGATCACGAACAGGGGCTGGCGATTCTTGGGCGCGATGTGCAGGCCGGCCACGCCTTGCAAGGCCTCTTCGAGGGTGTTGGCCCCCATGGCCTCGATCTGGGCGGCGGTGACGATGGAGACGATGGCCGGCGCGTCACGCGCGGCCATCTTGAAGCCGGTGGCACTGCGCACCTCCAGCTGCGAGAGGCTGTCGAGATCGAGGTCGAGCAAGGAGCCCGCGGCCCGGGCCGGCATCGCGGCCATCCCCAGGCACCAGGCCGCCACAGCCCCCATGCGCATGCGTACACCGACTTGCATGTTCAGAACTCCTGCAAGCACCCGCCGCGCCGCACATGGCACCGCAGGCCCCAACCCGGTTCCGCGGCCGCTGAGGCAGGCCGTGGCGCCACGCCCGGGCCGGCGCTCTGATGGCAGTGCGCGGCGACTTGCTCCGCTCCGCGCTGCTCAAGCCCAAGGCAGGCCCAGTCTAGCTTCATCGGCGAGGGCGCGCAGCCCCATCAGCCACGGGGTTTCAGGGGCGCAACACGCGGGCTCAGCCGCCCGCCTGCTTGACCGTCCAGCTGCCTTTTTTCTTGAGCAGCTCGATCACCCGCTCGCGGTGGTCGCCCTGCACCTCGATCACGCCGTCCTTGACCGTGCCGCCCGAGCCGCAGGCGGCCTTGAGCTCCTTGCCCAGGGCGATCAGGCCGGCTTCGTCCAGCGGCACGCCCTTGACCAGGGTGACGCCTTTGCCGGCCCGACCCTTGGTCTCGCGCGAGACACGCACGATGCCATCCCCCTTGGGCAGTTGGGGCCGGCCGCAGCGGCAATCGGCCTTGGCCTGGCGGCATTCCGGGCAGGTGCGGCCGCTGTCGGTGGAATAGACCAGGCCGGACAAGGCGCCCAGGCCGGACAGAGATTTGCTGGACTTCATGCGGTGCAACTTTCTACTTCTTCATCGATCGGACGCGGACGGAGTGGCCGCGGCCCGCGCTCGTCCGGGCCAAACATCTGCAGGTCCAACTCCTCGGGCGAATTGACGGTGCGCAGGCGCAGATAGGCCTCTTCCGCCTCGGGGTAATGCCGGCGCAGGTAATGCAGCCATTGTTTCAGGCGGCCGGCCTGGTGACGATGAGCGACGTTGCTTCGCACCAGATCAAAGAAGCCGCGCATCAGCGGCAGCAGCGCGGCCCAGCTCAGCGGCGGCCCATCCGGGGACTGCAGGGCCAGGGCCAGGCCCGGGTTGGCCACCATGCCGCGGCCCACCATCAAATCGCTGCAGCCGCTTTGCGCGCGGCAATTCTCGGCGTCGGCAGGCGTCCAGATCTCACCATTGGCCACCACCCGCGCCCGCAGCACCTCGCGCACCGCGGCGATGCGGTCCCAGTAGGCCGGTGGCTTGTAGCCATCGGCCTTGGTGCGAGCGTGGATGACCAGCTCCTCGGCGCCGCCGTCCTGCATGGCCAGGGCGCAATCGAGTGTGCGGTGGCTGTCCATATAGCCCAGGCGCATCTTGGCCGAGAGCGGCATGTCGGCCGGCATGGCACGGCGCACGGCCGAGACGATCTCAAAGATCAGCTCCGGCTCGTCCAGCAGCACCGCGCCGCCGCGGTGGCGGTTCACGCATTTGGCCGGGCAGCCGAAATTGAGGTCAATGCCGGCCGGCCCCAGGGCCGCCAGCTTGGCCGCGTTCTCGGCCATGCAGACCGGGTCGCTGCCCAGCAGCTGGGCACGCACCGGCACGCCGGCCGCCGTGCGCCCGCCGTTCAGCAGCTCAGGCACGATGCGGGTGAAAACGCGGTTAGGCATCAGCATGTCGGTGATGCGGATGAACTCGGACACGCAGCGATCGATGCCGCCGACGCGGGTGAGTACATCCCGGAGCATGTGATCCAACAGCCCTTCCATCGGCGCCAACAAGATCATGTGAGCCCCTCGTCCAGCGGGTACGCTGGCCGGCCCCCCGAGGGGACAGGCATCCTGCGGATGCCTCGGGCCGGCTTGGGGCGGCCCGGCGCTCGGCCCTCAATGCAAGGCAGTTCCATCGGCTCAATCATGGCAAGCCTCCGCGGCCTGCAGGTCTTGATGCGTGAGATACAAGCGCAGATCAAACTCCAGCTGGCCGTAGGCCGGCTCCATATGCTGGCAGAGCTGGTAGAAGGCCTTGTTGTGGTCCAGCTCCTTGAGGTGGGCCAGTTCGTGCACCACGATCATCTTGAGGAACTCGGCCGGGGCTTCCTTGAACAGGCTGGCGACGCGGATCTCGCGCTTGCTCGTCAGTTTGGCGCCCTGCACGCGCGAGGCGCGGGTGTGGGTGCCCAGGGCATGCTGCAGCACCTTGAGCTTGGCATCGAAGCAGACCTTGGACAGGGGCGGCGCATTGCGCAGGTAGCGGTTCTTCAGCGCCATGGTGTAGTCGAACAGCGCCGTGTCGCTGCGCACCTCGTGCCCCAGCGGATAGCGGCGCGCCAGGGTCTCGCCCAGGCGGCCGGCGTCGATCAGCTGCTGCACCTGCGCCAGCAAGTCGGCCGGGTAGCCGGCCAGGTACTTCAAAGTCGGCATCACGAAGTTCAGCTCGGCTGGGCGAGCGCCCCGGGGCTGATGCTGTAGTTCGCGGCGATCCAGGCCTCGAACTGGCTGCACATGGCTTCATCCCCCTCGCGGTTGTCGGCCAGCAACTGCTCGCCGTGGACGATGCGGATCTCGGCCGCCAGGGCCGCCGGGAACTCGCTCGGGTACTGGCGCTGCGCGGCGGCGGCCATGCTGGCTTGGGCCTCGGCCCAGCAATCCTCGACCGACTGGTTGCAGGCCTCGGCCAGGTAGCGGGCGGAGAAGCCCTCGCTCGTCAGGCTGCGCAAGGTGGCGTCGTGATCGATGCTGTTGCCCGGTTCCCAGTAATGCGCCGACAGCGCCGGGCCGATGGCCGGGTTGTCGGTCAGATAGCCATGCTCGCGCAAGAAATGAGCGCGGGTCTGGTAGACGGCCATATGGGCCAGCAGATAGCCCTGGTAAGACGCGGCCGACTCCTGGTTGAGCAGATGCGGGATGGCCAGCAGCGGCCGTGGGCTGTGCACGCCCAGCACGCGCTGCTCGGTGGCGCGGGCCAGGGCGAGCACGTTTTCCGCTGTCAATGCTTCGTCCGGCATGGCGTAGAGCGCCGCTTCGAAATAGGGCACGACGGCGATCGAGCGCTCGTCAAAGGCGCGCATGGGCTGGCTGCTGGCAATGCGGGCGTGGATCAGCTCGTCGGGGATGGCCTCGCCCGCGGCGTTGCGGGCATAACGCTTGAGCCAGTCGGCATCGCCGAGCAGGCTGTCGCAGAACATCGATTGGGTCTCGGCGTAGGCCATCGAGGTCGGCGCGAACTCCTGCGAGAAGCAAGGCGAGTTCTGCACCACATTGGCGAAATGCGCCGCATGCCCGCCCTCGTGGAACAAGGTGTTGATGGCGCGAAGGCCGCTGCCGATCTGATCGGGTTTCGCTTCGGCGGTGAAATTGATCTGACCCGGCACCCAGCGACCTTGCGCGTCGACGTAGCTGGGAATGGGGCCATGGCAGAAACCGTTCTGGTACTTGCCAGCGCGTTCCAGCAAGTCCAGCTGCAGGGTGGCGCCACGGTACTGGATGCCCAGGCGGCGGAAGCTCTGCACCCAGCGGCGCAGGGCCGGGCCGAAGGGCATGTAGGCGTCCATGCGGCGCACCACATCGCCGGCCGAGTAGAAGCGCAGATTCCAGGGCTGCAGGGCCTGCTCGCCATGGCGGGCCTTCAGATCAGCCAGGGCGCGGGTGTTGGCCGCATCGGTGCGCTGCACGAAATCGTCGAGGATGTCCTTCAGCTGCTGCGGCGTCATGCGCTCGTTCTTGCGCAGCTTGAGTTCGAAGTAGTTGTCGAATCCCAGGGCCCGCGCAAAGCGGTTGCGCAAGCGCACCAGGTCGAGAAAGCCGGTGGCCAGCACCCATTGCTCAATCGCGTAAAAGGCTTCGAGCGAGCTGCGCCGGCGGGCTTCGTCCGGGTTGGTGGCCAGATTGGTGGCCAGCATGGACAGCGAGGCCGCCTCGCTCTCGCCCGCTTCGTTGATGTGCCGCGGCTGCAGCTCGCGCTTGGCGGCAAAGATGCGGCTCTCGGCCTCGATGATCTCGGCCATCAGGGCGCGGCCGGCTTCGTTGTCGATGATATTGGCCTCGAACACGGCCAGCCAGCCACGCAGGCCGTGCAGCAGGGCCGTGCGCTCCGGGCTCTCCTCGGCCGATTCAAGCCGCGCGATGTGCTCACGCGTCGCGGCCAGGCGGGCCGGGTCGGAGATGAAGGCCTTGTAGGCGCCCTCGGCCCGCTCGAAGCCGGCCTGGTCCTCGCTGGTGGCCATATAGGTGGCCCAGAACAGGTCTTCCTTGCTCTTGTGGACCTGCAAATAGTCCTGGTTCAGCTGGTCAAAAAAAGCGCGGGCGCGGTCCATGGAGGCGGCTCTTGTGAAGTCGGCAGGGGCGAGAGCATAGCGGTTCGGCCGCTGCAGCCGGCTTGGCAAGGCCACTTTGGGCCATCATGGCGGCATGAGCACGACCTTCCAGATCCGCCTGCTGCAGGCGGATGAAGCCAGCGAGAGCTTCCCCGCCCGAGCCGACCAGACGATTCTGCAAGCCGCCCTGCAGGCCGGCGCCTCCATGCTCAGCAGCTGCCGCAATGGCAGTTGCCGGGCCTGCGTGCGCCAGCTGCTGGAGGGTGAGATTGCCTACCGCATCGAATGGCCCGGCCTGAGCCGGGAGGAAAAGGCCGAGGGCTGGGTGCTGCCCTGTGTGGCGGAGGCGCGCAGCGATCTGCTGCTGGCACCGGTACGGCGCGAAGGCGGCTGAAGCCCGGCGCTCAGCGCGGTGCGGCGGGATCGGCCGGTGCGGTCTCGGCCGGCGCCTCGGTCGCCGGCGCGGGCGACACCGCCGCCGTTTCGGCCTCTTCCAAAGCCTGCACCATGGCCTGACCGGGGTTGCGCTCCTTGGCGGTCACTTCCAGGTAATGCTGTTCGATGAAACCCTTCTCGACCAGATTGCGCTTGAGCGAGTCTTCCAGCTCCTCGATCCGGCCCTTGAGTTTTTCGATCTCTTTTTCCAGCTTGGCCTTGGTTTCCAGCACGGCCTCGTCGACCGGCTCGTCATGCGCTGGCGGGTCGGCCGACAGAACCTCGAGGTCGTGGCGCAGCTTCTGGATGGTGCGCTCGGCCGTGGCCAGTTGCTCGCGCTGGGCCTGGGCCTCGCGCTCCAGGGCCTTGATGGCGGCGGCATTGGGCGGCGCCTCTGAGCCGGACGAGGCCGCCGAAGCCTCGGCCGAGCCGCCCAAGGCCAAATCTTCCAACTCGCGCTGCAGGCGGGCGGCCGTGCGCTCGGCACGCTCGGCGCGCAGCTCGAAGCCGCTGGCACGCTCCTGCGCCTGCTGGACCTGGCCACGCAGCTGCTCCAGGCGTTGGCGGGTCGAGGCCAGCTCGGCGCTGTCGGCGCCGCTCGCATTGCCCCCTCCGCCACCGGTGCGGGCACGCAGGCTGCTGATCTGGCGCAGGCTTTCTTCCAAACGCTCGCGCGTGCGCCCCAGCTCCACCTGCACCCGTTGGCGCTGGGCCAGCAGGCGATCGACCTCGTTGCGATGGCTGCGCTTGAGGCGCTCCATCTGCTCGGCATTCATTTCATGGGCATGGGCCGGCCAGGGTTCGCGGTCGGCCTCGCGCTGGGCGCGGTCGGCGGCGGTGTCCATGCCGTAGCTGTTGATCAGGGTGCGCACCATCTCGGGCAGTTCACTGAGCAGGTGCATATCGGGCGCCTGAGCGCCGCCGAAATTGCTGTTCGCTGCCCCACCCCGGCCCTCGGCCACACGCATCAGCTCATGCGCAGCGATCTTCATCTCGCGGCCGGCATCGCGGGTCTCGCGCAGGGCGTTGACGATGTGGATGTGGTTGCTTTCCTCGTAGCGCGTCATGCGCCAGTAGGTGGCGATCACCACGATGATCACCACCACATTGGCGAGGAAGAGGGAGACGGCGGCAACGCCTTCGACGGTCAGTTCCATGGCGGGCGCGGCTCCTCGTCCAGGCGGGCGATGCTCACAGGCGGATAAAGGCCATGCGGCCCTCGCCATAGCCCGGCACCGAGAGACGGTAGTCGCTGCGGCCGATGTCGCGCTCCATCAGGCTGCGCAGCTTGTCGAAGGGCTTGGCCACCAGATTCACCACCTTCAGCGTCACCGCCGGCGAGCCCGGTTCGCGCGTCAGAATGCCCGCGGCCGAGCGCAAGAAGAGATCGGCCTGGGCCATCATCTCCGGCGTGGGCACGCCCGAACTCAGCGCCAGGCGCACCGGCGGCGGCTGCAGCTGTGCCCCGCCGCCGCCCAGGATGCAGCAGGCATTGACATCGAGGATGCCGAGCGCATGCGGGGTCTTCTGCCCTTCGGCCACATACATGGCCAGGTTGTGGGGCAGCTTGAGGTCGTTCAGGCCCTGGCCCGGTGCCGGGATCAGGCGGAAGGGAATCTCGCGCATCTGGCTCTTGATCAAGCGGTTCAGCGCCTCGGCCGATTCCAGCGCCGGCGCCGGGCCCTTGGCCGCCTCGCGGCAGGAGGCCAGGGCCGCCTGCACCTCGCGCAAGAGGTCCTCGTCCTTGAAGGGCTTGTTGATCACGAAGATGGCTCCGTTGCTGCGCGCTTGCGAGAGGTGGCGTTCGCCCGTCTCGGTGGTGACGAAGCCGACCTTGATCTCGTGGCGGCCGATCTGGCGCAGGGTCTGCAGCATCTCCAAGCCGCTGACCTTGGGCATGTGCCAGTCGGAGATGACCAGATCGGGCTCGAAGCTGGTGACCAGGCGCAAGGCCTGCTCGCCATCCATGGCCAACTCGAACTGCAGCGGGCCCAGGGAGGCCGCCTGCAGCACGCGCTGGATGATGGCCTGGATGGCTCGGCTGTCGTCGACGATCAGGACACGCAGTGGGGCTAGATTGGCTGTTTGCATGATCTCTTCACTCGCGGCAAAAGCTGCCATCACGATGGATGTCAGTCAGCATCACGGCCAGCCGGCGGGGCTGGTCGCTGGATACCACAAAAAGGGCGCGGCGTTCGCCGCGGTGCGTGTATTCGGGCCACTGCTGGCGGTCCAGCGGTTGCGGCAGGCCGAGGTTGGCCAGGCTGGCGTCATCCAGGCATTCCATCAGGCTGGCGCTGAGGATGTTGCAGAGCTCGGCGCCGGCGTCCTGCAGGTCGGCCGGGCTCAGTTGCTCGGGCGGCAGGCCGAACATGGCCGCGGCCAGGGCCTGGCTCTCGGCCGCGCCCATGAGCAGGAGCACCAGCGCGCGCGGATGGCTGCTGAAACCGGTGACGCAATCGGTGATGGGCAGCATGAAGCAGGCGTCATCGGCCTGCGGCGTGGGGGGCTCGGCGGCCGGCGCAAAGGCACAGCTCTGCCCGGTCAAGCCTGACCAGGCGCGCGCCAAATTGCTCAGAACAACCCCTTCGTGCACTCAACCACCTCCAAGGCTTGGGGCTGAGTGTCCGTGCAAGCGGCCGGCGGCCAAAGCCCGAGCAAAGCGGCCAAGACCGGCTTTCTTCGGCGCCCGGGCCGCAGGCGCGGGGCACACACTCGCTCCACAGCGTCTGTGGACAAGTCCGTGCACAGCCTGCGCACGCCGCTCGCAAGTGCTTGATTTCACGGAATCTTTGCTGGATTGCCGCAAAAACAGGCAGAGCTACCGGCACCCAGCCTGAGCGGGGCGGGATAATCACCGGTTCGCCGCGCCCCACTCCCATGCACAGAACCATTTTCACCACGCCCGTCGTCAACAGCCTGTTGCGCGGCTTCTCCATCGCCTTCTTGAAGCTGCGCGGCTGGACCCTGGACGGCCAGCTACCGGCCGCCCACCCCAAATGCGTGCTGATCGCCGCCCCGCACACCAGCAATTGGGACCTGCCCTACACGCTGATGGTGGCCTTCGCCCTGCGGCTCAATGTCTACTGGATGGGCAAGCAGCAGATCTTCCGCTGGCCCTTCGGCCCGGTGATGCGCTGGCTGGGCGGTATCAGCGTGAACCGCGAGCAATCGAGCAATCTGGTGGCGGCCTCCGCGGCGGCCCTGGTGGCCGCCGATGGCGCGGTGCAACTGATCGTGCCGCCCGAGGGCACACGCAGCAAGACCCGCTACTGGAAGACCGGCTTCTACTGGATCGCCCACACCGCCCAGGTGCCCATCGTGATGGCCTACATGGACTACGAGCGCAAGCTCAGCGGCCTGGGCCCGATCTTCGTGCCCAGCGGTGACATCGAGGCCGATATGGTCAAGATCAAGGCCTTCTACGCCCAGTTCAAAGGCAAGAACGCCTCGCAGTTCGACCACCAATGAGCGAGCAGCCCGAGACCCCGGCCACGGCCTCTGCTGCGGCGCCTGCCCCCGACACCGCAGCCAAGCCCAACCCGGCGAAGAAAAACAAAGACCCGCTGCACGGCATCACCCTGGAAGCCATCGTCACCGAACTGGCCCACTATTTCGGCTGGCGTGAACTGGGCGAGCAGATCCCCATCCGCTGCTTCCAGCAAGACCCCAGCGTCAGCTCCAGCCTCAAGTTCCTGCGCAAAACCCCCTGGGCCCGCGCCAAGGTGGAGAGCCTCTATCTGTTCATGAAGCGAGAGCAGGCGCGCAGCCGCTGAGCCAGGTCGGCTCGCTCCAGCCAAGAGTCACCGGAAAAGAAAAGGCGCCCGGTCGAAACATCGACCGGGCGCCTTTTTGCTGGGGCTGCAGCGTATCGTCAGCGCATCAGCTGGACTTCACGCCGCCGCCCAAGGCCTTGTACAGCTGCACGCCGTTGAGCAAGGCGCCCAGGCGCACTTGCAGCAAGGCTTGCTCGGCCGCGAAGGCGGCGCGCTGGGCGTCCAGAAGTTCCAGGCTGTTGGAGGCACCGTTGGCATGGCGCAGTTCCACCAGCTTCAAACGCTGCGATTCAGCGGCGGTCTGCGCGGCCTGGGCCTGCAGCTGCTCGCCAAAGGTGGCGCGGCCGGCGAGTGCATCGGCCACCTCACGGAAGGCGGTTTGCACCGCCTTTTCGTACTGCGCCACGGCCACGCCCTGGGCCGCCTTGACGGCTTGCAGATTGGCCTCGTTGCGACCCGAATCAAAGATCGGCATCAAGGCCTGGCCGACCAGGCTGAAGGCCGTGTTCTTGAACAGCTCGGACAGCTGCGAGCTGCTCGTGCCCAGATTGCTGGTCAGGGTGATGCTGGGGAAGAAGGCCGCGCGGGCCGCGCCGATATTGGCATTGGCGGCACGCAGCTGCTGCTCGGCCTGCAGAACATCGGGGCGCTGCACCAACACCTCAGAAGGCAGGCCGGCCGGCACATCGGCCAGGCTTTGCGCTTGCAGGCGCTGGCCCGCCGGCAGATCAGCCGGCAAGGGCTGACCGACCAGCAGCACCAGGGCGTTCTCGTCCTGGGCACGCTGGCGCTGCTGCTGGGCCACGGCCGCACGGGTGGCGGCTGCAGCCGACTCGGCCGCGCTCAGGTCCAGCGAGGACGCCGCGCCCGCCTCGAACTTCAGACGGGTCAGGCGCAGCGTGTCTTCGCGCGAGGCCAGAGTGCGCTGGGCCAGCTGCAACAGCTCCTCGTCGGCCTGCAGCACCAGATAGGCCGAGGCCACGCCGGCCACCAGGCTGATCTGGGCGGCGCGGCTGCCTTCGGCCGTGGCCAGGTAGCGGGCCGTGGCGGCATCGACCTGGTTCTTCACCCGGCCCAGCAGATCGACCTCATAGGCCGTGACCTGCAGGCCCGCCTGGAAGTTGTTGCTGCTGCCCACGCCATTGCTGTTGGGCTGGCGGCTGGCGCTGAAACCAGCGTTGACCGTGGGCAGGCGGCTGGCTTCGCTGACGCGGGCCAGGGCGCGGGCCTGCTCGACATTGAGCAGGGCCACGCGCAGATCGCGGTTGTTCTTGAGTGACAGATCGATCAGGGCGCGCAGGCGCTCGTCCCGGCCGTAAAAGCTCTGCCAGCTCAGCTCGGCCGCGGCCGTGCCGCTGGTGGCGGACGGAGCCGACCACTGCGCGGCCACCGGGGCGGCCGGGCGCGCATGCTCAGGGGCCAGGCTGCCGCAGGCCGACAGGCTCAGGGCTGCGAAGGCCAGCGCGCTCAGACGCAGCATCGGGGTCTTGCGAAAGGTCTTGTTGTTTTCCATTCAAACCTCCTCGGCGGGCAAAGCACCGCTGGGCTGGGCACCATCGGCCTGATGGGCGTAGATGCGGCGTTGGCGTTCGCTGCCCTTGAACACGCGGCGCACCACCAGGAAGAACACCGGCACAAAAATCACCGCCAGAACCGTGGCCGACACCATGCCCGAGAGCACGCCGGTGCCGATGGCACGTTGGCTGGCCGAGCCCGCGCCGGTGGCGAAGAACAACGGCGTCACGCCCAGGATGAAGGCCAGCGAGGTCATGATGATGGGACGGAAGCGCAGGTGGCAGGCCTCGAGGATGGACTCGATCAGCCCCTTGCCTTCGGCCTGCAAGTCCTTGGCGAACTCGATGATCAGGATGGCGTTCTTGGCGGAAAGGCCGATGATGGTGATCAGGCCGACCTTGAAGTACACGTCATTGGGCATGCCACGGAAGCTCGCTCCCATCAGCGCACCCAGCAGGCCCAGCGGCACGACCAGCAGCACCGACAACGGGATGGACCAGCTCTCGTAGAGCGCGGCCAGGCACAGGAACACGGCCAGCAGCGAGAAGGCAAGCAGGATGGTGGCCTGCGAACCCGAGAGCTTTTCTTCACGCGACAGACCGGTCCACTCGTAGCCGATGCCGGGAGGCAGCTGCTTGACCATCTGCTCCAGCTCGGCCATGGCCGCGCCGGTGGAAGCACCGGGGGCTGCATCGCCAGCCAGGCGCATGGCCGGATAGCCGTTGTAACGCGTGGCCTGCATCTGGCCGGTGATCCAGTGGGTGGAGGCAAAGGCCGACAGCGGCACGCTCTGACCCTTGACGTTGGTGACATTCAAGCGCAGCAGGTCTTCCGGTTGCATGCGAGCCTGGGCTTCCGCTTGCACAACCACTCGTTGCAGGCGGCCGTTGCTCGGGAAGTCATTGACATAGGCCGAACCCAGCTGGGTGCCGATGACGGCAGCCACGGCGTCGAAGTTCACGCCGAGCGCAGCCGCCTTGTCACGGTCGATGTCCAGCTGAAGCTGCGGTGCATCTTCCAGACCGTCAGGGCGCATGCCGGTGATCAGCTTGCTCTTGCTGGCCATGCCCATCAGCTGGTTGCGGGCGTTCAGCAAGGCCTCATGACCCAGGCCGCCGCGGTCCTGCAGGCGCAGGGCGAAGCCGGTGGCCGTGCCGAGCTCGGGGATCGGCGGGGGCGAGAGCGGGAAGATAAAGGCATCACGCACCGCCATCATCGCGCCGAAGGCACGGCCCGCCAGGGCCGAAGCACTGTGCTGCGGGCCGATGCGCTCTTCCCAGGGCTTGAGCGGCACGAACACCAGGGCGGCGTTCTGGCCTTGGCCCGAGAAGGAGAAACCGATCACGCCCACGGTGTTCTGCACCTCGGGCTGTGCCAGCATGAAGTCTTCGACTTGCTTGACCGCCGCTTCGGTGCGGTTGGCCGTGGCGCCCGGGGGCAGCTGCACATTGACGATCAGATAACCCTGATCTTCATTGGGCAGGAAGGAGGTGGGCATGCGGGTGTACATCAGGCCGACGGCGGCGACGATGACGCCGTAGACCAGCAGCATGCGGCCGCTGCGCTTGAGCAGCTTGGCCACCCAGCCTTCATAGCCCTTGGCCGTGCGCGAGAAACCACGGTTGAACCAGCCGAAGAAACCGGTCTTGGCGTGGCCGTGGCCGGCTTCCACCGGCTTGAGCAAGGTGGCGCACAGGGCCGGGGTCAGGGTCAGCGCCATCAGGGCCGACAGCAGCATGGAGGCCACCATGGCCAGCGAGAACTGGCGGTAGATATTGCCCACCGAACCCGCGAAGAATGCCATGGGCACGAAGACCGAGACCAGGACCACGGTGATGCCGATGATGGCGCCCGATATCTGGCCCATGGCCTTGCGGGTGGCCTGCAGCGGCGGCAGCCCCTCCTCGTTCATGATGCGCTCGACGTTCTCCACCACCACGATGGCGTCGTCCACCAAGATACCGATGGCCAGCACCATGCCGAACAGGGTCAGCACGTTGATGGAGAAACCCATCCACAACATGATGGCGAAGGTGCCCAGCAGGGCGATCGGCACCACGATGGTGGGAATCAGGGTGTAGCGCCAGTTCTGCAGGAACAGGAACATCACCAGGAACACCAGGACCACGGCCTCCACCAAGGTCTCAACCACTTGCGTGATCGAGATCTTGACGAACTTGGACGAGTCGTAAGGCACCTCGTAGGCCACGCCCTCGGGGAAGTAGGCTTGCAGCTCGGCCATGCGCTCCTTGACCGCGGTGGCCGCGGCCAGGGCGTTGCCGCCCGGGGCCAGCTGGATGCCGATGCCGGTGGCCGGCTTGCCGTTCAGGCGCGAGTAGGAGCCATAGTTCTGGCCACCGAGCTCGACGCGAGCCACATCCTTGAGGCGCACGCTGGAGCCGTCGGTGTTGGCGCGCAAGACGATGTTCTTGAACTGCTCGGCGCTCTCCAGCTGCCCCTTGACCACCACGGTGGCCGACATGGTCTGCTCGGACAGATTGGGCAGCTCGCCGATGGAGCCGGCCGGCACCAGCGCGTTTTGCGCGCGGATGGCGGCATTGACCTCGGCCGGGCTCATGTTGAAGGACAGCAGCTTGGCCGGGTCCAGCCAGATGCGCATCGCACGCTCGGTGCCGAACAGCTGGGCCTGGCCGATGCCGGGCAGACGCTGCAGCTCGGGGATGATGTTGCGCGCGGCATAGTCACCCAGGGCCTTGGTGTCCAGCGTGCCCGTCTTGCTGGACAGCATGACGAAGAGCAGGAAGTTGTTGCCGGCCTTGTCGATGCGCACGCCCTGTTGCGTCACCGCAGCGGGCAGGCGCGGCGAGGCGCGGCTCAGGCGGTTCTGCACCTCCACCTGGGCCAGCTCCAAATTGGTGCCGGGCTCGAAGGTGACGGTGATGGCGCCGGTGCCGTTGGCCTGGCTGACCGATTCCAGATAGGCCAGCTTGGGCGCGCCATTGAGCTCCTGCTCGATGACGGAGATGACGCTTTCGTCCAGGGTCCGGGCGGAAGCGCCAGGGTAGACCACATTGATGGACAGGGCGGGCGGCGCGACCGTGGGGTACTGCGCCACCGGCAGCTTGGTGATGGAGACCGCGCCGAAGACCAGGATGAACAGTGCGATCACCCAGGCAAAGACCGGCCGGTCAATGAAGAAACGTGCCATGTTGTGAACCTCTGATTAGCGGCTGGCGGCCGAGGCCGGAGCGGCGGGTGCGGCCGATGCCGCGGGCGCCGAGGCGGCCGCAGCCGCAGACCAAGGCACCGGCGTGACCGGCGCACCGGGCACAAACATCTTCTGGAAACCGTCGACGATGACCTGCTCGCCCGGCTTCAAGCCATCCAGCACCACCCATTGGTTGCCCTGGGCGCTGCCGACCTTGACCATGCGCGGTTCGGGCTTGTTGCCGGCACCGACCACCAGGACCGAATCGCCCTGGTTGCTGCGCTTGACCGCCTGTTGCGGCAGCAGGATGCCGGCCGGCAGCTCGCCTTGCGACAGGCGAACGCGCACATACTGGCCGGGCAAGAGCTGACCCTCGGCATTGGGCACCTCGGCGCGCAGGCTGACCTGGCCCGATGCGGCATCGACGCTCAGGTCGGTGAACAGCAGGCGGCCGGGCTTGGCCAGCTCGCTGCCATCGTCCAGGACGACACGAACCTGGGCGGCCTGGGCACCGGCGGCGCGCAGCTTGCCGCCGGCCAGGGCGCGGCGCAGCTGCTGCACTTCATTGGCGCTCTGCGTGAAGTTGACGTAGACGCTGCCGGTTTGCTGGATCAGGGCCAGCTGGGTGGCTTCCGCCGCGCTGACCAGGGCGCCTTCGGTCACCAGAGCACGGCCGATGCGGCCCGAGATCGGCGCCGTGACAGCGGCGTAGCCGAGGTTGAGCTTGGCGCTCTGCACGGCGGCCTTGCCAGCGGCCACATCGGCCTCGGCGGCCTTGGCGGCGGCCACGCTGCTCAGGTACTCCTGCTGGCTGATGGCGCGGGCCTCGACCAGGGGCTTGTTGCGCTCGGCCTGGGCGGCGGCCTGGGCAAGATTGGCTTGCGCCTTGGCCAGGCTGGCCTGGGCGCTGTCGAGGGCAGCCTGGTACGGCGCCGGATCGATCTGGAACAAGACCTGGCCGGCCTTGACCTCGGAGCCTTCGGTGAACAAGCGCTTGAGCACCACGCCGTTGACGCGGGCGCGCACCTGGGCCGTGCGCTGGGCTTCCACCCGGCCCGGCAGCTCGGTCTGCAGGCCCACGGCCTGCAACTCGGTCTTGACCACACCGACCGGAGCCGGCGGCGGCATACCGCCACCGCCCGGGCCGGCAGCGGCCTTGTCACCGCCGCCGCAGCCGGTCAACACAGCGGCCACGGCAATGGCCAATGGCAGCACATACAGCGCACGGGCACGCAGGGCCTCGCGGGCGGAATTGGGGGCTTCAGGAGATTGAAGTTGGGAGGGCAGCATCGGGCTTGTCCTTTGATGTGGCAGAGCGTGCGTCGCAGCGGGGGCGATCGGGGAAGGGTGATGTGGCGTGTCGGGCATCTTGCTTCAGATCAAGCGCCGGCGACACATGTCAGGCACGCTCGGACCTTGGGGCTGTTGCAGAACGGTCGGCAGTATATACATACATTCGCGCATGTATGTTAAATCGCGTAAAATCCCTACACCATGGCCCGGAAAACCAAACAAGAAGCACAAGAAACACGCATGAGCTTGCTCGACGCGGCGGAACAGCTGTTCCAGCAGCGCGGCGTCTCACGCTGTTCCTTGCAGGACATCGCCCTCAGCGCCGGGGTCACCCGCGGGGCGATCTATTGGCATTTCAAGGACAAGGCCGAGCTCTTCGACGCCATGATGGATCGCGCCACCATGCCCCTGGAAGAAGGCATGGATGTGAACGTCGATGCCAAAGGCGTGCTCAGCCTGCGCGATCTGCGCTGGGGCCTGGTCAACGTCTTTTACTCGGCCATGCACAACGAGCGCACCCGGCGTGTGTTCGAGATCGCCATGCAAAAAGTCGAGTACACCGGCGAGATGCAGGCCCTCAAGGAGCGAAAGCTGCAATCGCACCGCAACTGGCGTGAGCAGAACCGCCTGTGTTTTGAGCACGCCATCGAGATCGGCCAACTGCCACCGAGCCTGAACACCAGCCGTGCGGCCGTCGCCCTGGTGGCCCTGGTGGACGGCTTGCTGCATCAATGGATCATGGACCCCGAGTCCTTTGACCTCATGGATGTGGGGCAGACCGCCATCGAGGGCTTTCTCAACAGCCTGAGCCACAGCCCAAGTGCCTGCGCCGAACCACTGCTGCCGCCCATGACCGCGGAGGAAATCGCCCGCCTCGGCCAGCAAGGCATCTGCCAGGGATTGAAGCGCGAAGATTGAGTTGCGCTGGCGTGCCGACCGGCTCCGCAAGGCCCAGGCGCCCTGCCCTGCCGCATTTCCACACGGAATACCCCGCAAATTTAACGGCTGCTCTCGGGTTTGCCCTCAGGCCTGGGACAATCGCGGGTTGCTCTTTCGGAAACTGCCGCCGTGTCCGCACACCCCACCATCACCCCGCCGAAACCCCAAAAAGCCCTGACGGCCTACCGCCCGTTCTGGGCCAAGCGATTTGGCGTCGCCCCCTTCCTGCCCATGAGCCGGGCCGAGATGGAGCAGCTGGGCTGGGATTCCTGCGACATCATCATCGTCACCGGCGACGCCTATGTGGACCACCCCAGCTTCGGCATGGCGGTGATCGGCCGCACGCTGGAAGCCCAGGGCTTCCGCGTCGGCATCATTGCCCAGCCCGACTGGCAGAGCGCCGATCCCTTCAAGGTGCTGGGCAAGCCGAATCTGTTCTTCGGCATCGCGGCCGGCAATATGGATTCGATGATCAACCGCTACACGGCCGATCGGAAAATCCGCAGTGACGACGCCTACACGCCCGGCGGCCTGGGCGGTGCACGGCCGGACCGCGCCACCCTGGTCTACACCCAGCGCTGCAAGGAAGCCTGGAACGATGTGCCCATCGTCATCGGCGGCATCGAGGCCTCGCTGCGCCGCATCGCCCATTACGACTACTGGCAGGACAAGGTCCGCCGCTCGGTGCTGGTGGACTCGAAGGCCGATCTGCTGGTCTACGGCAATGCCGAGCGCGCCATCGTCGAGATCGCCCACCGCCTGGCCGCGCGCCAGCCGGTCGAGAGCATCACCGATGTGCGCGGCACGGCCTTCATGCGTCGCACCGACGACCCGACTTCGTCCGAATGGTTCGAGCTGGACTCATCCAACGTCGACCAGCCCGGCCGCATCGACACCCTGATCAGCCCTTACCAGACCATTGAAGAAACGGCCGAGAGCAAGGCCGCCTCCTGCGTGACCGGCCAGGTGAAAGCACCGGGCCTGGAAGACGGCGCCAAGCCCATCGCCATCGTGCGCAAGCCCCAGGCGACCGCACCCAGCGGCAAGATCCAGATGCCGCCGCGCGAGCGCACCGTGATCCGCTTGCCGGCCTATGAGCAGGTCAAAAGCGACCCGGTGCTCTACGCCCATGCCAACCGCGTGCTCCATCTGGAAACCAACCCCGGCAATGCCCGCGCCCTGGTGCAGCGCCACGGCGACCGCGACGTCTGGATCAACCCGCCGCCGATCCCGCTGTCGACGCCGGAGATGGACCATGTCTTCGACCTGAACTACGCCCGTGCGCCCCACCCGCGCTATTCCGACGAGCACGGCAGCCATGACGGCGCGACCAAGATCCCGGCCTGGGAGATGATCCGCTTCAGCGTCAACATCATGCGCGGCTGCTTCGGCGGCTGCACCTTCTGCTCGATCACCGAGCACGAGGGCCGCATCATCCAGAGCCGCAGCGAAGACTCGGTGATCCGCGAGATCGAAGAGATGCGCGACAAGGTCAAGGGCTTCACCGGCGTGGTGTCCGACCTCGGCGGCCCGACCGCCAATATGTACCGCATCGGCTGCAAGAGCCCCGAGATCGAGGCCGCCTGCCGCAAGCCCAGCTGTGTCTATCCGGGCATCTGTCAGAACCTGAACACCGACCATGGCCCGCTGATTCAGATGTACCGCCGTGCGCGGGCGCTGCGCGGGGTCAAGAAGATCCTGATCGGCTCGGGCCTGCGCTACGACCTGGCCATCAAGTCGCCCGAGTATGTGAAGGAGCTGGTCACCCACCATGTAGGCGGCTACCTGAAGATCGCACCCGAGCACACCGAGGGCGGCCCGCTGTCCAAGATGATGAAGCCCGGCATCGGCACTTACGACAAGTTCAAGCAGATGTTCGAGAAGGCCAGCGAAGAGGCCGGCAAGAAGCAGTACCTGATCCCCTACTTCATCGCCGCCCACCCCGGCACCTCGGACGAGGACATGATGAACCTCGCGGTCTGGCTGAAGAAGAACGGCTTCCGCGCAGACCAGGTGCAGACCTTCTACCCCAGCCCCATGGCCACGGCCACGGCCATGTACCACTCGGGCAAGAACCCGCTGAAGAAGATCACCCGCAGCGCCGAGACCAGCGAGACCGTGGACATCGTCCGCGGCGAGCGCCGCCGCCGCCTGCACAAAGCCTTCCTGCGCTACCACGATGCCAACAACTGGCCCATGCTGCGCGAGGCGCTCAAGACCCTGGGCCGCGAAGACCTGATCGGCAATGGCAAGCACCACCTGATCCCGACCTACCAGCCGGTGACCGACGGCAGCTACGAAAGTGCCCGCCGCAAGAACTCCACGCCCACCGGCGTGCGCACCTCGGTGGCCAAGCCCCTGGCCAAGCAAGTCTTGAAGCACCCGGCCTCGAGCCCGCAGACCCCGCGCCAAGGTCAGGTCTTGACCCAGCACACCGGCCTGCCGCCGCGTGACAACGGCAGCCGCCCGGCCGGCAAGGCGGCACCCCAGCGCGCCAGCGGCAAGCCGGGCAGCCCGCAGCCCGCGCGTTCGCCAGCCCCGGGCACGCGCATGACGGCGGGCGGCAAAGCGCCGGTCACCGCCTCGCGCGGCGTCAAACGGCCGCGCTGAGCGCGCGGCACCGGGCGCTCAAAGCCCGGTGTCGGACGCCGCGCTGGCCGCGCTCGGGCGCCGGCCGTCAAGCCCTGCGCCAGCCCGGCTGAACTCCCGCCACAGCCGCGCGACCCGCAGACCCAGGCGCAACCAGCCGAGCAGAGACTCGACCGGGCCGTTCGCTGCCTGTGCCGCGCTGCCCGCGTGCATGCGGCGTCGCGCCGCCCAACCCAAACCCAAGGCCGCCAGGGCGACGAGGCCTGAGCTCCACCAGCCGCGGGCACCTGCGGTGCCCAGCTCGGAGCTGCCGGCCATGAAGCTCCGCGCCATCTGAAGCGGCTGCATCAGCTCACGGACGCTGCCGCCCAGTTCGGCGCGCAGCTCGATATTGCGCAAGCGCAGGGCCAGTTGGCGCTGCTGCAGCTCTTGAAGTTCGCGTTGAAACAACATGGCGATCAGCCTCCCAGGCTGGCGCGGTCGCGCGCCAGTTCCGCCACCGTGGCTGCGAACAAGCCGCTGGGTCGGCTCAGCTGGGCCCGCGCGCCACGCCAGGCCCAGGCCGCCAGCAGGGCATAAGCCGACATCAGCCCCAAGGCCGCCCAGCCCCGCCAGGCTTCAGGGCAGAACATCAGCACCGCCAGGCTGGCCATGAACAGGGCGCCACCGGCCAGCAGCAAGGCCAGCAGCATCTGCACCAGCGCGCCGAAGAGGCGCAACTTCTCGGCCTCCAGCTCGGTGGACAGCAGCTCGATGCGGGTCTGTAAGAGCTCCATCAACTGCGCCGGCAAGCGCGTCAGCGGGCCGGGGGCCGGAGGGGCTGGCGGCGGCAGGGCCCCGCCTGCCTGCGCTTCGGGCTCAGGCAGCGAACCGGGCATGGTCATCGTGGTCTCCCATATGTGATCGTCTTGTCGTGCTTTTGTGGCGATCAGAGGCAAGCAAATGCTCTATAACCCCAATCTGCATGTGTCGTGAGTGCCACCAAATAGGCACTTGCGCGCATGGCGACCGGGTACAGAATGAAATACCCTTACGCTATTGTCAATCCATAGGCTGGAGCACAGGCCCTCATGCGCGAGACAAACAGTCCGGCCATGCCCGATGAAGAGGGCGACGACGATCTGCTGGAGTTCCTGGACAGCCCCGAGCACGCGGACGCAAATGACGCCCATCTGGTTCACCCCTGGCGCGTGCTGATCGTTGACGACGACGGAGATGTTCACAAGGCCACCGAGCTGGCCATGCAAGGCCTGCTGGTGGAAGGCCTACCCCTGAGCTTTCTGCATGCCACCTCGGCGGCCGAAGCGCGCCAGGTGCTGGCCTGCGAGCCCGATCTGGCGGTCGTGCTGCTGGATGTGGTGATGGAATCCGAAGACGCCGGCCTGCAGCTGGTGCGCTACATCCGAGAGGAACTCAAGCTCGGTGCCGTGCGCATCGTGCTGCGCACCGGCCAGCCCGGCTACGCGCCTGAAATCGAAACGGTTCAGGCCTACGACATCAACGACTACAAGACCAAGTCCGAGCTGACCCGCACCCGGCTCTACACGGTGCTGACCGCCGCCATCCGCTCTTACCGTCAGATCTGTGCGCTGGAAGCCAACCGCCGCGGCCTGGAACTGATCGTCGATGCCAGCACCGAGCTGAGCCGCCTGCGCGGCCTGCACCGTTTTGCCGAGGGCGTGGTCACCCAGCTCTGCGCCATGCTGGGCATCCTGCCCGAGGGCCTGGTCTGCGCCCAGGTCGGCGTGGACAACGACGCCGAAGTCCGCGTGATTGCCGCGGCGGGCCAGTACAGCGGCATGATCAATTCACCGCTCTCGGCCGTGCAGATCAAGACCGTACGCGAGCGTCTGCAGCAATGCCTGGAGCAGCGCCAGAACATCTACGACGAAGGCACCTGCCTGTATTTCGGCATGAGCAACGGCCGGCCCATGGCGGCCTGGGTCGATGTGGGCCGCGACCTCAGCGACACCGACCAGCAGCTCCTGCGTGCCTTCTGCTCCAACATCTCGGTCGGTTTCGAGAATGTGGTGCTCTATGGCCAACTGCTGGACCAGGCCTACAACGACCAGCTGCTGCACTTACCCAACCGCAACCGCTTTGTCGAGCTGCTGGACAAGAACCTCAAAGACCCGGCCGATGTCACCCTGGCCTTGATCGACATCGACGACTTCTCCGACATCAACGACGCCTTCGGCCACCACTTTGGCGACCAGGTGCTGCGTGCCGTGGTGCTGCGCCTGGGCGAAGCCCTGGGCCTGAACACGGCCATGGCCCGGGTCGGCGCCGACACCTTTGGCCTGCTGGGGCCGAGCGAGCATGTCAGCGCCGACAACATCCAGCGCGTCTTCCTGGAGCCCTTCTCGGTCTCGGGCGAACGCCTGCAGCTCTCGGCCACCACCGGCCTGGTGCGGCTGACCGAGTCCGCCGCGGTGGGCTCCGAGTTGCTGCTCGACGCGCAGATCGCGCTCAAGCAGGCCAAGTCCCAGCACCGTGGCTCGTCCCAGTATTTTTCCTCGGCCATGGGCACCGATGCGCGCGAGCGCTTCAAGCTGCTCAAGGGCCTGCGCGCCGGCTTCGAGGAAAACCGCCTGTTCGTGGTCTACCAACCCCAGGTGCGCCTGTCCGACGCCAAAGCCATCGGCGCCGAAGCGCTGCTGCGCTGGCGCACCGAGGAAGGCAATTTTGTGCCGCCGGACCAGTTCATCCCGCTGGCCGAAAAATCGGGGCTGATCATCAGCATCGGTGAGTTCGTGCTGCGCACCTCCTGCCACCAGCTCAAGCGCATGCTGGATCTGGGGCATGAGGACTTCCGCATGTGCGTCAATGTCTCGCTGGCGCAGTTCCGCCACCCCGGTTTCATGGAGGTGCTGACCAGCGCCCTGCGCGACACCGGCGTGAACGGGCGCAATCTGGAGCTGGAGATCACCGAATCCATGGCCATGGAGGACACGGAGCTGGTGATGCACATCCTGGCCGACATCAAGCACTGCGGAGTCAGCGTGGCCATCGATGATTTCGGCACCGGCTTCTCCTCACTCAGCCATCTGCGCCAGCTCGATGTGGACCGGCTCAAGATCGACCGCGCCTTTGTGCGCGAAGCCCAGACTTCCAGCGCCGGTTCGACCATCGCGCAAATGGTCATCAACCTCGGCCGCGGCCTCAATCTGACCGTGATCGCCGAAGGCATCGAAACCGAAGAGCAGCGCCAGCAACTGCTGGAGCTCGGCTGCCACGAAGGCCAGGGTTATCTGTTTGCCCGGCCCATGCAGGCCGATCAGCTGGAGCGCTGGATGGAGCAGCCCGCCGCCCTGGGCTGAGGCCTGCAGCGGTCGCCGGCACGGCCAGCTCCACAATAAAAAAAGCCCCGCAGCACCATCGCTGCGGGGCTTTTTCATGGCGCTGAAAGTTCAGCGGCGGGCGATGAGCATGCCCAGCAAGAGGCCGACACCGGCGGCCACGCCAATGGACTGCCAGGGGTTTTCGTGCACGTAATGGTCGGTGGCGCGGCCCGCGGCCTTGGCCTTCTCCACCGCAGCGTCCTGCAAGTCATGCAGATTGCGTTTGGCCCGGTCCAGGCTGTCCTGCACCTTGGCGCGCAACTCGCTCGCGCCCTCGCCGGCCGAACCGGCGGTGGCTCGCAGCAAGCTCTCGGCTTCGGCGACCACCGCATGCAGATCGCTCATCAAACGGTCTTTCTGGGACTGGTTCAAGCTGGACATGGTTGTACCTCCTGGTTGGGATTGATGCTCAACATACGCGTACACGGGCTCACAAGCACGCCCGGCTCTCTGCGCAGCCCAGGCCAGGGCTGCGCGTCTTCAGTTGAACAAGGCTTCGGCCGGCACGTACTCGTAACCCAAATCTCGGGCCACTGCCTCATAAGTCAAGTGCCCCTGGGCCACATTCAAACCGGCGCAGAGATGCGGGTTGTCGATCAAGGCCTGTTTCCAGCCCTTGTCGGCCAGTGCCACCGCATGACCGATGGTGGCATTGTTGAGGGCAAAGGTCGAGGTGCGGGCCACTGCACCGGGCATATTGGCCACACAGTAGTGCACCACGCCGTCCACCACAAAGGTCGGATCGGCGTGGGTGGTGGCATGCGAGGTCTCGAAGCAGCCGCCCTGGTCGATCGCCACATCCACCACCACGGCGCCCGTCTTCATGCGCGAGACCATGCTGCGCGTCACCAGTTTCGGTGCGGCGGCACCCGGGATCAGCACACCGCCGATCACCAGGTCCGCCGCCAGCACCGCCTCCTCCACGCTTTGTACATTGGAATACTGGGTGCAGATGCGGTTGCCGAAGACCAGGTCGAGCTGGCGCAGGCGATCGACGTTCTTGTCCAGCACCGTCACCCGGGCGCCCAGGCCGACGACCATCTGCAGTGCATGGCTGCCCACCACGCCGGCACCGATCACCACCACATGGGCCGGCGCCACGCCGGGCACGCCGCCCAGCAGCACGCCCATGCCACCCTTGCTCTTCTCCAGATGCGCCGCACCGGCCTGGATGGACATGCGCCCGGCCACCTCGCTCATGGGCGCCAGCAGGGGCAGGCCGCCGCCCGGGCCGGTCACGGTCTCGTAGGCGATGCAGATGGCGCCGCTCTTGACCAGGGCCGCGGTCTGCTCCGGGTCCGGGGCCAGGTGCAGATAGGTGTAGAGGATCTGCCCCTCGCGCAGCATGGCGCATTCCTGCGGCTGCGGCTCCTTGACCTTCACAATCATCTCGGCCTTGGCAAAGATGCTGGCCGCGTCGGCCGCGATCTGCGCGCCGGCGGCGATGTACTGCTCGTCACTCAGGCCGATGGCGGCACCGGCCTGGGTCTGCACCAGCACCTGGTGGCCGCGGCTGGTCAACTCGCGCACGCTGGCCGGGGTCAGGCCAACGCGGTACTCATGGTTCTTGATTTCCTTGGGGCAGCCGATCAACATGGTTCTTGTCTCCGTGGCTCTGAGGCCTTGTTGGGGTGCACCTTTGTACGCTGCCTGCCTTGCGAAGTGAAGTGAAATTCATGACACTTCAGATCGATAAGCCCCGCTAATGCGGCAAGCCGACGGAGCCCTCCGTCGTCCATTCACCCCCTCCAGCCAGGAACGCTCCATGCCCCCCAGCAAGATCCTCGTCACCCAGGGCGGCGGCCCCACCGCGGTCATCAATCAATCCATGGTCGGCGTGGTGCTGGAGGCGCGCCGGCAGGCCGGGGTCAGCGCCGTCTACGGCGCTCGCCACGGCGTGCGCGGCATCTTGAACGAGGACTTTGTGGACCTGGCCCAGGAGACCAGTCACAACCTCGAGCTGGTCGCACAAACCCCTTCCTCGGCCCTGGGCTCCACCCGCGACAAGCCCGATGCGGCCTACTGCCACAAGATTTTCCAGGTGCTGCAGGCCCACGGCATCACCCATTTCTTCAATATCGGCGGCAACGACTCCTCCGACAGCACCCGCATCATCAGCGAGGAAGCCGCGGCCGCGAACTACCCGCTGCGCTGCATCCACATCCCCAAGACCATCGACAACGATCTGGTGCTGAACGACCACACGCCCGGCTTTGCCTCGGCCGCGCGCTTTGTCGCACAGGCCTTTGCCGGCGCCAACCTCGACAACGCGGCCCTGCCCGGCGTCTACGTCGGCGTGGTCATGGGCCGCCATGCCGGCTTTCTGACCGCGGCCTCGGCCCTGGGCAAAAAGTTCCCCGACGACGGCCCGCACCTGATCTACCTGCCCGAGCGGGTGTTCGAGCTGGAGCGTTTTCTGGCCGATGTGAAGACCATGTTCGACCGCCATGGCCGCTGCGTGATCGCCGTGTCCGAGGGCATCCACGACGCCAGCGGCCAGCCGATTGCTGCGCAACTGGCCAAGGACCTGGAGCGCGATGCCCATGGCAATGTGCAGCTCTCCGGCAACGGCGCCCTGGCCGATCTGCTGTGCGAGGAGATCAAGAGCCGCCTGGGCATCAAGCGCGTGCGCGGTGACACCTTCGGCTATCTGCAGCGCAGCTTCATCGGCTGCGTCTCCGATGTGGACCAGCGCGAGGCGCGTGAGGTGGGCGAAAAAGCCGTGCAGTTCGCCTTCCACGGTGCGGGTGGCCGCAGCTCCGGCTCGGTGGCGATCAAGCGCACCGGCACCTACTCGGTGGACTACGAGCTGCTGCCCCTGGCGGATGTGGCCGGCAAGACCCGGGTGATGGAAGACGAGTTCATCAGCCCCTGCGGCACCCATGTCACCGATGCCTTCCGCCTCTACCTGCGCCCGCTTCTGGGCTCGGGCATGCCGGACGCTTTCCGCCTGCGGCCCAACGCCGTGCCCAAGATCCTGAATCGCGGCTGAGCCCGTCCGGTTTCAAACAATGCCAGGGCCAGCCGCGGCGAGCCCTGGCTCGCACCGAAGCGGCCCGGCTTCGTTACAGTCAGCCTCCCACTCCCGCCTGGAACGCATTGCGCCGCTGACCCATGAAGCCCACACCTCTCCCGCTGAACAAAGTCTTGCCCGGCAGCAGCCGCCTGGTCCTGGGCTGCATGAGCCTGGGCGGGCCCTGGGATGCCCAGGACATCGGCGAGGCCGACATCGCCCAGGCCCACGCGGCGCTGGAAGCGGCCCGCTCGATCGGCATCACCGTCTTCGATCATGCCGACATCTACAAGCGCGGCCGGGCCGAGCGCTGTTTTGGCGCCCTGCTGCGCCGCCAGCCCTCGCTGCGTGATGGGCTCATCCTGCAGAGCAAGTGCGGCATCCGTTTTGCCGATGACGCGGGCCCGGGGCGTTATGACCTCTCGGCCGAGTACATCATCGCCTCGGTGCAGGGCAGCCTGGAGCGCCTGGGCACGGACCATCTGGACCTGCTGCTGCTGCACCGGCCCGACCCCTTGATGGAGCCCGAGGAAATCGCCCAGGCCTTCCGCCATCTCCTGGAGCGCGGCCAGGTGCGGTGTTTCGGGGTCTCGAACATGCAGGCCAGCCAGATGCGCTGGCTGCAGCAGGCCCTGGACCAAGCCCTGGTGGCCAACCAGCTGGAGATGAGCCTGGGCAAGCTCGACTGGCTGGCCCAGGACAGCAGCTTCAACGATGGCCAGAGCGCCAGCGCCCTGCCCTGGGCTGGCACCTTGCAGCACTGTCAGGCCGAGGGGGTGCAGCTGCAGGCCTGGAGCCCCCTGGCCCAGGGCCGTTTCAGCGGTGCGGCAGCGCCGGACGATGCCCGTGGTCAGGCCACCTCTGCCCTGGTGCGCGAGTTGGCGGCGCGCTACCAGGCACCGACTGAGAGCATCGTCCTGGCTTGGCTGCTGCGCCACCCGGCCGGCATCCAGCCGGTGATCGGCAGCAGCCAGCCCGAGCGCATTCTGGCCTGCGGCGCCGCGACTCAGTTGCAGCTGAGTCGCGAAGACTGGTACCGCCTCTACGTCAGCGCGCGGGGTCAGGCCTTGCCTTGAGGCGGGGCTTCAGAACGCCCGGCTGATGCTCAGCGCCACCACCGGCTGGCGTTTCTTCTGCACCAGGGGGCTATTCCCGGCGTCGCCGCGCAGGCTGTTCAGGCCCAGGCGGGCGCTGAAGGTCCAGTCGCTGTCCACCGGCACCATGGCTTGGGCGAACACGCCCAGGCTGCTCAGACCGGCCTTGACCTGGTGCTGGCGCAGCTGGGCCGCGGCGGCCTGCACCGCGTTGACACCGAACAAGGCCTGACCCAGGCGCTTGTCCATGGCCTCGGCACTGACACCCACGGCCAGGGCCAGGCTGCGCGTGGCCAGCAGACCATAGCTGGCATCGAACTGCAGGCTGTGGCCACCTTTGAGGTCCTTGGCGCCTTGGCGGCCCTGCACCAAAGTCCCCAGGCGCGAGTTGCTGCTGATCTGCACGGTGAAGCGCTCCAGCTGCCATTCGGCCGCCAGGCGCAGGGCGGCGGCGAACTTGACTTCGTCGAGCGCGGCCCAGCTTGCGGGCATGTCCTTGCGGCGGCGCCAGTGCGGATCCAGCACCAGCGCGGCGCTGAGGTTCAGGCCCTCGGCCGGGCGCCAATCGGCGCCCACACCTTGCAAGGTACTGGCAAAGAAATGCTCACCGAAGCGCGCCTCGATCAAGGGCGCGGCCAGCAGTTGCTGGCGATCGGCGCCCGGATAACGCGGCAGGCTGATGGCTGCCACACCCCAGCGGGGACCGTGGGCGGGGCCACCGGAGGCCTGGCTGGGGGCAGCACCGGCCTGGGGCGCCTGGGCCGAAGCGGCGGAGCTGGCGGCCAGGGCCGCCGTGAAGAGGGCCGTCAAGGCCAGAGTTTGCATCGGTTTCATCGTCGTGTCGTTCGCTCTACATCAAGGTCAAGAAGGCTGCGTCGCCCCGCGGGGCAGGCAGTTCGTCAAGGGCAATTCAGTGTCTGGCGCTGCGCATGAAGGCGACATGAAGCGCCAGTTGGCCCGGGGCGCGCATCGCACGCCAGGCCCCTCAAGGCATGCCGGCCAGAGCCTCTTCGGCGCGTGGCCGCAGCGAGCCCGAACCCGGCATCCACAACTGCAGCAGCGGCTGGCCGGCATAGCTGACATCGCCCGAGCCATAGAGGCTGATCTGCAACTGCTCCAGCCGGCCCAGATCTGCATCGCCACTGCCGTAGGCGCGCAAGGTGGCACGCTGCCCCTGCAGCCCGGCCGCCCGCACATCACCGCTGCCCGACATCACCCATTCCTGCTGCACGGCGCGCCCTGTGCCCACGCTCACCCCGCCCGAGGCGCGCAGGCGAGCCTCCAGCTGTTCGGCACGCAAGCTGGCCATCTGCACCTGGCCCGAAGCACTCAGATGCAGGCCCAGGCGCTGTGCATGCACCTGGCCCAGGTTCAGATGGCCCGAGCCATGCACATTCAGGTCCAGCTGACCGGCCTCCAGCTGCTCGACCCGCAGGCTGCCCGAACCGCTCAGCACGAGCTTGAGTCGCCCAGCCTGCAGTCGGCCGATCTGCACCTGGCTGGAGCCGCGCAACTCAATGGACTGCAGCGATTCGCTCGTCAGCTGCAAACGCAGCTGCGGCCGCGCCTGCAAGCCCAGATCGCTGGCCACCGTGCCCAGGGTCGGCGCCATCAGGTGCAGCGTCTCGCCGTCCACCCAGGCCCGCACGCGGCCGGCCGGCAGTTCCAGACTGGCCGCGTCCGCCGCGGCCAGCAGCTGCAGATCCATGGCACCATCGAGCTGCAGTTTGCTGAATGCGGGCAGGGCCTGGCGGACCAGGGCCGGCGCAGCGGCCTGGCTCGCAAGGCCCGCCGCCGACTCCCGCGCCCAGACGCACCGGCCCAGCACAAGCCCGAACATGCCAATCAGGAACAGCAGGCGCCACCGCCGCGCACGAGCGGGCCGGCCCTCTGGGCGTCGATGCAATGCACTGGGACAGGGGAAGGATGGTGCGTTCATGCCGGACTCCTCGCTCATGGGAATGAATGGGCTGGGCAGTGTCCGGGCATGGCGATGAAGCTCCGGTGAACACCCATCGACCAGCAGCGCCGCAGCCAGGAAGCGAAGATGAAGCGTCGATGAAGAAGCCGACGCAGTCGGCGCCGAAAGTCACAGTCGCCCTCCTAGAATCCGCCGCCACCGGGGCTGGCTGACACACACCCTGTGCGGCGCAAGCCTCTCGCTCCCTTTCCCTTTCCGCCATGGCCAACATCCTGCTTGTCGAAGACGATCTGCCCCTGGGTAACTCCCTGCAACGCGTGCTGACCGTGGCCGGCCACCATGTGGTGTGGCTGCGCAATGGCGGAGATGCCCGGCGCTTCCTGGGCGATATGGAGTTTTCGCTGCTGCTGCTGGACATCGGCCTTCCCGACGAACTGGGCCTGGATGTGCTGGCCTGGTTCCGCCAGCTCGGGCGCCAGACGCCAGTGATGCTGCTGACCGCCCGCGACAGCGTCGGTGAGCGCGTGCTGGGCCTGGACGCTGGCGCCGACGATTACCTGGGCAAGCCCTTCGCCATGGAGGAGCTGCTCTCGCGCGTGCGCGCCCTGCTGCGCCGCCACAGCGGCCAGGTCAGCAACACCTGGCAGCTGGGCCCCTTGAGCATCGACACCGCACGCCGTCGCGTGCAGCTGAGCGGTCAGGAGGTGGCCTTGTCGGCCCGCGAGTACGACATCCTGCTGGCCCTGGCAGCCGAACCGGGCCGGGTGCTGACCCGTGCCCAGATCGAAGCGCGCCACCAGCTCAGCGACACCTTGGACAGCAATGCCACCGATGTGCATGTCTACAAGCTGCGCAAGAAGCTTGGCAACGAATGGATCGGCACCGTGCGCGGAGTGGGTTATGTACTGGATCTTCCCGAAGGCCAGGCATGAGCTTCCTGGCCCACAAGATGCAGCCCGAAGGTGCCGCCGCAGCCCCCTACCCCTCACTGATCCAGCGCCTGATCGCCTGGCAGGCCCTGGCTCTGGTGCTGGCCTGGTTGGTGCTGGCCGGGATGCTGACCTGGCGCGGCGTGGCCTGGGGTGAAGCCGAGGTGCAGACCCGCATGCAGCGCATGGCCACGGTGCTGGCCAGTGCCGCCCTGAGCCCCGAACCCGAGCTGAAGCAACGCATGGACGCGACCGAGAGCGCTGTCATGGCCCTGCTCGGCCTCGACGAGGAGTTTGCCCAAGGACTGCGCTCGGCCTACCAGCTCTGGGATCGCGACGGCCGCCTGCTCTACCGCAGCGCCAATGCGCCCAGCAGCCGGCTGGACGCCCCACCGCCGGCCGGCCAAGCGCCGTTCTGGCAGGTGCAGCGCTCCGACCCGGGCCAAGGCATGGGCCGGGTGCTGCTGATTGCCGAGCCGCGCGAGATCGCCTTCAGCGCCGTGCTGCCGGTGCTGTGGCTGGTGCTGCAATCGCAGCTGGGCGTCTTCCTCTGGCACGGCTTGGTCATCTGGCTCAGCGTGCGCGTCGGACTGCGCCCCTTGGCCCAGCTGGCCCAGCGCATCGCCAAACGGCGGGCGGGCGACACCGCGCCGGTGCAGGTGGACCGCCTGTATGCCGAGACCGCCCCGGTGCTGCGCGAACTCAACGAACTCTTGGCCCATGAAGCCCAGCGCCTGGACAAGGAGCGCCGCTTCCTGGCCGACGCCGCCCATGAATTGCGCACGCCCCTGGCTGCCGTCAATGCACAGGCCCATCTGCTGCTCAGCGAGGAAGACGGCCAAGCCCGGCGCGAAGCGGCCGGCGCGCTCAAGCAAGGCATTGCCCGGGTCTCCCACCTGCTGGCCCAGCTGCTGACCCTGGCTCGGGCCGAAGCTGGCGCAAGCGCTCAGCCCGAGCAACGCAGCGAGCTCGACGCGGCCGACCTGCTGCGCGGCCGCGTGGCCCTGCTGGCCGGCCTGGCGCGACCGCGTGGCATCGAGCTGTCACTGACTGCGCCGGAGCAACTGCCCTTCCGCTTGGAGCGCGAAGGCTTTTGCTCCATCGTCGACAACCTGATCGACAACGCCATCCGCTACACCGCGCCGGGTGGCCGCGTCGAGATCAGCCTCAGCCTGCTGCCCGACCAGAGCCTGGAGTTCTGCGTGCGCGACAACGGCCGCGGCATCGCCCCCGATCAACGCGAGCGCGTGTTCGAGCGCTTCTACCGCGTGCCGGGCAGCAGCGAGCAGGGCACCGGCCTGGGCCTGGCCATCGTGCGGCGGATTGCCGATCGCGAGGGCGCAGAGCTGCGCTTTGTGGACGGCCTGGACCAGCGCGGCCTTGGGCTGTGCCTGCGCCTGCCGCCCGGCGCGCCGGCGACGGCCTGAACAGGCCCTAGCCCGGATGTTTCACGAGGTCGGCCCTGGCCGGCCTGCAGCACCGATGGGCACGATGATCTCTCGCGTCGACCTGCGCTCCACTTTGGATCCTGGGCCTACGCGGGCTTGCGCGGCCCAGTCCTTGCCCCTGACGCCTCAACTCCTCGCCGATGCCACTGGGCATCGCCTGTGGCCGTCTCGGCGCCATTGGCTGCGACCTGGGCGCACGCAATTCCCGCGTCCCTCGTGAAATATCCGGGCTAGCTGCGCGCCGCCGCCTCCATGCAGCGGACAAACAGGCGCCGGTGCGCCAGCTGCTCGCTGCGCTCGCGATCCAGGCTGTAGACCGCCCCGACGATCTGCTGCACCTCGGCCGGCGGCCGCGACAGGCCGATGCCGCGCTGCGCGATCTGCGTGGCCTCGGCCAGGGATCTGCCCAGGGCCTTGTGCACCTCGGCCTGGGCGGCCAGATGCAAACGGCTGAAGCAGCGCTGGCTGTCAGACGACGCCAAGGTCGGCGCAAGAGTCGGCGCCGAAGGCAACACCTGACCCTGGGCTGCCAGGCATTGCTGCAGCTGGATCTGAGCCAGGCGGGCGGGATCGTGGCTGCTGGCCCAGGCATCGGCCAGCTCGCCGCGGCGTTGCTCGGCCTGTGGGTTGAGCGCGCCTTCGGTCAGATCGCGCCGCACCTCCTCGTCGCTGGCCTGCCCCAGCAGCTTGAAGCTCAGGCCGATCTGCAGATCGAGAGCCAGGCTCAGGCAGCGCCGGACCGGATTGAGCTGTTCCGACAGCGCCAGCTGCGGCCAGGCAGGCGGCGGCGGCTGCGAAGCACAGCCTTGCAAGGCCAGCGCCAGGGTCCCGAGCAGCAAGCTCAGCCCCTGCAGCGGCGCCAGGCCCGCATCCGCAGCGTATTGGCCGGCGCTGCGCAGGCGGCTCAGGTGTCCCTCGGTCATGGTCTTCCCTCTTGAATGGCGGGCCGGACGATTCACGCGCGGCCCGATGGACGAGCGGGCTCAGAAGCCCGGCAGCTCCTTCATCTCCACGGTCTTGTCGCTGAACTGGATGCGCTCAATGCTGCGCAAGACCAGGCGCGCGCCGTCCGGGCTGCCACTGAGCAGATGGGCGTCATGCTGACCCAGCGGCGGTGTTACCACAAAGCGGAAGGGCCCAAAGGCATTGACCCGGCTGAGCTTGGCCTGCTGGCTGGAAAAACCGAGCACCAGGGTGTCGCGCGCCAGCCCGCCATCGACCAGGGACAGCTTGTCGCTGGCGGTCTTGAGTTCGATCACATCATTCCCATTGCCGGCGTAGATCAGATTGACCGCCTGCGGCTTGCCCACGATGCGGTTGCCACCCTCGCCGCCATAAAAAGCCGCTTCGGCCTTGGCGGCATCGCTGCCCGAGCCAAACGCCGCCAGCTGGACGGTGGTGGGGGCATCCGTGCCGAGCGAGGCCGCACTGTGCTCCACCCGCAGGTCCACGAGTGCGGCGCCGGCATTGCCGCTGGTCTCCACCTTGACGAAGACAGAGCCATCACGCAAGGCCAGCAGAGGATAGGCGAGCTGACCCAGGCTGCCGATGCGATCGGGCTCATTCACACCCGCATAGAGCTGATAGCCAGCCTCGTCGTAGACGGTCAGATTGAATGACCAGTCATTGCTGCTGCTGAAGCGATAGAAGTTCCCCTTGCGCAAGACCACCCGGTACAGGCCCGCGCCCAGAACATCGGCGCGCTGCTCCCAACCATGGGCATTGGCCGGGGCCGGCTGGAACTGAGATGCGACCAAGGTCTTGGCTGCCTGTGCCGCGCTCTCGGTCAGACGCCACTCACTGTCGTAGGCCGTGGGCTTGGCAATATAGGGCGAATGGACCGCCAGAGCCGTTGATGAGGGCGGCGTGGTCGGCGTGGTCGGCGTGGTCGGCGTGGTCGGCGTGGTCGGCGTGGTCGGCGTCGTCGGCGTCGTCGGCGTCGTCGGCGTCGTCGGCGTCGTCGGCGTCGTCGGCGTCGTCGGTGTCGTCGGTGTCGTCGGTGTCGTCGGTGTGGTGGGTGTCGTGGGTGGCGCCGCGGTGGGGCTGTCTCCGCCGCCGCCACCGCAAGCGCTCAGCGCCCCAACCATCGTCAGGCAGGCCAGCGCCAGGCGCGAGCGGCTCTGGATCGAGGCCTGATCGTTCAACAACATCGTCATCTTCAAATCTCACTCCCTCGGTTCGTGATTGGATCTGTGGGGCCGGCGACTGGGCCCGGCGGGCGGTGCAGCCTTGCCCTGTGTTCAACGCCCCCCACAGCGCGCTGGCAGACAGCGGTCTTGCGGATGCGGGCGAGGACCGCACCGTCGTGTTTGTGAGTCAGGGCCGGTCCCAGCGCCAATCCAGGGGCAGCCAGCCTTGGCGGAACAGCTCCTGTTGTCGATGCCAGGCCGGGTCCTGCAGCTTGCAACGCCCGCCGTCTTCGGGCGCCCAGCTGCAACCCATGGGGGTGAGCGCGTTCTTCATGCGCTGGATCAGGGCCGCGTCCAGGGGCGCCTCGGGCGCCATGTCGGGGGCCAGCTGGCTCTTCAAGTGGATGAGCCGGCTCAGGGCCTGAGGCGCAGACCACGAGGTCGTGGCATGGGGCACCGGCCCGAGATCCAGGCCATAGACAGAATCGGTGATCAGCGGTGGCGAGGCATTGACCTTGGGCGGAAAGCTGTCGTTCACCATGCCGGTGCTGATGAAGACATCGACCCAGCGCCGATCCTCCGCATTGGGCTCCAGCACTTCGGGCCGCTGCACCCCGGTCACGCCATCGGCCGGCAGCTGCGCTGCGGCGGGATGAAACAAGCTCACGCGCACCCGGTTCGCCAGCGGCAAGGCCTCCAGGGGGTGACTGCCGGGCGATAGCGCCACGCCCGCGGCCTGAACACCCAGCACGCCGGGGCTCTCGAACAAGCTCGCATACAAGGGCCGGAAGGCCATGATCAGGCCCTGCGCCTCGCTGGCGCTGAGCGAGCCGCCACAGGCCAGCGGTCCCCAGCTGTCCGGCAGGTTCGAGGTGTCCAGGCCGCCGGACAGATTGACGTAGTCGACCCCATGGCGCTGCATCACCGCACTCAGGCTTTGTGCCATGCGCTGCACGCCCTGCTCCAGCGCCGCCCAATCCTTGGCGCAGACGGCAGCACGGTGGGCACGCATCAGGGCCGTGATCGGGATCGGGTCCAACACCACAAAGCCCGCTTGCGGGTTGGACTCGACCAGCTGAGCCAGCACCATATTGCCGTGCGGCACCCGATCGACCATGGCGAAGTCACGCGGTCCGCGCAGCAAAGGCCGCAAGGCGCTCAGCCAATCCGCCGGCACATACGTCGGCCGCTGCTGACCGCCGGCGTCGCGGTACTGAAACCCGTCGATGCCACGCAGCAGCTCGGCACCCCAGCGAGGCGTGCTCTCGATCACCGGGTCATGGACTTCCACCAGGCCGCTGCTTTCGCTGACGCGGTAATAGCCCAGCATGCGCGAGCGATAACGCAGCGTGGCGGCGTGGCCGATGCCGCTGTCGACCAGCAAGATGGTCTGATCGGCGCGCAGCTTGGCCGGCAGCGCCTGTCCCTCGGAGAATCGGATCTTGCGCAGCGCTTCGCACCCACCCGTTTGGCTTTGCTGGCAATCCAGGGACTCGATCCTGGCCTTCTGCTCGGCCACCCAGGCATCGACCTGCTGGCGCAGACGCAGCTTGTCGATGCCATCGGGCCCGGGCGCCGGCGCCGGACCGGGCGGCTGCACCGGCGGCGGCGCGGGGGGCGGCACCTCGCTTCCACCACCCGCACCACCTCCGCCGCCGCCGCAAGCCGCCAGGCAGGCACTGAACCCCCATGCCCAGAGCCCCGCAATCCAGGGCCGGCGAGCGGCGGGCGCCAACCTCGGCACGGCGGCTTGGCTGTCAGATGTCAAGTTCCATGTCACGGCGGGCTCCTCTCACACCTCGTTCTGCATCTTCCTAACGCGCATCAGCAGCAGACAAGGCGCGGATGCAGGCGCTGCGCAGTCTAGGATGATCGCTGTCATGGCCAGCCCATCGATGGCGTCGCCGGATCGCTGTTCGCCCGACTTTTGGGGGATGCCTGCGCCACGGTTCGCAGCCACGCCAGCCGAACGCTGAAGGACGCGCCAAAACGCTTGGGTCTGCAAGGCTGGCTCGTCCATGGCAGGATGCCGGCCTCGCCGCCCTGTTCACCTTCATCGCCCGCGCCACCTCGGCGGACGCCAGGTCGGCACGACACCCACCGAGGTGAGGATTCATCACCCATCAGCAAGGAGCAGCCCATGGCCCAGATGATCGAGTTCCAGCGCCCCGACGGCGCCCACAGCCCCGCCTACCTGGCCCTGGCCTCACGGCCCGATGCGCCGGGTTTGATCCTGTTACAGGAATGGTGGGGGCTGAACGACAACATCCGCGCCACCGCCGACCGCTATGCGGCGGCCGGCTTTCACACCCTGGCGCCCGATCTCTACCGTGGCCGCCAGGCCAGCGATGCCGACGAGGCCAGCCACTTGATGAGTGGACTGAGCTTTGCCGACGCCACCCACCAGGACCTGGCCGGCGCCCTGCGCCATCTGCGCGAGCACTGCGGCAGCCCCAAGGTCGGGGTCAGCGGCTTTTGCATGGGCGGCGCACTGTCGGTGGCGGCCGCCGTACATGTGCAGGGGCTGTCCGCCGCCAGCTGCTTCTACGGCATCCCGCCGGCGGATTTTGCGGCGCCGCAGGACGTGGCTATCCCCTTCCAGGGCCACTACGCCGACATCGACGATTGGTGCACGCCCGAAGCGGTGCGAGCCTTCGTGGCCCAGCTGCCGCCGGGCGCAGAAATCCACCACTACCCGGCCGCCCACGGCTTCTTCAACAGCAGCCGCGCCCATGTGTATGACGCGGCCTGCGCCGAGCAGGCCTGGCAGCGCACGTTGACTTTCCTGCGCGCGCGCCTGGGCTGAGGCGCTCAGGCCTGGCGGCGCTGGCGACAGGCCTGCAGGCCGCGCCGGCCCAAGAGACCCAGCAAACCCAGGCTCATCAAGACCACCGTGCCGGGCTCGGGCACCGGCGCCAGCTCCAGCTTGCCCAGCAGGCCATCGCGCTCTTCGTCCGGGCCGGCGGTGAAGTACAGGGCATTGGCGTCGCCCAAGGCCACGCCGTTGCCAAAGGTCAGGCCCCAGATGCCGTCGATGCTGATCACCTCGCCCTGCGCATCGCGCAGATAGCCCAGCGATGCGCCGGTGTTCACGTCGTAGCCGGCAATCGTGCCGTCGCCGAAATTGGCCACCAGCAAGGCGCCGGCAAAGGCGCCAAAGCTCTGCGGCGCCATCGCCATGCCCCAGGGGGCGTTGAGCAGGCTGTGGTCGGAGAAATCCTGCAGCAAACGACCGTCGCGGTCGTAGGCGGCGATGCGGCCAAAGCCGGCGCCGGGGATCTCCTCGGTCGGCTCATCGATCTCGAAGGAGTTCTCGGCCCAGGCCACATAGACCCGGTCGCCCATCACCTGCACATTGAAGGGGTGGTAGCTGGCGGCCAGGCCCTCGGGCCGGGCAAAGCTGCCGGCGGCGGTGACGTCCTGCCATTGGTTGTCAAAGGTCTGGATGCGGCCGTTGGCAAAGTCAGCGGCGTAGAGGCGGTTGTCGGCCAGCTTCTGGCCCTGGGCATCCAGGCGCCAGGCATCGGTCGTCATGGCCACGCCGGTGTAGCCCGGTGCCACGCGCAGGCCTTGGGCGGCCGGCTGGATCAGGGAGTAATCCTTGACCACCACCGCCTCCAACATGCCGGGGTTGGTGCCGCTGCGCCAGGCATTGATGGTGCCATCCATGGTCACGAAGACGAACTTGGCCGAGCCTTCGATGACACCGGCGCTCTGGCCGTTGTTGTAGTTGACGGCCGGGCCGCCGACCTTGAATTCCAGCGGCTGGCCGGCCACATCGCTGGCAGCGTTGTAGACCTGACCGGTCACCTGGGCGACACCGTCACTGCCGGTGGAGAAGGGGTCGCGGTCTCGCGCGCTGGTGACGATGGGCACGAGCTTGAGCCCGTCCTGATGCAGGGGCAGGCCGTTGACGTCGCCGATGTAGGTGGTGGTGGTGCCGGTGCCGGCATTGCTGGTCCAGATGTGGCCGCCAATGCCAGGCGGGCGCAAGGCAATGCCCCAGGGGTTGACCAGATCGGGGTCCACCAAGGCGGTGGGTTTGTACTTGTCGCTGTTGGCGACCAGATTGGTCTGCACAAAAGCATTCAGGCCCGAGCCAGAAGCTTGGGCCACGCCGCTGAGGGCGAGAACGCCCAGGCAAGCCAGGGCAAGGCGGGACAGGGAGTGAGGCAGCATGATGGCGCGGGTCCGTCAGGGTTGGGCCGACAGGCTGGCTTGCACGCCAAGAACAGGGGCTGGCTTGCTGTCGAAATTCAAAGTCAGGGGCCTGGAACGATCACAGGCACCAGGAATACATGCCCTCGGAACGCGTGGCACCGAGGGCTGAAACGGCTGCACCCGGAGGGCGCACCCGAGGCTTCAGACCACCGGCCCGGCGCTTGTAATGGCCGAGCCGGTGCTGAGGCGCGACTCGCGCGCTCGCTCGCTCGCTCAGGCCTGTTGACCCTTGCGGCGGCGAGCCACGAAGCCGACCAAACCCAGTCCGCCGAGCAGCAAGGCGTAGGTTTGCGGCTCCGGCACGGCCGTGATCTGCACCAGGCGGTCCACACCGCTGCTCGGGTGCTGCACATTGACGTAGGCCACATTCGGGTTGACCGTGTCGAAGTACAGGCCGGTCGGCTCGGCGCCCACAGTGCTCAGGCTGGCCCACTTGCCCACGGCATCGGCCACACCGTCACCGTCGGCATCCTTGGCAAACCAGATGTCGGCCTTGCCACCGTCCTGGTCTTCGATGACGTAGATGTTGCCGTCGGCATCGATGGCCAGGTTGTCCGGGTTGCTCCAGGTGGCACCAACCTTCTGACCGGTGGCCATGTCGATGGTGTTGTTGTCAGCGAAGAGCTTGACCTCGTTGCTGTCCAGGTTCAGCGAGTAGACGCGACCACGGCCGTTGCTGCTGCCGCCATCGTTGTCGGAGTCGGTGGTCGTGAAGTAGACGATCTGCTTGCCATTGGCCAGGGTGCGGATCTCCAGGTCTTCCGGACGGTTGTAGCCGGTGCCACGCACATTGGCGTTGACCGCGGTGGCGCGGCCATCGATGGTGCCGTCGGCCAGCACGGTGGAGATGCCAGCCAGGGCGCCGCCATTGGCGTTGGTGATGGCCACCCAGGAGGCGCCGCCGGTGATGGCGGAACCGTTGTTGCCTTCGAACTGGGCACCCGCACCGACCTTCAGCACAAAGGTCTGACCGGCTGCGAAGTAGTCATTGCCGTTGTTGGCGTTGGGGTTGGCCGACACGTACTTGAAGATCGAGCCGCCGTTGAGCTCGTCCACGAAGTAAAGATTGTTCTGCTGGTCGAAGGTCAGGCCTTCATGCGAGACACGCGGCAGGATGCTGCGCTGGATGAAGTTGCCGCCATTGGCCGCGGCCGTCGTGGCATTGGTCAGCTCGAACAGGCGGCCACGGGTGCTGCCGTTGCCCCAGGACTCTTCGGCCGTCAGATAGCTGCCCCAGGGCGTCCAGCGCGAAGCGTCACCGGCGACAAAGCTCTGCGTGCCCGGCGCGACGATGGTCACGGTGCGAGTGGCGTAGTTGTTGTCCCACAGGTCCACGCGCTGCACGCCCGCGGTGTTGGTCTCGAAGGGCATGAAAAGGTAGCGGCCACGATCCGGTCCGGTCTCGTTGGCGGTGATCATGTCCCAGGAGCCGGAGTTGCTGCCGGGCACCCGACCGTTCTGCGTGGCGCGGTCGGCCAGAATGGCCTGGCTGAAGTTGGTCGAAGAGAGCTTGAACGGGGCCGTCTCGGGCAAGGCGCCCGCGGCCACATTACCGACCATGGGCGTGAAGTTGGAGAACTGGCTGAGTCCGGCGGAAGCGCTTTGGCTCAGAGCAAGAAGACCGAGGCCGGCAACGGCGGCGGCAATGCGGGAAAGAGAGAACGTCATGATGAAGGCAACTCCGAATGGCGGGCTTGAAGAACTGGCGGCTGCTGTCTTGATTCAAGACCTGCGGCCGCCAGTGTCGGCAAGTGCCATGACTCGGCCATGACCCGCTTCCCCCTCGGATATGCCAAATGGATCATGCCCGCCATCAGAGGCGGGCGCTCTCAGCCGCCGCGTTTGGCGAGCATCGCCCGCGCCACGCGCGACACCGGCGCTCTGGCCGTTGCTGTAGTTGACGGCCGGGCCGCTGACCTTGAATTCCAGCGGCTGGCCGGCCACATCGCTGGCGTCGTTGTAGAACTGACAGGTCACCTGGGCGACGCCGTAACTGCCGGTGGCGAAGGGGTCGAGGTCACGCGCGCTGGTGACGATGGGCACGAACTTGAGCCCGTCCTGATCGGCCTCGCCACCATCCCGGTCGTCGATGACGCAGCCGCCTTCAGCGCTTTTTCTCGCTAGCCTCTTGCTCCGCCACCAGCGCCTGAAAGGCCGGGAGCTGCCGCAATTGCGGATGCCGGGCCTTGATGATCACGATCAGGTTGCCGGCCAGACGGGTATTGCCCTGCTTCACACTGATCGCCAGCGCGGCCATCACGGCAGCCGGGTCGCTGGTGAGCGCCGGATTGAGTTCGTAGGCCTGCTCCAGCATGGTCTCGGCCTGTGCAAAGTCGCCAAGATTGACATGCGCCAGCATCAGCGCCTTGTAGTGGTCGTAGCGATCGCTGCTGGCCGGGCCGCGCAGCGCGGCCTGCAGGGCCTGGATTGCGAGCCGGTCCTCGCCGCTGGCCAGCAGGGCGAAGCCGTGCAGGGCCTGCGCTTCGGCGTCGTCCGGGTTCTGGCGGGTCAGGCTGGCCAGAGTCCGGAGCAACTCGGCCCAGCGCGCGGGCTCCTTGTCGGCATCGGTCTGCCAGTAGGTCAGCCACAGGCGGGCCAGACGTTGCTCACGGGCATACGCCTTGCCGCCCTCCGGCAGCGCGTCCAGCTGGGCCCGGGCGCCCGCGTGGTCGCCATTGAGCATCTGCACCTGGGCCAGTCGAATCTCGTAGATCCCACTGCCCTTGCAGCGGGCGCCTTCGGCCTGCCAACGCTTCAGCAGGGCCGGATAGCCGTTGTCCGCAGCCCGGGCCGCCCGGGCCTGGGCCACGATTTCAGCGGACAGCTGCTGGTAGGCCCGATCACAGGCCTGGGGCGTCTCCGCCCGAACAGCGCCGGCCAAGCACAGACCGGCCACGGCGGCCAGCACTCCGGCGCGCGCGCGCAGCTTCAAACTCATGGTTTCTCCCCCAGATGATTGTTATCGCCCCGGCGCGCCGATGCGAACGCAGGGGGCTGGCGAGTGTAGCTCGGGCTGGGCCGCTCAGCCCTGGCGTTTGGCCAGCAGCGCCCGAGCCACCCGCGAGACCGGCGGTCGGCCCAGCACGCCGGAGATGAAGGCGCCGGCGTCGACCAGACGGTCCAGATCGATGCCGGTGTCGATGCCCAGACCGTTGAACATGAAGACCACATCCTCGCTGGCCACATTGCCGGTGGCGCCCTTGGCATAGGGGCAGCCGCCGAGGCCGGCGACGCTGGTATCGAAGTGATGCACGCCCAGCTCCAGGCAGGCGTAGATATTGGCCAGGGCCTGGCCGTAGGTGTCGTGGAAATGCCCGCTGACCTCCACCAGCGGGTAATGCTTGAGCGCCCGTTCCATCGCAGCCTGCACCTTGCGTGGCGTGCCCACGCCGATGGTGTCGGCCACGCCCAGGTGATCGACACCAATGCCCTTCATCAGCTGCACCACGCGCTCCACCTGATCGGCGCTGACGTCCCCCTCGTAGGGGCAGCCCACTGCGCAGGACAAGGCGCCGCGCACCTTGATGCCGGCTGCATGCGCGGCCTCCACCACGGGCACGAAACGCTCGATGCTCTCGGCAATGCTGCAGTTGATGTTCTTCTGGCTGAAAGCCTCGGAGGCCGCCGCAAACACCACGATCTCGTCGGGCCGGGTCGCCAGGGCCGACTCGAAGCCCTTGAGATTGGGCGTCAGCACCGAATAGCGCACGCCAGGCTGGCGGGCGATGGCCGCCATCACCGCCGCGTTGTCCGCCATCTGCGGCACCCACTTCGGCGACACAAAGCTGGTGACCTCGATCTCCTTCAGGCCCGCCGCCTGCAGCAGGGCCACCAGCTGCGCCTTGTCCTCGGTAGACACCGCCTGTTTTTCGTTCTGCAGGCCATCGCGAGGACCGACATCGACGAGGGTGACGTGGGTAGGTAGCTTGCTCATTCAAAACTCCTCATTGCTGGGAAAGACTGCAGTCGGCATGAAGCGGACGTCTGCTGTATGGTTCGTTCTCGCTGCGGTGACTCGGCCCGCCGCCGGGCTCATGGTTCGCGGGTCGGCTCTGCGCGCCGACTCCCCTCGGTGCTCACTCCGCGGCTCAGCGGCGCCAAACTCCCTCCGTTCGCTGCGCTCACTGTGGTCAAACAGTGGCGCCGAGTCAGCGCTTGAAGCGCGTGAGTACACGCGCCTGAGCCGCTCCGCTGCGCCCTCGGCCGCGCACAAATCGCCCGTCGGCGGGCCGAGCCACCTTCGAATTGCGCGTTCTCCACCGTCGCGGGGCAGATCGATCGCGATGGAAGCGCCCTGCAGCTCGTGCCGCTGCCGGGCGATTTGTGCAGGGCCGAGCAGCACAGCGCCTCGGGGCGCGCGCGTACCCGCGCGCTTCAAGTTCTGACTTGGCGCTTCTGTTTGAACGAAGCGAACGCAGGGAGCGAAGTGAGCTATGCGCCAGCCCCGAGGCGCGAGCAGCGCAGGGAAGTCGGCCCGACTGGGCCGACCCCGGAACCATGAGCCCGGTAGCGGCACGGGCTGCAGGGCCACACGAGAACAAGCGACCGACGGCCATGTGCCACTTGTGGCCCCCGGCGCCCCGAAGCTCATCGCGCGCCCCGTCGCCTCAAGCCTCGAGCCGCAGCAACTCGGCGCCGTCGCCGATCTGGTCGCCCACGGCGAACAGCAGCTCAGCCACCACCCCGTCCTTGGGCGCGTTGATGGTGTGTTCCATCTTCATGGCTTCCATCACCGCCAGGGGCTGGCCCTTGCTGACTTTGTCGCCCACCGCCGCCAGGAAGCTGACCAGCTTGCCGGGCATGGGCGCCGTCAGGCGGCCAGCCTCCGCGGCGCCGTCTCCGGCATGGGCCAGGGCGTCGATCTCGGTCAGATAGGCACTGCCTTGCGGTGCGAAGACAGCCACGGTCTCGCCATCGGCATAACTGTTCACCCGCACACGCTGCTGTGCCAGGCCAGAGCCCAGCAGAAGCTCATGCTGTTCCAGGCTGCTGGAGTTGACGGCAAAGGCCAAGGCCTCGCCGCCGTCGATGCTCAGCTGCATGCCGCCCTGGTGGTGGCGCGAGAGCAGCACCGCATGGCGCTGACCGGCCACCTCCAGATCGAATCGACGCGCCGAGGCGCCGAACAGGCGCCAGCCATCGCGGCGGCTCCAGGGGTCGGCATCCTGCGACTGAGCCTCAGCCGCCAGGGTGTGGGCCACCACGGCCGCCGCGCTGATCTGCAGCGGCAAGCCGGGCTGCTCGAACAGGGCGGCGCGCTCGCGCTCGATCAGGGCCGTGTCCAGATCGGCCGTGGCAAACGACGCCGTGGCGGCACAGCGGCGCAGAAAGGCCACATTGGTTTGCAGGCCGACGATGTGGGTGTCGCGCAGCGAGGCGTCCAAACGGGCCAGAGCTTGCTCACGGTCCTCGCCCCAGACGATCAGCTTGGCGACCATGGAGTCGTAGAAGGGGCTGATGGCATCGCCCTCCCCCACGCCCGCATCGATGCGAACCGGGCCGCGCTCGAAGGCCACATGAGCCGGCCAGCGTGCCACGTTCAGCGCGCCAGTGGCGGGCAGGAAGCCGGCCTCGGGGTTCTCGGCGCAGATGCGTGCCTCGATGGCATGGCCGTGCATGCGCAGCTCGTCCTGCTGCAGCGGCAAGGGCTCGCCCGAGGCCACGCGCAGCTGCCACTCGACCAGATCCTGGCCGGTGATCGCTTCCGTCACCGGATGCTCAACCTGCAAGCGGGTGTTCATTTCCATGAAATAGAAACGGCCGTCCTGCTCGCAGATGAACTCCACGGTACCCGCGCCCACATAGCCCACCGCCTTGGCCGCGGCCACCGCCGCACCGCCCATCTGGGCGCGGCGCTCGGCCGTCATGCCCGGGGCGGGCGCTTCTTCCAGCACCTTCTGGTGGCGGCGCTGCACCGAGCAATCGCGCTCGAAGAGATAGACGCAGTTGCCCTGGCTGTCGCCAAAGACCTGGATCTCGATATGGCGCGGGCGCTGCACATAACGCTCGATCAGCACCGCATCGTCACCGAAGCTGTTGATCGCCTCGCGCTTGCACGAGGCCAGCGCGGCATCGAACTCATCGGCGCTGTAGACCGCGCGCATGCCCTTGCCACCACCGCCGGCGCTGGCCTTGATCAGCACCGGGAAACCGATGCGCACGGCCTCGGCCTTGAGCAGGGCCGGGTCTTGATCGGCACCGTGGTAACCGGGCACCAGGGGCACACCGGCCGCTTCCATCAAGCGCTTGGACTCGGCCTTCAAACCCATGGCCTGGATGGCGCTGGCCGACGGGCCGATGAAGACCAGGCCATGCGCGGTGCAGGCCTGCGCGAACTCTTCGTTCTCGCTCAAGAATCCGTAGCCAGGGTGCACGGCCTCGGCGCCCGTGGCTTTGGCCGCGTCAATGATGCGCTGCCACTGCAGGTAAGAATCCTTGGGCGCCGGGCCGCCGATCAGCACCGCTTCGTCACAAGCCTGCACATGGCGGGCCTGGGCATCGGCCTCGGAATACACGGCCACGGTCTTCACGCCGAGACGGCGCGCGGTGGCGGCCACGCGGCAGGCGATCTCGCCGCGGTTGGCAATCAAGATTTTTCTGAACATCTGAAACGTCTCCTGGGTCTTCTTTGATCGGGCGGTGGCGAGGGCCACCTTGGCTCGCTCCGGTCAACTCACAAGCCAAGCAATTCAATCGGCAGGCCTAAGCCAACAGCACCATCACGCCTCGAAGTGCCAAAGCAAGTCCTGCTCCGTAGGCCAACAACTTGCACAGGCGTGGCATGGGCTCCCAAACCAACAGCGCCCGCGGGCGCTTGAAGGAAGCCGGATTCAGCACGAAAGACGAAACGACACAACCCACAAACAGGGCTCCCAAGACAGCTTGGAAATCAGCTCCCTTCACGAGCAAGGGCGCCAGTGTCACGACGAGGGCGAACACGGAAAAGAAGCTTCCAATGATTCGCTCCCGGATACCCAGGGTTTTCCAATCCAACATACCAAGCTCCCGATTCACAACCCACTCACGACCCACGAGAGATCCAGACTTGGCCCTTCAACAGCCAAGGAGAGCCCACGCCTCCTCGCTCAATGCGAGGAGCAGCCCTTCTTCTCGCATGCTGCTTCTTGCGGCACCAAATTCGCCTCGCTGGCGCAACGCATGCCCAGGCGGTTCAGCAGGGCGCGGTCTTTCTCGGCCTGCGGGTTGCTGGTGGTCAGCAGCTTGTCGCCGTAGAACATGCTGTTGGCGCCGGCCAGGAAGCACAGGGACTGCATGCTCTCGGGCATTTCCTCGCGGCCGGCCGAAAGGCGGACCATGGCGCGCGGCATGGTGATGCGGGCCACGGCGATGGTGCGGATGAACTCAAAGGGGTCGAGCGCTTCGGTGCCCTTGTCGGCCAGCGGCGTGCCTTCGACCTGCACCAGGTTGTTGATGGGCACCGATTCCGGATAGGGGCTCAGATTGGCCAGCTGCACGATCAGGCCGGCGCGCTGGCGGCGGGTTTCACCCATGCCGACGATGCCGCCGGAGCAGACCTTGAGGCCGACATTGCGCACGCGGTCCAGGGTGTCCAGGCGGTCCTGGTAGGTGCGGGTGGTGATGATCTGGCCGTAGAACTCGGGCGAGGTGTCGAGGTTGTGGTTGTAGTAGTCCAGGCCGGCTTCGGCCAGCTGTTCGGCCTGGCCTTCACCCAGCATGCCGGCGGTCAGGCAGGTCTCCAGGCCCATCGCCTTGACCTCCTTGACCATCTCGCCGATGGCTTCCAGATGGCGCTCCTTGGGCGAGCGCCAGGCGGCGCCCATGCAGAAACGTGTGGCGCCATTGGCCTTGGCGGCGCGGGCGGCTTCCAGCACCTCTTGCAGGGGGATCAGCTTTTCGGCCTTGAGGCCGGTGTCGAAATGGGCCGACTGCGGACAGTAGGCGCAATCCTCTTCGCAACCGCCGGTCTTGATGGACAAGAGCGTGGACAGCTGCACCGCGTTGGCATCGAAGTTCTCGCGGTGCACTTGCTGGGCTTTGAACAGCAGGTCGTTGAAGGGCAGATCGAACAGGGCCACCACCTCGTTGACGGTCCAGGGCTTGGCGTTCTGGCGCTCGGCGTCCGTGGTCGGCGTCAGCGATTGGATCTGGTTGGTGGTTTGGGTGTGGGAAGAGTGGCTCATGGCGATTTCCAGGAACAGCAGGTGTCAGGGAGCGGGTGCCGCAGCCACGAGGGCCTCTTGCACACGCGCGAGATTCAGATGGGCGGCCACGGCCGCTGCGGAAGGGTCAGACAGGCGGGGCACATGGCCCCAGCAGGGCGCGGCCAGGGCCGCGTCCAGCGCGGCCAGATTGTCCGCCACATGGGGCATGGCGGCGTCCACGGTGTTGGCCACCCAGCCGACCAGGGCCAGGCCGCGCGCGCGCACGGCCTCCGCCGTCAGCAAGGCATGGTTGATGCAGCCCAGGCGCAGGCCCACGACCAGGACCACGGGCAGGCCCAGATCCTGCGCCAGATCGGCGGTGTCAAAGCCTTCGCTCAGGGGCACGCGGAAACCGCCCACCCCTTCCACCAGGGCCAGATCGCCCAGGGCGACGCTGGCACGGACGGCGGCCAGCAGCAGCGCACGCTCGATGCGCTGCCCTTCCAGGGCGGCGGCGATGTGCGGCGCACAGGCAGCGCGGAACTGCAAAGGCCCGACCTGATCGGGGCGCATGCCCAGACGCTGGGACGCGTGCAGGCGCTGCACATCCTCGTTGACCCACTGACCGTCGATCAACTCCTGGCCGGCAGCCAGCGATTTGACCGGCGCCACGCGCAGGTCGGCTTCGGACAAAAGATGGGTCAGGCCGGCGGTGATGCTGGTCTTGCCGATTTCGGTGTCGGTGCCGGTGATGAAGAAACCTCTCATGCAGCCACCTTGTCCATGTCCGCAGCAGCTGCGTTCAAAGCCGACAGCAACTGATCGACATCCGCCTCGCTGTGCGTCGCACACAAGGTGATGCGCAGCCGCGCCTCGCCCTTGGGCACGGTGGGCGGGCGGATGCCCGGCACGCGGATGCCTTCGCGCTCCAGGCGCGCGGCCAGGGCCATGACCTCGGCATTGCCGCCGACGATCAAGGGCTGAACAGGGGTGTCCGACGGTGCCAGGCGCCAGCCCAGGGCCGGATGGCGGGCCAGCAAGCCCTCCACACCCACGCGCAGCCGCGCCTGCAACTGACGCAGGTTGGCACGCCGGGCCTTGCCTAGATCGCCCTCGATCAGGGCAAAGCTGCTCAGCAGCGCATGCTCAACGGCCGGCGGCGAGGCGGTGGAGAAGATGTAGTTGCGGGCCGCCTGCAGCAGGTACTGGGTGACCGTGGCATGGGCCACGACGAAGGCGCCGGCCAGACCAGCCGCCTTGCCCAAGGTGCCGACCAGGATCAGGCGCTCGCTGCGCAGGCCGAAGTGTTCCAGCGAACCACGGCCGTGCTCGCCCAGCACGCCAAAACCATGGGCATCGTCGACGATCAGCCAGGCATCGAACTCTTCAGCCAGGGCCAGCAAGGCCGGCAGCGGCGCCAGATCACCGTCCATGCTGAAGACCGCATCGCTGACGATGAGCTTGACCTTGGCCGTGCTGGCGGCCAGCAGCTCGCGCAGCGCCGCCACATCACCATGGGCATAACGCTTGACTTGCGCGCGCGCCAGGCGGGTGCCGTCGATCAGCGAGGCATGGTTCCAGGCCTCGGAGAAGATCTCGGCCTCTTCATCGCCCAGCGCAGTGACCACGGCCAGATTGGCCATATAGCCGGTGCAAAAACCGAGGGCGCGGGCTTCGGGGATGTGGGGTGTGAGCCAGCGACCGAGGGTCTCGGCCACCTGCTCATGGGCGCGGCTGTGGCCGCTGATCAGAGGCGAGGCGCCGGAGCCGCCGCCGTAAATCTGGGCGCCTTCGATCAAGGCCTCGCGCAGCGCGGGCTCGGCGGCCAGGCCCAGGTAGTCGTTGGAACAGAACATCAGCAGCTCGCGCGTGCGGCCGTCGGCGCCGCGCACCTGCTGGCGCGGCGCGGTGCCGCTCTCGGCCTGGCGCAGAAAACGCGTCAGGCTCTGGGCTTCGATGGTGCGCAGCTTGGCGCTCAGGTGATCAAGCAACATGGACTTCTTTGCTCAGGGTCTGGGCGCTGCTCTCGGTCGACTCGGAAAGCACCTCGTCCAGCGTCAGGCGCACGGCGCGGGCCAGGAAGGCGGCCGCTTCGGCATCAATCAGATAGGGCGGCATCAGGTACACGGTGCCGCCGATCGGGCGGATCAGCAGCTCATGGGCGCGTGCGGCCAGATGGAAACGCTCGGCAAAGCGCAGGCCCGGCTCGATCACATCGAAGGCCAGCACCATGCCCTGCTGGCGCAGATGGGCCGCGCGCGGGTGCGAGGCCAGCGGCGCGAAGGCCTGATTCAAAAGCTGGGCCTGCTCGGCATTGGCCTGCAGCTGGCCGGCATCGAAGCGGTCCAGCACCGCATTGGCGGCGGCACAGGCCAGGGCATTGCCGGTGTAGGAATGCGAATGCAGGAAGCCTCGGCTGACGTCTTCGCTCCAGAAGGCCTGGTACACCGCTTCGGTCGTGAGCACCAGGGACAGAGGCATGGTGCCGCCGGTGATGCCTTTGGACAGCGTGATGAAGTCGGGCCACTGGTCGGGAGCTTGAGGCTGGGCATGCTCCCACGCGAAGAACATTCCCGTGCGGCCGCAGCCCATAGCAATCTCGTCAACGATCAGGTGCACCTCGAACTCGGTGCACAAGGCTCGCAGGCCGCGCAGATAGGCCGCGTCGTACATCACCATGCCGGCGGCGCCTTGCACCAGGGGCTCGATGATGACGGCGGCGATGTACGCGCCGCGCTCGCTCAGCAGCGCGCGCATGGCGGCCAGGGCGTCAGCCTCGTTGCCCAGGCGGGCATCGGGCGACTCCACGATATGGGCCCGCATCAAGAGCGGGTCGTAGGCGTCGCGGAACACCTTGACATCGGTCACGGCCAGAGCGCCGATGGTCTCACCGTGGTAGCCGTTCTTCAGGCAGACGAACTCGCGCTTCTCGGCCCGGCCAGTGTTGCGCCAGCTGTGGAAGCTCTGCTTGAGCGCGATTTCCACCGCGCTGGCGCCGTCGCTGCCGAAAAAGACATGGCCCAGGGCGCCAGCAGTGCGCGCGCTCAGGCGCTCGGCCAGGCGCACGGCCGGCGCATGGGTGCAGCCGGCCAGCATCACATGGGGCAAGGTGTCGAGCTGCGACTTGATGGCGGCGTTCAGGCCCGCATCGGTATGGCCGAAGAGATTGACCCACCAGGAGCTGTTGGCATCGAAATAGCGCCGGCCCTCGTAGTCGTAGAGCCAGGGGCCGGCACCACGGGCGATGGGCAGGGGAGGCACCACTTCGGCGCGCGCCATCTGCGTGCAGGGGTGCCAGACGGCGGCCACGCTGCGGCGCTGCCAGTCCTGCTGGGGAGTCAACGGAGTACTGATGGAAGTCATCAAGGGAATCGACGTGAACTCAAGCCAGCCAGCTCGGCCGGCTCTTGTTCAGAAAGCTCTGCACACCTTCACGCCCCTCCTCGCTGGCACGGATGTCAGCGATGCGGCGCGCGGTGTCATCACGCAGCGAAGCCGTGATTGTCGCGTGTGCGACGTCCTGCACCAGGCGCTTGCAGGCGCGCACCGCGGCCGGGCCGTTGGCGCAGAGGGCGGACAGCAGGGCTTCGACCTTCTCATCCAGGGTCTCGGCCGTGGCCAGCTCGTGGACCAAGCCCAGGCGATAGGCCTCGGCTGCACTGAAGCGCTCGGCGGTGATGAAGTAGCGGCGCGAGGCCTGCTCGCCCAGGGCGCGCACCACATAGGGGCCGATGGTGGCCGGCAGCAGGCCGAGCTTGGCCTCGGACAGGCAGAAACCCGCCGTGTCCACGGCCACCACCACATCGCAGACCGACACCAGGCCCACGCCGCCGGCATAGACATCGCCCTGCACGCGGGCGATCACCGGCACCGGGCAGCTGTAAATCGTCCACAGCATCTCGGCCAGGCGGGAGGCGTCGGCATGGTTTTCGTCCCAGCTGTAGCCGGCCATGGCTTTCATCCAGTTGAGATCGGCGCCGGCGCAAAAGGCCTTGCCCTCGGCGGCCAGCACGATGGCGCGCAGAGCTGGGTCCCGGCCCAGTTCCGCGAACGCAGCCGTGAGCTCGGCGATCACGCCCTCGTTGAAGGCATTGCGCACCTCGGGGCGGTTCAGGGTGACGCGGGCGATCTGGCCCGAGGGGCCGCTGCGTTCGATCTTGAGGCTGCTCTGCTGTTCACTCATGGCTGCTGCTTCTTTCTGTTCCACACCACGGCGTCGTCCACCGCGTACAACTGACAGGTTTGGCTGCTGTAACGCTGGCAAAACGCCAGCGCCCGCGCCACGGCCGCATCGCCAAAGGCATAGCCGGTGCGGCCCTGCGCATTGAAGGCAAAGGCGCGCGGCTTCTTGGCTGCGAGAAATTTTCGGTAGCTGTCCTTGGCGCCAGAGCCGCTCAAGGGCAAGGCCGATTCGTCCTGCACATCCAGCTCGGCATTGGCCGGCGGCACGGCGATCACACCGGGGGTGCTGAAGCCCAGCTGGGCCAGAAACTCCTCGACCAGGGGCTGCCAGCTGTCACTGCCGGCGCTGAACAGCGTATGGCCGTCTTCGCCGAAGGCAGGCAGAAGCCGGTAGTCCAGCGCGGCGCCAGCCTCGGCAAAGGCCTTGGCCCAGCTGCGGCTGAAGCGAGGCCCGAAGTAGCGATCGTTCTCGGCGTAGACCCAGAGCGATCTGAGCTGGGGCGAGTTCTGTGCGATCAGCTCGCCATAGGCCTTGTAGATCAGGCGCAGCTGGGTGCCGCCGCAAGGCTCGCCGGGATGTTTGTCCGGGTCGCCGCCATGGCCGCCGGCGAAATTGATGGCTGCCACCTGCCCCGGCAGACCGGCCGCCGTGGCGGCCATGGTCGAGATGCCGCCGACGGATTGCCCAAGCAGCACCACGCGCTTGGCATCGATGTCCGGCTGCTGCTGCATGTGAGCCGCCACGGCCAAGATCTGTGAGGCCGCCGCCGCCAGGGCCGGCGCAAAACGCGGCTCGCGGCAGGAGATGCTGCTCTCCGGGTCACCCGCCTCGGCCAGCTCGCCATAGCCCAATCGCAGGGGCACGGCCACGGCAAAGCCTTTGCGCACAAAGTAACGGGCGGCCGTCTCGAAACGCGGGCGCTTGTACTCGGCACGCTTGTCGGTCGAGCGGCCATGGCTGATCAGCACCAGGGGGAAAGGCCCAGGGCCGGCCGGCCTGAAGGTGGTGACCAGCAGCTCACCTTTGCTGGACTTGCCAAAGGCATCCTGCACCTCGACCGGCACGCGCAGGATCTGCTCGCGCACATCGAGATGCAGGCGCTCGGCGTCCGCAGCGGGAGCTACGATCGCGGTGTCGCTGGCTTGCGAATGCGCAAGGCTCACGCCCACCAGCAGCGAGGCTGCCAGAAGGCACTTCAGAGCTCCCGGCAGAAAAGCGCGGCACCGCAGGCGTTCAAACTGGGCCATGAGGTTGAAGAGGGTCAGGTCTTGCCTAGCCTTGCGGCCCATCACATGCGGAAGACGCCGAACTTCGTCTCGCCAATCGGCGCATTCATGGCCGCCGACAGGCCCAGAGCCAGCACCCGGCGGGTGTCGGCCGGGTCGATCACGCCGTCGTCCCAGAGGCGGGCGCTGGCGTAGTAAGGGTGGCCTTGGTCTTCATACTGCTGGCGGATCGGCGCCTTGAAGGCTTCTTCTTCCTCGGCGCTCCAGCTGCCGCCCTTGCCTTCGATGCCATCACGCTTGACCGTGGCCAGCACCGAAGCGGCTTGCTCGCCGCCCATCACCGAGATGCGGGCATTCGGCCACATCCAGAGGAAGCGCGGCGAGTAGGCGCGGCCGCACATGCCGTAGTTGCCGGCACCAAAGCTGCCGCCAATGATGATGGTGAACTTGGGCACCTGGGCACAGGCCACGGCGGTCACCATCTTGGCGCCGGCGCGGGCAATGCCCTCGTTTTCGTACTTGCGGCCGACCATGAAGCCGGTGATGTTCTGCAAGAAGACCAGCGGGATCTTGCGCTGGCAGCAGAGCTCGATGAAATGCGCGCCCTTGTTGGCGCTCTCGGCAAACAGAATGCCGTTGTTGGCGACGATGCCGACCGGCATGCCCTCGATATGCGCAAAGCCGCAGACCAGGGTGGCGCCGTAGCGAGCCTTGAATTCGTCGAACTCGGAGCCGTCGACGATGCGGGCGATGACCTCGCGCACATCGAAGGGCTTGCGGGTGTCGGTGGGGATCACGCCGTGCAGCTCGGCCGCATCGAACAGCGGCTCGCGCGGCGCTTGCAGGCGCTGCTGCTGTGCGCCAACCTTCCGCCAGTTCAGCGCCGCCACCGACTGCCGGGCCAGGGCCAGGGCATGGGTGTCGTTGTGGGCCAGATGGTCAGCCACGCCCGAGAGCCGGGTGTGCACATCGCCGCCACCCAGGTCTTCGGCCGTCACCACCTCGCCGGTGGCCGCCTTCACCAGCGGCGGGCCGCCCAGAAAAATGGTGCCCTGGTTCTTGACGATGATGGTCTCGTCGCTCATGGCCGGCACGTAGGCGCCACCGGCCGTGCAGGAACCCATGACCACAGCGATCTGCGGAATGCCCTCGGCGCTGAGGTTGGCCTGGTTGAAGAAGATGCGGCCGAAGTGATCGCGATCCGGGAAAACCTCGTCCTGGTTGGGCAGGTTGGCGCCACCCGAATCCACCAGGTAAACGCAAGGCAGGCGGTTCTGCGCCGCGATCTCTTGCGCGCGCAGATGCTTCTTGACCGTCATTGGGTAGTAGGTGCCGCCCTTCACCGTCGCGTCGTTGCAGACGATCATGCAGTCCACACCCGAGACGCGGCCGATGCCGGCGATCATGCCGGCGCCGGGCGCGGCGTTGTCGTACATATTGAGCGCAGCCAGAGGTGCCAGTTCCAAAAACGGCGTGCCTGGATCCAGCAGCATCTCGACCCGGTCGCGCGGCAGCAGCTTGCCGCGGGCGGTGTGCTTGGCGCGCGCGGCCTCACCGCCGCCTTGGGCGATCTGCGCCAACCGGGCATTGAGGTCGTCAATCAGGCCCCGCATGGCCTCGGCGTTGGACTTGAAATCTGCCGAGCGGGCATTGAGCTTGGTGGTCAGCTGGGCCATGGGGTCTCCGAAAAACAGCGGCCTGAATCGAGAAAGCAATCGCTCGATCCGGTCGCGGATGAGTTCAACTCAAATTCTGTATCCAAGCGTGCCTGCGTTCAGCCAAGCACACCGAGGCGCGAAGAATAGGCCAGAGCACGAAGGCTGGCAAGCCCGACTTGAGTTTCACTCAATTATTGCGCAGAATCGCGATGTGAGCCCACCCAAGCCCTCCCCCTCTCCAGCCGTCAGGACCGCTGCCGCCAAGGCCCCGGTTCGCCGCGCCCCCGCCGGCGCCAAGGCCGAGCAGCGCGTGCGCGACATCCTGCGCGTGGGCCGCGAGGTGTTCGCCGAACGCGGTTTCGAGCGCGCCACCACCACCGAGATCGCCGAGCGTCTGGGCGTGTCCGAGGCTACCGTGTTCACCTACTTCCGCGGCAAGCGGGAGCTGTGCATGCGGGTGATCGCCGATTGGTACGACGAGATCATTGGCGAGATCGAGGCCGGCCTGCCGCGCGAGGCGTCGGTGCGCGAGCAGCTGGAGTTCATGGTTCACACCCATCTGCGCCTGTTTCTGATCCAAGGCACGGGCTTGTGTGCCCTGGTGCTCTCGGAAGGCCGGCGCAGCGGCGACGACAAGCTCGGCGATGGGTTTGTCGAACTACAGCGCCGCTACACCGCGCCCTTGATGGACCTGCTGGCCCGCGGCCAGGCCAGCGGCGAGCTGCGCGCCGACATCCCGCTGCGCCTGCTGCGCTCCCTGGTCTTCGGGCCCATGGAGCACATGCTCTGGGAAGTCATCCTGACCGGCCGCCAGATCGACACCGACCGCAGCGCCCGCGACCTGGTCGCCCTGCTCTGGCCCGCCCTGCAAGCGCCAGAGCAGGAACTGCAGCGCCTGCGCGTCCTGCGTCAACAATTGGAAGCAGCGCTGGCCCTGGGCTGATCTGCGCGTCGGCTGCTTTCGGCACGAAGCAGCCTTTGGTGGTTTTGCTCGTGAGGCCCTGCAGCCCCTGCCGCCACCGGGCTCATGGTTCCGGGGTCGGCCCTGTCGGGCCGACTCCCCTGCGCTGCTCGCACCTCGGGGCTGGCGCATAACTCACTCCGCTCCCTGCGTTCGCTTCGTTCAGACAGAAGCGCCAAGTCAGTTCTTGAAGCGCGCGGGTACGCGCGCGCCCCGAGGCGCTGTGCTGCTCGGCCCGGCACAAATCGCCCGGCAGCGGCGCGGGCTGCAGGGCGCTTGCATCGCGGGCGATGTGCCCTTCGACGGTAGAGAACGCCACCTCCGGAGGGGGCTCGGCCCGCCGACGGGCGATTTGTGCGCGGCCGAGGGCGCAGCGGAGCGGCTCAGGCGCGTGGTCCCACGCGCTTCAAGTGCTGACTCGGCGCCACTGTTTGACCACAGTGAGCGCAGCGAACGGAGGGAGTTTGGCGTCGCTGAGCCGCGCAGTGAGCACCGAGGGGAGTCGGCTCGCAGAGCCGACCCGGGAAGCATGAGCCCGGCGGCGGGCCGAGCCACCGCAGCGAGAACGACAACCCAACAGAGGTCCGCAAAGCGCCGCAAGCCGGCAAACCGTAAACAGGGCAGACATAAAAAAGGCCGGCATCAAGCCGGCCTTTCAGGTTCATGCTCAAGGGATTCGGGATCCAAGCCGCCTCTCGCGAGTCGGCTCGAATCCGATACCCCCAGGGCAGCTCAGATCACCAGAAGGTGTACTCGGCAGCCAGACGCAGCATGCGGCCTTGGACGTCTTCACGTTCCGGGGGGATCACGCCACCAACGCCGAAGCCACGGTAGTCCACCGGGGCACGGGTGCCCAGGATGTTGCGGACGTTGGCGCTCAGCTTCAAGGCCTTGATCGGGTTGTAGCTGACGTTGTAGTCCAGACGCGAGTAGGCGCCATAACGGCACTGATCAGCGTTCAGCTTCTTGGTTGAGGCACAGTCATCTGGAGTCCAGGCCGGCGCATTGAAGTCGCCATTCAGGGCCGTGCTGTTCTGGTAGTGGAAGGTCAGGGCTTGAGCCACCGAACCCACGCTGTGGCTCAGGGTCAGCTTGGACTTCCAGCGCGGCGTGCCGTAGCGGCCGGCCATGTTGTCGCCGTAGCCCTTGCGAGCAGCGCTCCAGTAGTACAGATCGGTGGTGTAGGTCAGGTCCAGATCGGCACCGAATTTGCCCACTTCCGTGGCCACCTGACCCTTGACGGTCACGTCCCAGCCCGAGGTCTTGGTGCGGAACAAGTTCTCGAAGGTCGAGGTCACCGACAGCAGACGGCCCGCGGTCACGCCGTACTTGGCGCGCGCAGCGGCATCGAAGATCTGGTCGTTGGCCAGGTCTGCACGACCGATGACGCCCGGAGTCAGGGTGTCTTCGATGTTCAGCAGGTCGTTGACGCTCTTCAGGCCGATCTCGTCCTTGCGCTCGATGCGCCAGTAGTCGATGGTGGCGCTCAGATCCTTGACCGGCGAAAAGGCCAGACCCAGCGTCGCAGTGCGGCTGGTCTCAGGCTTCAGCGAGGGGTTGTAGGACACGATGCTGGCCACACCGCGCGAACATTCGCCAACCACGTTGTCGGCTTGCGCCGTCAGCAGCTGCTTGTCCGGGTTTCCGGCAGGCAGTGCGGCAGCTTGAGCCTTCAAGTCGTCGGCGTAGTTCGTTGCCTTCTTGCACCGCTTGGGATCGCTGATGCCGTTGTTGAAGGCGAACTTGGTCGAGGGGGCGTTCTCGGTCAGGTTGGGAGCGCGGAAACCGGTTTCCAGCGTGCCGCGGAACAGCAGTTCCTTGCTCGGCTGGAAGCGCAGAGCCAGCTTGGGCGAGAAGTGCGCACCGAAGCCAGGGAACTTGTCCACGCGACCGGCGGCTTGCAGCTCCAGACTCTTGAAGATGGGCAAATTGCCTTCGAGGAACACGGCGCCGTAGTTGCGCGAAGCGTTCGAGCGCACCGAGCCGAAGCCGACGATGTCGCCGCGCTCCAGGCCGCCGGTGGGTGTGATCTGCACTTCTTCGCGACGGACTTCAAAGCCCGTGGCCACGTTGATGGCGCCAGCCGGCAGGCTGCCGTACTCGCCGCTCAGCTTGCCGTCGATGAAGTACTGCTTGACCTCAGCGTCGTAGCCGTAGGTCGGGAACAGCTTGGCCAGCACGGCGGCCGAGTTGACCTGACCGATCTTGTAGCCATTGGCCTTGTTGAAGAAGTCAGCGTCCAGCTTGGTCTTGGTGTAGTCGCCGATGACTTCCTTGAAGCCGGATTCGCTGAACGCGCCGCGCTGGTCCATGGTGGTCTTGCCACCCATCACACCCGCAGCGGTGTCCCAGTCGAATGCGCCCCAGACGCCCTTCAGGCCGGCCAGGACGCGGTACTGATCGGTCTTGACCAGTTTGTGCGCATCGGAATCGGAGAAGCGATAGCGGAACTCAGCTTCGGCGCCCGTGTTGTTCAGGGGGTGCTCGGCAGGCAGGCCACGGTTGCTGAAGCTCTTCAGACCATTGGTCTGGGGGTCGCCCCAGACGGTCGTGCCCAGAGCCGTGCCGTAAGCGTTGTAGGCACTTTCGTAGTGAGTCTTGGTGGTGGAGAACAACACTTCCGAGTAGGCCTGCAGCTCTTCATTGATCTGCAGCTTGCCCGAGACCAGAGCGGTTACGCGCTCTGCCTTGGGCGTGGCTTCGAAACGCTCGTAGCGATCGTACTGGCACAGGCCACCGATCAGGTTCGCCTCCGTGCAGCCTGCCAAAGGCTTGAGTGCGTTCTTGCCATTGCTACCCTTGCTCATGACATTGCCCGGGTAAGCGTAGGTCGAGGGCGTGCCAAAGCCCGTCGAGAAAGCAGCGTAGGCCGGATTGGAGTCACCCACGACCTCGTTCCACATCACGCCGTTGCGCTTGTACAGGTCCACATTGGCCAGCACATTGAAGCGGTCGCGGGCGAGGTCGCCGTAGCCACCGGTCAGGGTCAGGCCCTTGTCGTTGAACTGGCTGTTCAGCAACGAGGCTTCGCGGTTGACCTTGCCGATCAGGCCTTGGAAGTCACGGCGGGTGACGATATTGATCACACCTGCCACGGCATCCGAGCCATAGATGGAGGAGCCACCGCTCTTCAGCACTTCGACGCGCTCGATGGCCTCAACCGGCAGGGAGTCGATGTTGGTGAAGGTCTGGTTGTAATCGGCCAGCGGGTAGCTGGCGACACGGCGGAAGTTCAGCAGCACCAAGGTGGACTGCTTGCCCAGGTTGCGCAGCGAAGCCGAAGAGGCGCCGCCGGCAAAGCTGTTGCTGCCGCCCAGGTCGCTCAGGCTGCCGGTGCTGGCAGCCAGTTGCTCGACCAGCTGGCGCACGGTGGCCACACCGCTCTTGGCGATGTCTTCGCGGCGAAACACAGCCACCGGCGAAGCGCCTTCGGCGTCCACACGCTTGATGTGGCTGCCAATGATTTCAACGCGCTCCAGCGATTGCGTCTCGGCGGCAAAGGCGGTGGAGCAAGTCAGGGCGCTGGCAAATGCAATGCCAGTCAGGGCCAGGGGAGACTGGCGCTTGAAAGTACGGGACATCAGGGATCCTTCAGAACACTGCCAGCAACGGGGTTTCCGGCCGCAGCGTCTTGTTGCTTACTACGGGAAATGCGCGCACCCACCCGAGCGGTGGCGCTGCCCCACTGTCCTGGTCAGACCAGCCTGGCAGCCGCGCGGGCCGCATTCTGGCAGCTGAAAACAGGGTTTTTGCGTAGCGGATTCAAGGGATGCAGCTTTGCCACACTGCGGGTTAACCAGCGAAATTGCGTCATTTTTGTGGCATGCGTGGGGCTGAAAACTGCCATGAAGCTCGGCAAAACCAGTGTTTACCCTAGGTTTTCAAGGCCCAGGCCGGCCGATTTCGCACACGAAAACCCTCTGACCAGTTCCGAGGTGGACTTCTAAGATCGGTCGATTAGCAGCCGCACCGGCTGCGCTGCGCGCACAGCCCCACAAAGAGAGCGTGCAAGAAGGCACAACCGAGGAGACTCCGCCATGAAAAAAACCACCCCCCTGCTGGCCGCACTCGGCCTGAGCCTGGCCGCCCTGAGCAGCGCCAGCCTGGCCGGCGAAAAGATCTGGATCAGCCTCGGTGATGCCGCCCTGGCCCAGCTGCAAAAGCACAGCGAAAGCGCCCGCCCGCGCCTGAGCGTCCGCAGCGGCCTGAGCCGCTCGGGTGAATTCAGCGCCGCCAGCAGCGCGCGCCGGCCCGGCCTGAGCAGTGGCGCCGCCAGCACCGCAGCGGCCGCCCAGCTCGAATCCATCCACCTCGTGCAGATCGACGAAGACCTGCTCGGCCAGCTGTCCGACTCCATCCACGAAGAACTGCGCCGCTGCGGCGGCTATATGTTCCATGCCAGCCTGGAAGACGGCCTGGCCACCTTGCAAGCCCACAGCAGCGAAGCCGCCAAGACTGGCGGCACTTTGGGCGCGGCAACGGGTGCGGCAGCCGCAGGCCGCGCCAGCGGCCCCTCGCGCCCCAGCTATGTGATCGACCAGCAAGCCCGGGTCACGCCCATGCTGGCCCAGATGCAGGCCAGCCGCATCGGCCAGACCATCGTCGACCTCTCCAGTTTCACCAACCGTTTCTACAAAACCAGCTCGGGCGTGGCTGCCTCGAACTGGATCAAGCAGCAATGGGCGAACCTGGGCGCCGGCCGCAGCGACTTCTCGGTGGTGCAGTTCAACCACCCCAACTGGGCGCAGAAGTCGGTGATTGCCACCATCAAGGGCAGCGACAACAGCCGCGAAGTGATCGTGCTGGGCGCCCACATGGACTCGATCAATGGCTCCAACACCACCGAAACCACGGTGGCGCCCGGCGCTGACGACGACGCCTCGGGCGTGGCCAGCCTGACCGAGATCCTGCGCACCCTGATGGCCAACAACTACAAGCCGCGACGCACCATCCAGTTCATGGCCTACGCGGCCGAGGAAGTGGGCCTGCGCGGCTCGCAGGAAATCGCCAAGAGCCACAAGCGCCTGGGCGCCAATGTGGTGGGCGTGATGCAGCTGGACATGACCAACTACAAGGGCTCGCCCAAGGACATCTACATCTACACCGACTACACCGATGCGGCGCAGAATCAGTTCGTCAACAACCTGATCCAGACCTACCAGCCTGAGCTCAGCATCGGCACCGATGTCTGCGGCTACGGCTGCTCGGACCATGCCTCCTGGACCGCCCAGGGCTATGCCGCGTCCATGCCCTTCGAGGCCGCCTTCAACCAGGACAACCCCAAGATCCACACCGCCAACGACACCTACGCCAACACCGGCAGCCAGGCCGACCATTCGCTGAAGTTCGCCCGCCTGGGCCTGTCCTATGCGGTGGAGCTGGGCAGCGACGGCCCTGGCAGCAGCGTGCCCAGCGACAAGGTCGAGGTGCTCAAGGGTCGCCTCGCCACCGGCGCCAGCCAGGTGCTCGGCCCCTTCAAGGCCAAGGCCGGTGCTTTCAAGGCCAGCACCATCGGCGAAGGCGACATCGACCTCTACGTCAAGGTCGGCGCCGCCCCCACCACCAGCAGCTTCGATTGCAAGTCCGACGGCAGCACCTCCGTCGAGAATTGCGCCATCAATCTGAACGGCAACAGCGAGGTCTATGTGCTGCTCAAGGGCTACGCCGCCGGCACCTACAAGCTGACCGTCAGCTACCAGCCCTGATGAGGCCGACGAATCCCTGACGAGTGAAACTTCCGCCAGCCCTTGGGTGCCAACTCAGGGCTGGCTTTTTTTCGCCTGCTCCAGCGCCTCGGCCTGAGCGCGAACGACCTGGCGGCCTTGCAAATAGCGCCACTCGCCGAAAGCCGCGTAATCGGCCAGTTGCTGAAACTGGGCCTGGTGTCCACCACAGCCCAGGGCCTGGCGCTGCAAGTCCTTGATGCCCGCCACCGTCTCGAAGGCGTCCTGGTCTTCCACCAGCTTCAGCTCTTGGGCTCGCTCGCCCCACACGAGCTTGTCGACCGCCGAACCGGCCGCCAGGGCGAGCGCGAGATTGTGGCCTTGCCGGTCTTCGCTGTCCCGCCACAACTGTTCGGCCAAGCTCGTGCAAGCCCGCTGAACCTCCGCGTCACGGACATGCAAGGTCTTGCAGAGATGCTGCAGCGTCGGCGCACCGACCAAGTCTTCCGAGGCCGCCGCGTCTGCGCGCAGCAAAACTTGCGAGGCCGCCCTCAAGCCCGGCGATCCCGACATGGGCAGGCTCAGCAAGACGTGTAGCACATGGCGGCTGTAGTCGAACTGACGCGGCGCTTCGGCGGCGCGCAGCAAGACACGGCGCTGCTCCTGTGGCTGGCGCGTCTCCGCGAGCTGGGCCAGCCAGGCCAGGCGGTTGTCGGGCTCGACCTCGGCCCACAGGGCGGCGGGCACCCGCGTGCAAGTCACCGAGCCACCCACGCACTCGGCACGCAGGGCCAGAAACACAGCCAGGGGCAGGCGGCTGCTGCGCGCCAGGTTCTGCAGGTTCTCCTGCGCCTGCCCGCGCGCGGCCTCGTCCTCGGCATAGCGGTACTGCAGCCATTCCGCCACGGCGCTGAACATGGGTTGGTTCCGCGTCCGCAGCAGACGGATGGCCTCGTCCACCTGCTTGCTTTTCGCCTGGCTCAGACTCTTGCTGTCGCCAGGCAAGGGGCTCAAGCCATTGCCCGCGCGCAGACCGTCTTCGGCGCACCAGCGGGCATCGACGCGCCGCGCCTCCCATTCCTCCGGGCTGATGCGCGAGCCCGGCGGCGGGGTCGCCGTGGCCACCCCGGCCTGGCGGTAATGCTCGGCCAGCACCCGGTCTTCGGCATCGCGCGCGAGGCTCCAGAAAGGGCTCAGCGCGGGCGGAGCACCTGCGGAGGCGCTGGTCGCAACATGCGCTGAAGTGGGCGCCGCAACAGCATCTGCTGCACCCACGGCCCCATTCGGCTCCTGCAGCCAGAGCCAGGCGCCTGCGGCCAGCAGTGCGCCACCACCGGCCAGCCAGGCGCACCAGCGACGGCCGTGGCGAATGAACTGAATCTTGGGGCCTCGATTGGCCATGCCTGCTCCTCCTGCACGCCGCGCTTGTTGTTGTTCTCTGTGTGTGTGTTGCGCGATCGGGCGGAATGATACGTAAAGCTCAGGCGGCTTGGCACCACCTCAGCCGCGCTGCCCAGCCTCGTCTTTCTTCGCTCAGTCAGCACTTCAGCGGGTCGGCGAATCCGGCCGCGGCGCAGAGGCGCCGCGCCGTTCCACATGGGCTTGCAACATGGCCCATTCGCCCTTGCTCGCCAGATCGCCCAACCTCAGAGCGACGACATCGGGCGCCACGCACTCAAAGGGTTGCCCCCCGTGTTCGCGCTGAAGTGCGTCGAGATCCGCTGGCGATGCAGCCTCCAGGCGCTGCTGTTCCGCGCGGCGCTCGACCCATTGCGGATTGTCTGCATCCATCGCCTTGGCAAGACTGAGCGCCACGGCGTGGCTGAGCAAGTCCTCGCCGTCACGCCAGAGCTGCTGGGCCAGCATGCGGCACTGCGCGTGCAAGACCGAGCCCGGCTTCGCCTCGCTGCTTTTGCACAAGCGAAAAGCTCCGCCGCTGAACTGCGGGGGAACGCCAAATGCCGCAGCCGACCACACGGCGTGTTGAGCCGCCCGGCGCATGCCGGGCTGCACTTCGTGCGGCAAGGTCTGCAAGGTTCTCAAAACCTCGCGGCCGTAGTCGATGTGCTGGGGCGCGAGCACGGCCCGAGCCAGCCACACGCGTTGCGCTGCGGGCGCATCGGTCCGCGCGAGCAGAGCCAACCAGGCCTGACGGTTGTCCGGCTCCAGCTCAGCCCACAGCGAGGCAGACACCGGGGTGCATGCAGCCGCATCGGCGCAGCCCATGTGCAAAGCCAGGTACACCGCCACCGGCTGTCGGCTGCTGCGCGCCAAATCCTGCAAGCGAGCTCGCGCGCGCGCCGCCGAAGCGGCATCCGTCGGATGGCTGATGTCCAGCCACTCTGCCGCCACCTGGGCCTGGATATCCGCACGCTGCCGCAGCTGCCGGGCCCAGGCCCGGACCAGCTGCTGTTGGGCCGCTCGCAGGTCCGCCAGCGCCGGCGGCGGCTCATCCCCACCGTCCCAGCGCAAGCCACCCTCGGCGCACCAGCGGGCATCGCGGCGCCGCGCCTCCCACTCGGCGGCATCGATGCGAGAACCCGGCGGCGGCGTCACGGTGGGCACACCGGCCCGGCGGTAATGCTCCACCAGCACCCGGTCCTCGGCCTCGCGGGCCAGGCTCCAGAACGGGCTGGTCGAGGCACTCGAAGCCGCGCCGGGCTGGGCCCTCGACTGAAGCGCCGCCCTGCCGGCCGCTCCAGCGCCCTCCTGCAGACGCCCGAGCCCGAACCACCAAGCGCTCAGGCCCACAGCCGCCAGCAGTGCGCCCAGCCACAGCAGCCAGCGCGATGAATGACGAAGAAATCGGATGCCTGGCTCTGCGGCCATGGTGCCCCTCCCCGGGTCCCTCTGACCTGATGGTCAGTTCTGTTGGGAGCCCGATGATAGGGCGTGCTCAGCTGCCGCGGTCGGCCAGCGCTTCCCGCACCGCCGCCACCTGACGGCGCGACACCGACAGCCATTCATTGACATGGGCGATGCGCACCGCCCAGCCATCGGCCACCTCGGCCTGCACCGGGTCCAGGCCGCCGAGCTGGGTGTCCAGGCCGTCGTCCGGGCTGGCGTGGCTGGGCGCGTGGCGCTCCAGCTGGCGCACCGCGGCCTTGGCCACCAGGGCGTTGCGGTGCACGCGCAAAAAGCGCTCGCCCAGGCGCGGCTCCAGCTCGGACAGGCTGCCGTCCATCACCAGGCTTTGCGTGGCGGTGCGCAGGGTCAGGTATTTCAGCTCGGCCTTGAAGTACAGCACCTCGTTCAGCGGCACACGGATCAAGCGGCCGCGGTCGCTGACGACGATGACCGGCTGCTCCGGCTCCAGCTCACCCGGCTGGGTGGCCTGGAAGGTCTGCATGGCCGAGCGCTCGGCCAGGCGCTGGGCCACGCGGGTCAACGCGGCCTGCAGGCGCTCGCGCCGCACCGGCTTGGTCAGGTAATCCATGGCCTCCAGCTCGAAGGCTTGCAAAGCATGGCCGGCATGGGCCGTGACGAACACAATGGCCGGCGGCTGGGCCATCTGCTGCTGCAGGCTGTCGGCCAGCTGCAGGCCATCGGCGCCAGGCATCTGCACATCGAGCAGGATCAGATCGCAGCTGTGATCGCGCAGCCAATGCTGGGCCTGGGTGGCGCTGCTGGCCTCGGCCACCACCTCGGCCCGCGGGTCCACGCAGGCCTCCAGCAGGCTGCGCAGGCGCAGGCGCGCCAGGGGTTCGTCATCAACCAGGAACACAGACAGGGCGGCGGGCTGCATGGCGGAAGATCAACAAAACTCAGACATCGAAACTCGGGAAGCAGGCTCAGATCGGCAGGACGATGCGCACGGCAAATCGCCCCGGCGAGGGGCTCAGCTCAAAGCTGGCGGCCACATCATGCATCAGGCGCAGGCGCTGGCGCACATTGCGCAGGGCCAAACCGTGACCAGATGTTTGCGCTGCACGGCCCACGCTGTTGCTGACGCAGATTTCCACCTCGCTGCCGCGCCGGCGTGTGCGGATCTCGACATCGCCGCCCTCGTCGTTGGGCTCCACACCGTGGCGCACGGCGTTCTCCACCAAAGGCTGCAGCAGCAGAGGCGGCACGCGCGCGCTGCTGGCCGCCGGGTCCAGGTCCCAGTGCAGGCGCAGGCGCTCGCCGAAGCGCACCTGCTCGATGTCGAGGTAGCGGCGCGCCAGCTCCACCTCTTCGTCCAGGCGCACCACCGTGGTGGCGTCGGCCAGGGCCACACGGAACAGCTCGCTCAAATCCTCCAGCAAACCTTCGGCCTTGAGCGGGTCCAGGCGCACCAGGGCGATGGCACTGTTGAGGGTGTTGAAGAGGAAGTGCGGGCGGATGCGCGCCTGCAGCTCGACCAACTGGGCCAGCGCGTCGGCCGGGCGCTGCGAGCGCTCGCGCAGCTTCATCCAGGCCAGCAACAAGGCGGCCACCGCCGCCCCGGCCACGCCGATGCTGATTAAGCGAAAACCGGTGCTGGGCTCCAGCGCCGCCAGGTTCAGCAACTGCCAGCCCGCCGAGGAGCACAGCGCCCCCAAGCCCAGCAGGCTGGCCCATTGCCAGGGTTCGCTGAGCTGGGCCAGCAGGCGCTTACCGGCGCAGACCAGCAGCAGCCACAGCAACACGGCCGACAGCGTGACAACGGTGCCGCTGGCCACCCAGCTCATCCACTCCTCCAGATGGCGCGCCGCCAAGGCCAGGCCCAGGGCCAGCAAGCCCTGCACCCCCAGCACCGCGCGCAGCACCAGGCCGACATGGCAGACATCGAACACCCGCTCGGGGTCGAACAGGGGCAGCACCTCGGTCTCCTCGGCGGGCTGGGTGGGCAGGCCGAGGATGGAGGTCAGGCTGGTGGTGTCGGGCCAGACGCTGGCGCGGCTGGACGGGCCGCCTTCGGCATCGGAGGAGGAAGACTTGGAACGAGGCGAGGTCACGAGAGGCAAGGCTCCTGAAGTCAAGCCGCCAGCGCGGCAGAGACGGGCGGTGGGGCTCGATAGAATCGAGCGCCCTCGGATTGTGCGTCAGCCACCCCTGGGCCCCGCCTCTCCCACAGCAGCTTTGCGCGCCCTCTGCCCATGTCATCCACCTCCCCTGCCCCCGGCCAACCCAGTGACAACCAGCTCGCCAACAAGGCGCAAGCCTGGTCCGCGCTCTTCTCCGAGCCCATGAGCGATCTGGTCAAGCGCTACACCTCCAGCGTGTTCTTCGACAAGCGTTTGTGGGCGGCCGACATCCAGGGCAGCCTTGCGCACGCCGAGATGCTGCATGCCCAGGGCATCCTGGCCGCCCAGGACCTGGCCGACATCGAGCGCGGCATGGCCCAGATCAAGAGCGAGATCGAAGCCGGCCAGTTCGAATGGCAGCTCGATCTGGAAGACGTGCACCTCAATATCGAAGCCCGCCTGACCGCCCTGGTCGGCCTGGCCGGCAAGCGTCTGCACACCGGCCGCAGCCGCAATGACCAGGTCGCCACCGATGTGCGCTTGTGGCTGCGCGGCGAGATCGACGAGCTGCTGCTCCTGCTCAAGGCCTTGCAGACCGCCCTGGTCGATGTGGCCGAGAAGAACGCCGAGACCATCCTGCCCGGCTTCACCCATCTGCAAGTGGCCCAGCCGGTCGCCTTCGGTCACCACCTGCTGGCCTATGTGGAAATGTTCGCCCGCGACGCCGAGCGCCTGATCGATGCACGCCGCCGCGTCAACCGCCTGCCGCTGGGTGCGGCGGCTCTCGCCGGCACCAGCTACCCGCTGGACCGCGAGCGCGTGGCCCGCACGCTGGGCATGGAAGGTGTCTGCCAGAACAGCCTGGACGCCGTGTCCGACCGAGATTTCGCCATCGAGTTCACTGCCGCCGCCTCGCTGGTGATGGTGCACATCTCGCGCCTGTCGGAAGAGCTGATTCTGTGGATGAGCCAGAGCTTCGGTTTCATCGACATCGCCGACCGTTTCTGCACCGGCTCATCGATCATGCCGCAGAAGAAAAACCCCGATGTGCCGGAGCTGGCGCGCGGCAAGACCGGCCGCGTCGTCGGCCATCTGATGGGCCTGATCACCCTGATGAAGGGCCAGCCCCTGGCCTACAACAAGGACAACCAGGAAGACAAGGAACCGCTGTTCGACACGGTGGACACCTTGAAAGATACGCTGCGCATCTTTGCCGAGATGGCCGGCGGCATCACGGTCAAGCCGGAAGCCATGGAGCGCGCGGCGCTCAAGGGCTATGCCACCGCCACCGACCTGGCCGACTACCTGGTCAAGAAGGGCCTGGCCTTCCGTGACGCGCACGAGATCGTCGCCCACGCGGTCAAGACCGCCATCGCCAGCGGCGTCGATCTGTCCCAGCTGCCCTTGCAAGAGCTGCAGAAGTTCGATGCCCGCATCGGTGACGATGTGTTCGAGGTGCTGAGCCTGCGCGGCTCGCTGAACGCCCGCAACATCCTCGGCGGCACGGCGCCGGCCCAGGTGCGGTCGCAGGTGGCCCGCCACCGCGCCCGCCTGATTTGAACGGCTACTCTGGAGGTCTGGCCCGATCTCCGGCCAGGCAAGCTGCTACCGCGGGGCGCTGAAGCTGCTACTTCGCCCCCGGGGCCCGGGAGTGTGGCGCCTGCTCGGCAGAATCCACGGCTTTCCTGCCTCGAAAGCTGCCATGCGCCGCAAGTTCCTGCTCCTCCTGTCCCTGGCTGCCCTGCCCTTGCTGCCGCTCGAGGCCCAGGCGGCCGACCCGCTGTGGCTCAAGACCCTGGCCCATCTGGAAGCGCAAAAGCAGGTGGTGCCCGATGAATCGAGCACCCGCATCGAAGCCACCAGCAACTACACCGACACCACACTGACCCGCCGCAAGCTCGACCATTGGGAGGGCAGCAAGCCCATCTACCGCATCACCGCCGCCGAGCCGCCGCTGGCGCCGGGCGACGCCGAGCGCGAGAACCAGAACCAGCAGATCAGCGAGACCCTGGGCCGCGGCCAGGACTGGCTCAGCCCCGACACCCCGGTGCGCCGCAGCGAGGGTGTCGCGCTCGACGGCCAAAGCTGGACCCTGTTCGAGGCCGAGGACAAGAGCTTCACCCGCAAGGTGCTGCTGCGCGCCTGGGTCGACCCCGAGACCGGACGCCCACACCGCATCGACATCCAGGGCCGCTTCGTGATGGTGATCCAGCTGGACGTCAGCTCGCGCTACCAGACCGACGCGCGCGGCCGCAGCCTGGCCCAGAACGTGGCCGGCACCCTCAAGGTGGACACCCTTGGCAAGGGCATGAATCTGCGCTTTGACATCGCAGTGGACAGCTGGGCCGAACGGCCTTGAGCGGAGCGCTCTCGCAACTCAGGCCGCCAAGAGCTCGCCCTCGGGCAGCTTGAAACGCTCCACCCCGGCCACCAGCTCGCCCGATTCCTGCTGCAGCGCCTGGGCCGAGGCCACGCTGCGCTCGACCAGGGCGACATTGCGCTGGGTCAGTCCGTCCAGCTCCTGCACCGAGGCGCCGACCTGGGCCACGCCCTCGCGCTGCTGAGCCGCGCCGCTGGCGATCTCGGCCAGCAGCTGGTTCATGGCCGCGGCACTGCGGGCAATGCGGGCCATGGTGGCCTCGACCTCGCCCACCTGCTCGCCGCCGGCCTGCACCCGTTCCAGATTGGCCGAGATCAGGCTGCGGATCTCTTTCGAGGCTAGGGCCGAGCGTTGCGCCAGGGCCCGCACCTCGGCCGCCACCACAGCGAAGCCGCGCCCCTCCTCGCCCGCCCGCGCGGCCTCCACCGCAGCATTGAGGGCCAGGATGTTGGTCTGAAAGGCCAGGCTGTCGATCAGGCCGGTGATGTCGGCCATGCGGCCCGAGGCCTGCTCGATGCCGGCGATGCTGTGCCGCAGGCGCTGCACCTGGGCGCTGCCCTGCTGGGCCAGATCGGCATTGCCGGTGGCCATGCCGGCGGCATCGCCCGCGTGTTCGGCCGTCTGCCGCACGGTGACGGCGATCTGCTCCATGGCCGAGGCGGAAGTCTGCAAGCTGGCGGCGCTTTGCTCGGTGCGCCGCGCCAGCTCCACCGCGCCCTGGGCCATATCGGCGCTGGCCTGCAAGATAGCGCCCGAACCATCGCGCACGCCGGCGACGATGTGGCAGAGCGAGGCCTGCATATCGTGCAAGGTGTGCATCAGGCGCGCGGCCTCGTCGCAGCCCCAGGGCTCGGGGCGGGTGCGCAGATCACCGGCCGTCATGGCCAGCATGTGGCGGCGCAGCTCCTTGAGCCCGCCGTCCATGACCAGGAAAAAGCAGTGAAAGAGGTAGGCCGCCAGGGCCAGGCAGAACAGCGTGGCCACGCCCAGCCACAGGCGCAGGGTCAGGAGATGCGTCTCGCGCTCGGCCAGCAGGCCATCCAGGGCCCGCAAGCCCTGCTCGGCCAGGCCCAGGGCCTGCTGCAAGGCGGCATGGCCCTGGCGATAGGCCTGCTCGGCCGTGCGCGTGCCCAGCAAACGGGTGGGGTCGCCGACCTCGCTGCGGTAGGCCGCCACGGCGTCGAGGGCCTCGACCGGCACCGCCTGCTTGAGCGAAGGCCGGGCGCGCGCGGCACGCTGCAGATCGCTGCGCACGGCCTGCAGGCCGTTCTGCACGCCAGCATCCCAGACGGCATAACGGCGCAATTGCTCGGGCGTGTAAAAGCCCTTGGCCAGGCCGAAGGTCGACCAGCCCCAGAGCTGGCCCAGGTCATCGGCCAGGCGCGGCAGATTGAGCACCAGGGCATCGACCAGGTAGAAGCCGTCCAGCTCGGCATCGAGCACCAGGCGCGAGTTGTCGCCGATGCCTTGCAGCAGCTCGACCACCGCGGCCGCCACCGGGCCAAACACCGTGCGCCCCTGCTCATCCACGCCCTGTGGTGCCTGCGCTGTCTGCGCCCAGGCCGTCTGCAAAGCCTGGAGGCGAGGCGCCAGGCCCAGGGCCGCCAAGTCCTCCCGGCTGCCTTGCGCCAAGCGGGCGAGAGCCTCATCGACACGGCGCCGGCCGCTGGCCAGATCGGCCTCGGCCGGCGGGTGGCCGCCCAGCAGGGCGCGCGTGGCGTTGCGCACCTCCAGCAGGCTCAGCAGCAGGGGCTGGGCCTGGGCCATCAGGCGCACGCCGGCGCGCTCCTTGCGCACAGTCTCCAGCGCCTCCTGCTGCGCCTGCCAGAAACTCAGGCTCAGCAGCAGGATGGGCAGGCCGAAGGCCAGGCTGATGCAAGCGGCCTTGAGCCGGAAGCTCAGGCGCCGGAACAGGCGCACGCCCAGGGCCCAGACGCCGTGGTGGCGAAAGAAATCCAGCGTGGGGCGCCGCAGCGCCTCCGGCTCGATGGAGCGGTCGATCATGATGTGCATTCCCTCGTTCATGGCTGGCCTGCAAGCACCGGCGCTCGGGTGAGGCCGTGTCTGCGTGTGAGCGATTCCGTCTCTGGCTGGGATGGCTGGAGAGGGTCCGCTTCTTGGCGTTGGCTAGTAGAGGCGCATTCTTGGCGCCTGGCCGGGCCCCGAAAGCCCGAGCAGGGCGGGCTCTGCCGGCCATCTTCACAATCGCCATCGACGCATGATCCGAACGGATCAGGACAAGCCGGAAAACGGGCGATGTGCAAGCCAGGCCATACGCCGCTCGCACTTGATCTGCCACAAGCCCGGCCCAAACGGGCGCCGCGGCCATGCCCGGCGCGCAGGCAAATGCGCTACCCTTGCGCTCCTATGAGCACCACCCTTGCATGGACCGACGCCCTGGTCCTGAACCAGCCCCAGATCGATCAGACCCACCAGGAGTTCGTCGCCCTGCTCAATGAGCTGGGCGAAGCCCTGGCCCAGCCCGAGCCCGATCCCCTGCCCCTGTATGCACGCCTGCTGAGCCATACCGAGGCGCATTTCGCCATGGAAGAGGGCTGGATGGCGGCCACCGGCTTTGCCGCCGACAACTGCCACAGCAAGCAGCACGCCATGGTGCTGGACGTGATGCGCCAGGTGCTGGCCCACACCCATGCCCATGCCGACCTGGAACCCATGCGCAATCTGCTGCCCGAGCTGGTGAACTGGTTTCCGGCCCACGCCGACATGATGGACGCGGCCCTGGTCTTCCACATGAGCCAGGTCGGCTACGACCCGCTCAGCGGTGCCATCGCCCAGCCCCTGGCCACCGAAGCCAGCGGCATCAGCTCCTGCGGCAGCCAGGGTTGCAGCTGAACCAAGCGCCTGAAGAAAAGCTGGATAAAAAACCAGCCCACTGACAGCGCTTGTCAGCAGGCCGCGCCACAATGGCGGCCATGTCCGAGCGCCTCGAAACGTCCTCCACGGCCCTGCCCGATCGCCTGATCGCGCATCTGGACATGGACGCCTTTTATGCCTCGGTCGAGCTGTTGCGCTACCCCGATCTGAAAGGCCAGGCCGTGGTGATCGGCGGGCGCCGCATGCACGAGCCGCGCACCTTGGCCGATGGCACGCGCGAGTATTCACGCCTGCGCGACTACACCGGCCGCGGCGTCATCACCACCTCCACCTACGCGGCGCGCGACCTGGGCGTGTTCTCGGGCATGGGCATGATGAAGGCCGCCCTGAGGGCGCCCGATGCCATCCTGCTGCCCACCGATTTCGAGGCCTACCGGCATTACTCGCGCCTGTTCAAGGCAGCGGTGGCCGAAATCGCGCCGGTGATCGAGGACCGCGGCATCGACGAGATCTACATCGACCTGGGCGAGGTGCCCGGCATCCGCGAGCCGGTGGGCTTTGACCCCCTGGGCGGCGTGCGGGCGGTGGCACGCGAGATCAAGAACTCGGTGCTTCGCGCCACCGGCCTGACTTGCTCCATCGGCATCACGCCCAACAAGCTGCTGTCCAAGATCGCCTCCGAGATGGACAAGCCCGACGGCATCACCTTGCTGCTGGCGCCCGATGACCTACAGACCCGCATCTGGCCGCTGGGCGTGCGCAAGATCAACGGCATCGGCCCCAAGGCCGGCGCCAAACTGCAGGCCCTGGGCCTGGAGACCGTGGGCCAGTTGGCCGCGGCCGAGCCGGCGATGCTGATCGCCCAGTTCGGCAAGAGCTTTGGCGCCTGGCTGCACGAGGCCGCCCATGGCCGCGACTCGCGGCCCGTGGTCACGCACAGCGAGCCGGTGTCCATCAGCCGCGAAACCACCTTCGAGCGCGATCTCCATGCCGTGCACGACCGCGCCGCCCTGGGCGCCATCTTCACCCGCCTGTGCGAACAGCTGGCCAGCGATCTGCAGCGCAAGGGCTACCTCGGGCGCACCATCGGCATCAAGCTGCGCTTCGAGGGCTTTCACACTGTCACCCGCGACCTGACCGTGGACCTGCCGACGCAAGACGCACAAGCGATACGCCGCGCGGCCGGGGCCTGCCTCAAGCGGGTGGATCTGGGCAAGCGCATCCGCCTGCTGGGTGTGCGCGTGGGCAATTTGAGCCGGCCCGGTGTGAGCAGCGCCGCCACCGGCCCGCGCCAGACCAAGCGGGCGGCCGCGGCCGCGGGCGCAAGCCAGACCGAGCCCGCCACGCCACGGAGCCGGGAAGAAAACCTCAGCCTGTTCTGAGCGCGCTGTCCATCCCTGTGGCGCCAGGGCTGCGCCCGGATCAACCCGAAGCGCCCCGCCACCGGCGCACTGCTATCCTTGCCGCCATGGGGTGCCGCCCCGGCTCACCCCCGGCCCCCTGGAAAGTGAGCTGCCCTTGCCCAACGCCTGCGCCGCGCCCTCAGCCGTACCGCCCGCGGCCCCAAGCTACCCCTGCCTGGCCGTGCCGCCACCGCTGCAGCGCCTCGATCGGGTGGCGGCGCGCCACCCGCGTCTGGCCCTGCCGGCCTACACACAACTGATCCAGCAAGCCCGCAGCGCCGGTGCACTGGAGCTGGCCCTGGATGGTCTCTATGCCCAGTTCTACCTGGCCGAACGCATGGGCGCGGCGCTGGAGCAGCAAAGCGCCCTCAGCGCCGGCCTGGAAGAGGCGGCTCAGGCCCACCTGACCCTGCAAGCCGCCCGCTTGCACGAGGCCCTGGGCCGCGTGGCCTACCAGCGCGGCGAGTATTTCGAAGCCAGCGAGCAATGGTCGCGCACCCTGGACCTGGCCAACCTGGCCGGCGACCTGCCGGCCGGCGTGGCGGCGCGCATCGGCCTGGGCCAGATCCACTACGCGCTCGGGGCCTGGGACAAAGGCCGGCGTTTTCACCGCGATGCGGCGGAGATGCTGGGCCGCATCGACCACAGCTATCTGGCCGCCAAGCTGGCCCTGAACATGGGCGTGGGCCATTTCGAGAATGCCCAGCTGACGGAGGCCGAACAGCAGTTCCGCCACGGCCTGGCCCAGGCCCTGCGGGGGCCCCATGCCGATTTCATTGGCGAGGCGCACTGGCAGTTGGCACGCACGGCGCTGAGCCTGCACCAGCCCGAACAAGCGGCCAGCGAATGCCAGCAGGCCCTGGGCTGGGCCCGGCGCCTGGGCCACCGCTGGCTGGAAGGCATGGCCTGCCAGACCTGGACCGACATCGCCATCGCCCGCGGCGACCCGACCGAGGCGATCCGCAGCTGCCGCGAGGCCTTGAGCCTGGCCCAGCAGATCCATGCCCGGGCCGGCGAGAGCCAGGCCCATGCCCAGCTGGCCCGCCTGCTGCAGCAGCAGGGCGACACGGCCGGCGCCCTGCAACACCTGTGGCAACACCAGAGCCTGCGCGACGAGATCGAACGCCTGAGCCTGCCCGAGCGCCTGCTGCGCCTGGCCCACTACGACCTCAGCCGCAAGCCGCCCGAGGAGATGCTGCTGGAGCTGTCCAACCGGCATTGGCGCATCGAGAGCGAGGCCGATGTGGTGTTCGCCGCCCGCGAGATGCGCGAGGCCGCACAGCAAATCATGCAGCTCGATGCGGTGCATTTCTGGTGGGCCAGCGAGAGCGCCGGCGTGCTGCGCCTGCACGACCAGCCGCGCGGTGACGCGGCCAGTACCGCGGCGCCGCCCCTTTCGCCGCCCCTCCTGCTGCGCGCGCCGGCCCAGGCGCAGTACCTGCAATTGCTGAATGAGCGCAAGGAAGCGCTGGCCGTGCACGACCTGCGCCTGCACCCCTGCGGCCAGGAGCTGGCCTTGCTGAACCGCCAGGCCCAGACCCAGACCCAGACCCAGGGCGCAGGCTCATCCAGCCTGGGCAGCGCACGTTCGCGCATCGAGATCCCGCTGTTTGTGCAGAACCGGCTGGTGGCCCTGCTCTGGCTGGAACAGCATGATCAACCGCGCAGCTGGAGCCGCCAGGACCTGCTGCAGGCCAGCCACCTGGGCCGGCTGTTCGAGCGCCTGCTGGTCGGCCATGACCTGGCCTGCGCCCAGCATGCACAGTGGTTGATGGAGCAGGAGAAGGCCGACGCCCTGGGCCGCCTGGTGGCCGGCGTGGCGCATGAGGTCAACACGCCGATTGGCGTGGCGGTGACGGCCGCCTCCAGCGTGTCGGAAAACGCGCTCAAGCTGGCCGCGGTGCTGCGCGGCGAAAAGGTCAGCCGGGCCGAGCTGACCGAGCTCTCCGCGCGGCTGATCAGCGGCAGCGATCTGGTCGAGCGCAATCTGCATCGCGCCGCGGCCTTGATCGGCAACTTCAAGAAAGTCACCGTGGACCAGGCCTCCGAGGCGGTCAGCGATTTCGTGCTGCTGGACTATCTGCGCAGCGTGATTTCGGTGCTGGGCCCGGCCCTGCGCAAAGCCGCGGTCAGCGTCAGCCTCGATGTCGATGCCGCCATCGAGCTGCATCTGGCCGCCGGCCTGCTGACCCAGGTGGTCTCCAACCTGGTGATGAACAGCATCAACCACGCCTTCCCCGAAGGCCGCGGCGGCCAGATCCGCATCAGCGCCCGCCTCGAGGGCCGCCATGTGCTGATCGATGTGGCCGATGACGGCTGCGGCGCCAGCGCCGATGTGCGCGCGCGCATGTTCGAACCCTTCTTCACCACCAAACGAGGCAAGGGCGGCTCGGGCCTGGGCCTCTACATCGTGGCCTCGCTGATGGAGCGGCTGGAGGGCGAGGTGGAGCTGCCGCCGGTGGAGCGCGGCCGCGGCCTGTGCGTGCGCCTGCGCCTGCCACGGGGCCGGCCGGGCGGCTGAAACCCAGCAGGCAGCGCTTCAGTCCGAAGGCGCGCGCGTCGGCAGGCTCCAGAGCCAGGCGGCCACGCAGGCGCAGCAGGCGGCCGGCAACCAGGCCCAGATCAGGGGCAGCTTGAAGGCAGCGACCACCGAGCCGAGAGCCATCATCACGCTGGCCAGCTGCTTGGCGCGCAGCGGCACGGCACGGTTGGCACGCCAATCGCGCACCATGGGGCCGAAAGTGCGGTGCTGCAGCAACCAGCGCTCACAGCGGCTGCTGCCGCGCGCAAAACAAAAAGCGGCCAGCAACACAAAGGGCGTGGTCGGCAGCAGGGGCAGAAAAATACCGACGATGCCCAGCGCCAGGCTCAGCACGCCGCCCAGCAGCCAGATCACACGCAGCCACAGAGGCTGCGTGCCTGCGGCGGCCGCGGGCGCGTCAGATGAGGGTGAGCGGTCCATGGCGCGGCAGTGTAGGCCATTGCCGGCACGGCGCCGGCCCGCAGAGCACTGCCAACAGGCGCTAGGATGAGGTCATCACCACCCTCGCCTGCCTCTCGCCATGCCCGTCATCACCTGCATCGAAGACCTGCGCCAGCTGGCCCAGAAACGTGTGCCGCGCATGTTCTACGACTATGCCGACTCCGGCAGTTGGACCGAAGGCACCTACCGCGCCAATTCAGCGGACTTCCAGGCCATCAAGCTGCGCCAACGGGTGGCGGTGAATATGGAGAACCGCAGCACGGTGGCGCGGATGGTGGGCGTCGATGTGAAGATGCCGGTGGCCATCGCGCCGACCGGCCTGACCGGCATGCAGCATGCCGACGGCGAGATCCTGGCGGCCCGCGCGGCGGAGAAATTTGGCGTGCCCTTCACCTTGTCCACCATGAGCATCTGCTCGATCGAGGACATTTCCGCCCACACAAAAGCACCGTTCTGGTTTCAGCTCTATGTGATGCGCGACCGCGATTTCATCGAGCGCCTGATCGACCGTGCCAAGGCGGCCCATTGCGGCGCCCTGGTGCTGACGCTCGATCTGCAGATCCTCGGCCAGCGTCACAAGGACATCAAGAACGGCCTCTCGGCGCCGCCCAAGCCCACCCTGGCCAACCTGATCAACCTGATGACCAAGCCACGCTGGTGCTTAGGGATGCTGGGCACGCCGCGGCGTCAGTTCGGCAATATCGTCGGCCATGTCAAAGGCGTGGAGAACATGGGCTCGCTGTCCGAGTGGACCGCCAAGCAGTTCGACCCGGCCCTGAACTGGGGCGATGTCGAATGGATCAAGAAACGCTGGGGTGGCAAGCTCATCCTCAAGGGCATCCAGGATGTCGAGGACGCGCGCCTGGCCGTCGACTCAGGCGCCGATGCCTTGATCGTCAGCAACCATGGGGGCCGCCAGCTCGACGGGGCCGAGTCCAGCATCCATGCCCTGCCCCGCATCGTCGAGGCCGTGGGCCGCGAGATCGAGGTGCATATGGACGGTGGCATCCGCTCGGGCCAGGACGTGCTCAAGGCCTGGGCCCTGGGTGCGCGGGGCACCTACATCGGCCGCGCCTTCCTCTACGGCCTGGGCGCCATGGGCGAAGCCGGGGTGACGAAGGCGCTGGAGATCATCCACAAGGAACTGGACCTGACCATGGCCTTCACCGGCCACACGCGGCTGGAGGGCGTGGACCGCCGCATCCTCCTGCACGGCAGCTACCCGGGCAGCCCGGGCAGCTGACCACAGGCCAGCCCCGGCAGAGGCTGGCCGCGCTTCACAGCGCTTTCATTTCCTTCAAGAGACGCTCGGCCTTGTCCACCACCTTCATCTGCCAAAGCATGTAGCGAGCGTCGAGGCAAATGCTGCGCGTGGTCTTGGGGTTGAAGTCCCAGTCCGAGATCACCGCGTCCAGCGTGCCATCAAACAGCAGGCCGACCAGTTCGGCATTCTGGTTCAGCACCGGCGAACCGGAGTTGCCGCCGGTGGTGTCCAATGTGGCCAGGAAGTTGACGGGCACCGAGTCCAGTTCCTTGACCCCGTACTTGTCGAACTGGCGCGCCTTGATGGCGGCAAGCTGCTCGGCCGGCGCATCGAACTCGCCTTCGCCCTTGTGCTTGGCGACGATGCCACGCAAGGTGGTGAAGGGCGTCCAGGACGTGCCATCGGTGCCCTGGCTGCGGCCGGCGACCTTGCCATAGCTGACGCGCAGCGTGCCATTGGCATCTGGGTAGACGGCCTGGCCCTGGCTGGCCTTGAAGGCGATCAAGGCCTTCATGGTTTCGGCGTAAGCACGCTGGATCTGGCCACCAAGTTCCTTGTCACGCGCTTCGCGGGCACGGTCGTCGTCGTACAGGGCCACCGCGGCGGCGATCAGGCTGTCCTTGCTGGCCTTGAATTCATCCACAGTGCGCGAGAGCCAGGCCATGCGCTCGGTCTTGTCGGCCATCTTGCTGCCGGCGTAGATGGCATCCAGGCGGGCGCGCACGTCCGCCTCGCTCATGCCCTGGCGCAGACCCAGGGCCTGAAGCAGCACCGGGTTCAGCTGCGCCGAGGGCTGGGCCAGATACTGGGCGAAGAAGTAGGCGGCAACGCGCTTGTCCACCTGTTCGTCGTAGCGACGCTCCATGGCCTCGACGGCCTGGCGGCGGCGCTGCTGATCGCGCTGCTGGAAGCCGGGCTTGCGCTCGGCATCAGGCTTGAGGTTTTCTTGCGCCTGCTGGTAGAGCGTGCGGGCACCAGTGAGCAAGGTGGTGGAAGCAAAATTGAGCAGCAGCTCGCGGCGGGTGATGGCCTGGCGCTCGTCCAGCAGGCGCTCGACATCGGCCAGGCCCGCGCCGTACTGGGCGCGCCGGCCGGCATCGCCATTCACCCAGGCCTTCAGTGCGGCGAAATCGGCCTGCTTGCGGGCCAGGATGTCGCTGCCCTTCCAGCTCTGCAGCTGGCCTTGCAGGTTCTTGTAGTAGTTGCCGATGCCGGCCACGGTGTTGGCCAGCTTGATCTCGGCGTCACGGCGGCCGGCGGTTTCCTGCTTGATCAGGTCGAGCTGCTTGCCGAAGGCCTTGACCAGCTCGGGGGCCTCCCAGTCGAAGTTGAAAGCCACTTCGGTCGGCAGGCGGTGGCGGTCGGTGCCGCCTGGATAACCCGTCACCATGACGAAGTCGCCATCTTTGAGCGGGCTGCTGGCCAGCTTCAGATGGTGCTTGGGTTGGTAGGGCTTGTTGTCGGGGCTGAAATCGGCCGGCTTGCCGTCCGGGCCGACATAGGCACGGTAGAAGCTGTAATCGCCGGTGTGGCGCGGCCACATCCAGTTGTCGGCATCACCGCCGAACAGACCCACGCCCTGGGCCGGGGCATGGACCAGGCGAACGTCGCGAATCTCCATCTGCTTGATCAGCTGGAACACCAGGCTGCCGTAGAAGCGCGCAACGCGGCAGCGGTGGCCGGCGTCCTTCTCGCACTCGGCGACCAGGGCTTTTTCCTTGGCCTCGATGGCATCGCTGCGAGCCTTGCCCTGCAGGGCCGAGGTGGCTGAGTCCATGACCTGGGCACTGACATCACGCACATCCACCGTCACCAGCACGCGGCTGCCCGGTGCGGCCGGCAGCTCGTCCTTGTAATCAGCCGCCAGGAATCCTTTTTTGAGCAGGTCGCGCTCAGGCGTGGAGTTGAATTGGATGCTGCCGTAGGCACAGTGGTGGTTGGTGACCACCAGGCCTTGCGGCGAGACAAAGGAGGCGGTGCAACCGGCGAGGCTGATCACTGCCCCCATGGGGAACTCGGTCAGCTGGCTGAGCTTGGCCGGGTCAATCTTGAGGCCGGCTTGTTTGAGGGACTTGCTGATCTGCGGCAGCTGCTGCGGCATCCACATGCCTTCTTCGGCCTGGGCAGGCCCGGTCAGCGTAAAGGCCAGCAGCGCCAGCGCGGGAGTTGCGGCCCGCAGGGGCCAAGTCTTGAGTTTCATGCGAAATGTCCGCCCAATGTAGGAACCGAGACCATAACCGCATTTGCGCCCACGGCAGCGTGAGGAGAGGCACACAGACAAACCCTGATGCAGCCATGAAAAAGGCCCTCCTGCGGAGGGCCTGGTTCAGCTCGGAATGCTCGGCATCGAGCCTGCCGATCAGAGGGCGTTGAGCTCCTTGAGCAGGCGGTCGGCCTTGTCCACCACCTTCATCTGCCAGAGCATGTAGCGAGCGTCCATGCAGATGCTGCGGGTCATCTTGGGATTGAAGTCCCAGTTGGAGATGACGGCATCCAGCGTGCCGTCAAACAAGAGACCCACCAGTTCGGCGCGGCTGTTCAGCACCGGCGAGCCGGAGTTGCCGCCGGTGGTGTCCAGCGTGGCCAGGAAGTTGACCGGCACGGAGTCCAGGGACTTGACCGCGTACTTGTCGAACTGACGGGCCTCGATGGCCTTGCGCTGCGCCTCGGGGGCATCAAAGTCGCCCGTGCCGGTGTGCTTGGCGGTGATGCCACGCAAGGTGGTGAAGGCCAACCAGTCGTTGCCATCGGTGCCCGGCTTGCGGCCTTGAACATGGCCATAGCTCACCCGCAAAGTGCCATTGGCATCGGGGTACAGGGCCTCACCCTTGCTGGCCTTGAACGCCAGCAACGCGGCCATGGTGTTGGCATAGGCTTGGTCGATGCGGCCTTCGAGCTCCTTGTCGCGCTTCTCGATGCGCTCGTCTTCCTCGTAGAGTGCCACGGCGGCGGCGATGTAGGCATCCTTGCTGGCAGCGAAATCGGCCACGCTGCGATCCAGCCAAGCCATGCGGCTGGCCTTGTCGGTCAGTTGGGTGGCGGCTTGCAACTCCAGCAGGCGGGCCTTGACGGCGGCCTCATCCATGCCGGCCTTCAGACCCAGAGCCTTGAGCAGGGGTTGGTTCAGCTGCTCGGCAGGCTGGGCCAGGTACTTGGCATAGAAATGCGAAGCTAGGCGGATGTCGGTCTGCGCGTCGTAGCGGCGGTCTTGCGACTCCAGGCCTTGGCGCAAGCGCAGGGCATCGCGCTCCTGGTAGCCGGGCTTGCGCTGGGCATCGGGCAACAGGCGCTGCTGGGCATTCTGATAAAGACCGCGGGCGGTGCCCAAGAGGCGAGGCGCGTAGGCGCGCAGGCTGGATTCGGTGCGAGCCAAGGCCTGGCGCTCGGCCAGCAGGCTTTCAACGGCAGCCAGGTCGGCGCCGTACTTGGCGCGGCGAGCAGCGTCGCTGTTCACCCAGGTCTTGAGCTCTTCGAAGGACTTGCGCTTGCGCTCCAGGATGTCGCTGCCGGCATAGCTGGCCATCTGGCCCTGCATGTTCTTGGAGGCATTGCCCAATCCGGCCACCGTGCCGGCCAGCGCAATCTCGGCCTCGCGACGACCACTGGTTTCCTGCTTGATCAGGTCCAGCTGGGTCAGCATATTGCGGATGCCTGTGGGCTGGGAAAAGCTGAACGCGAAATCCACTTCCTGCGGCAGACGGTGGCGTTGGGTACGGCCGGGGTAGCCGGTAACCATGACGAAATCGCCTTCGTTCAGCGGCGTGGTGGCCAGCTTCAGGTGGTGCTTGGGCTGATACGGCTTGTTGTCGGGGCTGAAATCGGCCGGCTTGCCGTCCGGGCCGACGTAGGCACGGTAGAAGCTGTAGTCACCCGTGTGACGCGGCCAGATCCAGTTGTCGGTGTCGCCACCGAAACGGCCCACCATATCGGCCGGCGCATGAACCAGGCGCACGTCGCGGATCTGCATCTGCTTGATCAGCTGGTATTGCAAGCCGCCGTAGAAGCCGGCCACGCGGCAGCGGTAGGCCTTGTCCTGTTCGCAGGCGGCAACCAGGGCTTTCTCCTTGGCCTCGATGGCATCCACCCGGGCCTTGCCGGAGAGGGCGGCGGTCTTGGCGTCCAGCACCTGGGCGGTGACGTCCTTGACCTCTTCGGTCACGAAGATGCGGCTGCCCGGCGCGGCCGGCAGCTCATCCTTGAAGTCCGCGGCCAGGAAACCGTTCTTCAGCAGGTCGCGCTGCGGCGTCGAGTTGTACTGGATGCTGCCGTAAGCGCAGTGGTGGTTGGTGACCACCAGGCCTTGCGGCGACACGAAGGACGCGGTGCAGCCGCCCAGGCTGACCACGGCCCCCATGGGGAACTCGGTCAGCTGGTTCAGGCGGCTGGGGTCGAGCTTGAGGCCGGCGGACTTGAGCTGCTTGGCGATCTGCGGCAATTGCTGCGGCATCCACATGCCTTCGGCGGCATGGGCCGTGGTGATGGCCAGCAAAAGGCCGGCAGGAATCAGACGTTTCATGGGGATGACGAAGCAGTTGAAAAACAAGCCCGGAACGATACACAGCCCAAGGACACATGACTAAAGGCATCCCGGCCGAAACGAGCCCGCATGACCTAGGACATTCCCGCATGCGGTCGACGCACATCCCTCAAGCCAGCGCGTCAAACGGCGCGGCGACCAGACTCAAGGCCCAGGGCCTGGGGCGCCCATCGGCCACGAGAAAACGCGGACGCCGGTGCAGCATGCGGCCGCGGGCATTGAAGACCACCACATCCATGGGTGCCAGCGCTGAAGCCGAGGCGCGGTCGGGTGTCATCCAGGCGGTGTCCAATGCCGCGCGGCTGCCCATACGGCACTCGCTGGCCGGGCCACGATAGCTGCAGACCAGGCGCAGCGGCGCCCCCATGCACAGCCATTGACGGTCCACCTCGCTGCGCAGATCCCCCAGGCGCAGCGAAACGTGTTCGCACTCGCTCAGGCGCGCGAAGCGTTTCACCAGATGCATGAGGTCGGCCAGCAGCAGATTGCGCATCTCGCTCGCTGGCAGGCCGGCCGCGTCCAGGGCCTGCTGCACCTCTTGTTCCAGCCCTTGGGCATCGGCCACGCGATGCAGGCTGGGCAAGACCGTCTCAGGCAAAGCATCCATCCAGGCCTGAAAGCCCTTCGGCGCCGAGCGCTGCCAGACCGCCAGATCAGGCCCACCGCCATGACGGCGAGGCGGCCCCACGTGCGCCAGCACCTCGGGCGACGCCGCGACATGAGCGCGCGGGTGCAGGACTGGCTGGAGCGGCGTCGGCTGCGGGGTCAAGCCACGGCTCGGGGGCATCAAGGGAAGCATGGCATTCAAGGGCGCGTCTCCGTTCGTGCGATCAGGCATTCCGGCCGGGCCGGGACCATGGCTCGCATTATTCGATATTGATAACGCATTATCAAGATTGCCGATGCGACAATCCTGCGCACGCTCAACCCGCACAGGCTTTTCACACGCCATGGAACGCACCACACGCCAACGCACTGCCATCCGCGACGCGATCGCCACTGCCGGTCGACCGCTCTCCCCTCAGGAAGTGCTGGATGCCGCGCGTGTGGACGTGGAAGCGCTGGGCATGGCCACGGTCTACCGCAACCTCAAGCTGCTGCTGGAAGACCAGTCCATCAGCCTGGTTCAGCTGCCGGGCGAAGGCCCGCGCTACGAGCTGTCCGGCCATGCCCACCATCACCATTTCCAGTGCACCTGCTGCCAGCGGGTGTTCGATGTCGAGCGCTGCCCGGGCGATCTGGCCCAGCTGGCGCCACCGGGCTTCAGCGTCGACAGCCACGAGATCACCCTCTACGGCCGTTGTGTCGACTGCCAGGAACCGCAGCGCAGCAAGAAACGGCCCGCAACGGCTGCGACCCCGGCCACGGGACACAAGCACGGCGCCACGCATTGCCAGCACAAGCACCGCTGATGGGCCCGGCCCCAAAAATAGTCTGATGCAGCACTGGAACTTGAACGCCGACTCGCCGATATTCAATCTGACGCCAAGCTGACAAGCCCATCCGGCGTCCAGAATCGGGGAGCTGCTCATGACGCTGCAACAGGTCTCTCAGGTCATCCGCTGGCTGCGCCTGCATGCGCGCGACCACCGCCTTGAAGCGCAAGCCTGGGATGTGATCCTCACCGTCTGGCTCTTGGGCTGGGCAGGCTTGCCACCCTCTTTGCTGCTGCACGAATGGCAATGGCTGCCTTTGTGCCTGCTGGGTTTTCTGATGCCCAGCCTGTACGCCCATCTCAGGCGGCAACTGCACCAGCGCGGCCAGCTGCGCTGTGATTGGTTGACGGCCTTGTGAACCCAGCAACAAAAAGGCCCTCGCTGTGCGAGGGCCGATGGCGGTAATACCAGCCGGGCAGCCGACGGGCCGAGACGGGCCGTCGCAGGCGGGTGAGACAGCGGGCTCAGTGCATCAGGCCAATCCACTCACCGGCGCGCTGATAGTCGCTGAACAGGCGCAGGGCCAGCGCACGCAGGCCCGGGTTGGAGCAGGCATGGGCCCGCGCCAGGCACTCGAAGGCGTAGAGCCGGTCGTACAGCATGCGGGTGGGTTGCAGCTGTTCGCCTTCATCGGCCATCAGCGCCTGAAAGCAATGCAGATCAGACAAGGCCACCGGGCCGGCAATCGGCAGGTCCAGCTCGGGCGCGGCGCGCATGTCCATGCGCAGGCTGCTCGGGCCGTCGGCATCGGTCGTGAAATCCAGCGGGATCGGTGCGCCGGTGTTCAGGTCGGGCAAGAGATGCAGCGGGATGATCATGGGGGGCCTCGCGGTTCCGGCCTGCACAGGACCGGGATGGCGCCATGATGCCGGCCGCGGCCGAAACTTAAATGCAAAACAGCCGGTGATTCACCGGCTGTTTTCGCTCAAGTTGGCGCGAGCCCGAGCCTGAGCCGGGGGTCAGGTCTTCGGCAAGGTGACGCCACGCTGGCCCTGGTACTTGCCGCCACGGTCCTTGTAGCTGGTCTCGCAGACCTCGTCGCTCTCGAAGAACAAGACCTGGGCGCAGCCCTCACCAGCGTAGATCTTGGCGGGCAGCGGCGTGGTGTTGGAAAACTCCAGCGTCACATAGCCTTCCCATTCGGGCTCGAAGGGCGTGACGTTGACGATGATGCCGCAGCGCGCATAGGTGCTCTTGCCCAGGCAGATGGTCAGCACATTGCGCGGGATGCGGAAGTACTCGACCGTGCGTGCCAGCGCGAAACTGTTGGGCGGGATGATGCAATGGTCGCCTTCCATGTCGACAAAGCTCTTGTCGTCGAAATTCTTGGGGTCGACGACGGAGCTGTAGACGTTGGTGAAGACCTTGAACTCGGGCGCGCAACGGATGTCGTAGCCGTAGCTGGAGGTGCCGTAGCTGACGATCTTCTCGCCGGCCGCGTTGGCGCGGATTTGGCCGGGCTCAAAAGGCTCGATCATGCCGTGCTGCTCGGCCATGCGGCGGATCCACTTGTCGCTCTTGATGCTCATTGCTGACGGTCCCTCGTTGCTATGGCCGGCATTTTAGGCGTGAGCTCGGACAGCCTCTCTCAGGGCTTGAGCGTCACACCATCAAAACGGTACTGCCCGCTCGGCGCCAGCTTGAAGCCCTGAATCGACTTGCGCACCGCCACCGCCACCTTGCCATGCGCAATCGGCGTCCAGGGCAGCTGGGTCAGGGCCAGGCGCTGCGCCTGGCTGTAGAGCTTCTTGCGCTCGGCGGTGTCCAGGGTCTGGCGGGCCTTGGCGAGCGTGGCGTCGTAGCTCTTGTCGCACCAGAAGCTGCCACTGGCTGCACCGCAGGCCAGCTGGCCCAGAGTGGAGGCGGGGTCGTCCTCGCCGTTCCAGCCGATCAAGGCAGTGTCATGGTCGCCCTGGTCCACGCGCTTGAGGTACTCGCCCCATTCATAACTGACAATCTTGGCGGTGACGCCGATCTTGGCCCAATCGGCTTGGATCATCTGCGCCATCAGCTGGGCATTGGGGTTGTAGAAGCGTTGCACCGGCATGGCCCAGAGCGTCAGGCTCAGGTCCTTGACACCGGCGCTCTTGAGCAGCTCGCGCGCCTTCTCGGGTGAATGCGGCGCGGTCTTGATACTGGCATCAAAGGCCCAGCTGGGCGGCGCGACCAGCGAGTTGGCCGGCTCGCCCGCGCCGCCAAACACCGTCTTGACCAGGGTGCTCTTGTCGATGGCCATGTCCAGTGCCTGGCGCACGGCCAGCTTGTCCAGCGGCGGCTTCTTGGTGTTGTAGGTCAGGAAGCCGATGTTCAGGCCCGGCACGCTGTGGATCTGGATGGCCGGGTCGCGCTCCAGCTCGATCAGATCGGCCTGATTGGTCAGCGCCGCAATGTCGCACTCATTGCGACGCAAGCGCTGGGTGCGCACATTGCGGTCGGTGGTGATGGCAAAGACCAGCTGCTCCATCACCGGCCGGTCACTGCGGAAGAAATCCGGGTGGCGGGTGTAGCGCAAGATGCTGTCGGCCTGGTAGCTCTTGTAGACAAAAGGCCCGGTGCCGACCGGCAGGCTGTTGATCTGCGCCGCCTTGCCGGCCATGAGCAGCTGCGCCCCATACTCGGCCGACTGGATGCCGGCGAAGGCGTAGGTCAGCAGGTTCAGAAACGTGGCATCGACACTGTGGAAGCGAATCTGCACCTCGTCATCGGCGATGCGATCCACGCCCGCGATCAGCTGCTTCCAGCCCGCCGAAATCACATACGGCGAAACAACGGGGTGGGCCTTGGAAAACGGATGCTGCGGGTCCAGCAATCGCGCGAAGGTGAAGATCACATCGTCGGCATTGAAGTCGCGCGTGGGCTTGAAATAGGCCGTGCTGTGAAACTTGACGCCGTGGCGCAATTTGAAGCGGATGCTGCGGCCATCTGCCGCCACGATCCAACTCTCGGCCAGCCCCGGGATCAGCCGGTCCGTGCCCGGTTCGTTGTCGATCAGGCCATCAAAAATCGGATACGTGGCCGCGTGGTCAATGCCGGAGTCGCTGTTCGCCGGGTCGAAGCTCTTGGGGCTGCCCTGGGCGCAGAAACGCAGAGTGCCGGGCACCTTGATGGGGGCGGCCAGGGTCTCAGCCACGCCGCAGGCGACAAGCAGGCCAAGCGCCAGAGAGCGCAGGGAAAAAGGCAATGAGATGGGCATGAAGTTTCGGCGAAGCGCTTGACTGCGAAGAGCGTGGCGGTTCGCTGCGGTGAGCGATGGCTTGATATTCGCACGCGCCTCTCTGCCCTTGCCGAGGGGCAAACCCGCAGCCTGCCTCGACTCAGAAGCGGCGCATGCCCACCTAGAATTCGCCGCCTCCCCGTACCCCTCAGCCCCCCCTCAGCCCTCCGCTGCCCATGTCCGCCTTGTCCACCGTTCCCGCTTGGCTGCAACAACGCTGGCATTTTGAAACCAGCCCTTGGGCCGCCCTGCGGCGATTCGGCCTGGCTACTGGACTGGTGCTGCTCCTTCTGTTCTGGCTGCAGCCCTTTGGCGGCGAGCGCTACCGGGCGCCCTGGTGGGCGCTGCGTCTGCTGGGCTACGGCGTTTGCCTGCTGCTCGCGGTGCTTCCCATGCGTGCCTGGGCGCTGCGACGGCGGGCGCGCCAGCCCCTGTGGCGCTTGCAGGATGAACTGCAGGCCCTGGCGATCTGGGCCGCCTGCAGCGCGGGCCTGAGCTATGCCCACAGCTGCTGGCTGGTGTCGCCGAGGACACCATCCTGGGTCGACTTTTTCATGTTCAGCCTCGTCTTCGCCCTGCCTTTCCTGCTGATGCTCTTGCCGCTCCTGCTCTGGCAAGGTCGGGCCGACGTCCTGGCTGTCCAGCTCGCAGCGCCCACCGCCGAGAACCAGGCCAGCACGACAGCCCCAGCCGCCGGCACCTCACCCCAGATCGTGGTGCAGGGCCGCAATCGCGACGAACAGCTGTGCTTTCGCCGCGAACAATTGGTCTGCGCTCAAGCCCAGCAGAACTATGTCCGTTTGCAGCTCGAAGCCGAGGACGGCAGCGGCATCCAAGCCCATTTGCTGCGCCTGCCCTTGGGCGAGCTGGCGGCCAGCTTGGCTGCTGGCGAAACGGCCTGCTGGCGTGTGCATCGCTCCTGGCTTGTGGCACCGGAGCGGGTCCAAGCCTGGGTGCAAACGGGTCGCCAGCGTCAGCTCCGCCTGCGCGGCCTGGACGCGCTGATCCCCGTGTCCGCCGACTTTGAATTGCCGGCTGAGCTGCCAAGTGCTGGCCTCGATGCCGCGCAGATTCGTCCCTGACGCCCGCAAATTCGCCCCTGGCCACGCGTTTTCGTCACAGCCGCTTCGGCTTGGTCACAGACGGTCGTCGCCTTCCACTCCTGCCGAAACGCTGCCTCTAGGCTGCACAGCCCTGGCGCCTGTCGCGCCGGGCGCTGCGCGATATTGCCGGCGCCACTTCCAAGGAGACCTGTTTTGATTCGCTCGACTTTCAATGTCCCTGGCCACCTGGCCAAGCGCGTGCTCGCCGTCTTCGCGCTGTCGCTCGGCCTGAGCCCCTTGGCCCAGGCGGCGGCCCCGGAGCCCAGCGCGCAAACTGTTTACGCCCAAGCCCTGGCCTTGAGCGATCGCCTGCTGCCCCTGCCCGCCTGGAGCCAAAGCCCAGCTTTTGCAGCGTTTCGCCAGGCCTTGCTGGACGCACCCGAAGGCTTGGACACCGCCGGCATCGCCTTGCACTTCAACCGCAGCCAGCACGCAGCGAAGCTGGGCTTCAGCCACTACGCTCTGCTGGCGCCACAGCCCGACACTCCAGCGACGAGCGCCCCAGCCGCTCCCGCGCCCTTGCCACGGCTCAGCTGGCCGCGACCCGGCGTGGCCTTGCTCAGCATCCCCAGCTTCGCACTCGATGCGGCGCAAATGCTGCCGGCCGCGCAAGCGCTGGCCGCCGCCCGACCTGAAGCCTTGATCATCGATCTGCGCGGCAACGCCGGGGGTGCCTTGCCAGCGGCCGCCAGCTTGCTGGGCTTGCTGGCCCCGGCTCCGGTGGACGCCGGGGTCTTCCTCTCACGCCGCTGGTATGGCCAGGGCCGGGACGAGCCCGATGCGGCTGCGCTGGCGCAGATGCCCGCGCTCGCCACGCTCGATCTCGCAGCCTTGAGCCAGGCACTGCAAACGACTGGCGTGGCACGCCTGCGCATTCCCGCCAGCCCTGCAGGCGGCTTCCGCGGGCGACTGCTGGTCTTGATCGACGGGCACACAGCCAGCACCTCGGAGCCGGTGGCCTGGCTCCTGCGGCAAGCCTTGGGTGCCCGCTTGGTTGGCCAGCACACGGCCGGCGCCATGCTGTCGAGCGAGGCGCTGCCGCTCGCGGGCGGCTATCGCTTGCGTCTTCCGGTGGCCGACTACCTGACACCCAACGGCCAGCGCCTGGACGGGCACGGCGTCCAGCCCGACCTGCAGGTGCCACCTGAACAGGCACTGCAAATCGCTCTGGAAACACTGGGCTGAGGTGCCGGCCCCTCGCACGCCCTCACAAGAGAAAAGGGGCCAGCTCCACGCTGAACGGCTCAGGGCTGCGAGCGGCACGCTGCGGACCTTCGTTGTGCTCGTCATTCTCACTGCGGTGTCTCGTCCCGCCGCCGGGCTCATGGTTCGCGGGTCGGCTCTGCGAGCCGACTCCCCTCGCTGCTCAGTGCGCCCTCGGCCGCGCACAAATCGCCCGTCGGCGGGCCGAGCCACCTCCTAAGTGGGCGCTCTCCAACGACGGGGGGCACATCGACCGCGATGCATGCGCCCCGCAGCCCGGGCCGCTGCCGGGCGATTTGTGCAGGTCCGAGTAGCGCAGCGCCTCGGGGCGCGCGCGTACTCGCGCGCTTCAAGCGCTGACTCGGTGCCCTTTGTCCGAACGGAATGAGCGATGCGAATGAAGTGAGATGAGCACCGGCCCCGAGGCGCGAGCAGCGCAGGGAAATCGCTCCGCCAGAGCCGACCCCAGAACCATGAGTCCGGCAGCGGCACGGGCTGCAGGGCCTCACGAGCAAAACCCAAAAGGCCGCTTCGTGCGGCGGACTCAACCTGACATCCCACCAGTCAAATCATTCTGAAAAAACAAAGGCCGCTGATGCGGCCTTCGAGGTTCGGTACCAACTTTCGATCTCAGCGCCCTTCGGGCAGCTCGATCTTGAGCTCCAGCACGTCCATATCGCCGTGATGCTGAACATCAACATTGATGTCCTTCATGTCGATGTCGATGTACTTGGAGATCACGGCCAGCAGTTCGTTCTTGAGCTGGGGCAGGTAGTCGGCGCTGGGCTTGCGGCCATTGCGCTCGTGGGCCAGGATCAGCTGCAGGCGCTCCTTGGCGACGCTGGCGGTGCTTTTCTTTTCACCCAGAAAGTACTTGAGGAAACTCATCCGGTCCTCCCGCTTACTTGCCGCCGAACAGGCGTTTGAACAGGCTGGGCTTGACGGCTTCGATGAAGCGCATCGGCTTGTCTTCACCGAGGAAGCGGCTGATCACGTCCTTGTAGGCCTCCGACACATCGGTGCCTTGCATGTGGATGGCCGGTGAGCCCTGGTTGGAGGCTTGCAGCACCACTTCCGATTCCGGGATCACGCCGATCAGCGGCGTGCGCAGGATCTCGTGGATGTCTTCCAGCGACAGCATGTGGCCGCCCTCGACCCGGTTCGGGTTGTAACGGGTAATCAGCAGGTGTTCCTTGATGGGGTCTTTGCCTTCGATGGCGCGCTTGGTCTTGCTGTTGAGCATGCCCAGGATGCGGTCCGAGTCACGCACCGACGAGACTTCGGGGTTGGTCACCACCAAGGCTTCGTCGGCGAAGTGCATGGCCATCAGCGCACCGGTTTCGATGCCGGCCGGCGAGTCGCAGACGATGTACTCGAAGTCCATGGCCTTGAGTTCCTCCAGCACGCGCTCCACGCCTTCGTAGGTCAGCGCATCCTTGTCGCGGGTTTGCGAGGCGGCCAGGATGTAGAGCTTGTCCAGCTGCTTGTCCTTGATCAGCGCCTGGCTGAGCTTGATCTCGTCGTTGATGACGTTGATCAGGTCGTAGACCACGCGGCGCTCGCAGCCCATGATCAGGTCGAGGTTGCGCAGGCCGACGTCGAAGTCGATCACGCAGGTCTTGTGGCCGCGCAGGGCCAGGCCGGTTGCAAAACTGGCGCTGGTGGTGGTCTTGCCCACGCCACCCTTGCCCGAGGTCACCACGACGATCTTGGTCATCGAATCAGATCCTTTCAAAACTACAACTGAGAAGGACGGCACACAGGCCGGCCAGGGTTTTTGACTTGCTTGCGATGGCGCGGGATGTTCACGCAGCCATCATGACTCAAAGCTTGAGCGCCTCCATCACCAACTTCTCGCCCTCCAGCCGGATCTGCGCCGGCTTGCCCTGCACCGTATCGGGCAGCGGGTTCTCGGTCGTGCGGTAGATGCCTGCAATCGAAATCAGTTCGGCCTCCATGCTGGCGGCAAAGATACGTGCCTCGGTGTTGCCGCGCGCGCCGGCAATGGCCTTGCCGCGCAGCGGGGCGTAGACATGGATGTGGCCATCGGCGATCACCTCGGCGCCATGGTTGACCAGGGCCAACACCACCAGGTCACCGCCCTTGGCGTAGATGCGCTGGCCGGAGCGCAGCGGCTTGTCGATCACCAGGGTGGGCACGCTCTCGGCCGGCACCGGCACTTCGCGAACAACCTCCCGCACCACTTCGCGAATCACTTCCTGCACCACCGGCGCCGCATCCACAGCGCGCCAGCGCGGTGCGGCCTGCGCTTCGGGTTCCGGCGCTTCGGCCAGGCCCAGTGCCAGGGCCTGCTCCAGCTCGGCCGGCGTGGCGCCGTACACCGCCACCGGCGACATGCGATGGCCGCGCAGCATCGGCAGCAGCGCGGCCAGGTCCACCTCGGCGCGGCCTGGTACAGCGCTGTCCAGGCTCAGCTGGGCCGGGGCTTCTACGGCGGCCGTTGCGGCAGCGGCCGAGGGCTCCTGAGGCAGCTGGCTCAGGTCGATCAGCAGCGGTTCGTTGCTGAACACACCAGGCGTGGCACCCACGCGAACCTGGAGCTCGCGGCTCAACTCGGTCAGGTCCGTGGTCTTGAGGACCAGCGAGAGCAGACTCAAGCTCGCGCTCTTCAACTCAAAACCCTCAGCGCCCTTGGACGCTGCTCTCCCCTGTTGTGCCTGAGTCATCTGCTGCCTTGATGCCGCTACCGTGCAAAGTGCGCGATTTTAGCCATGCGTCAAGCGGCCGCCCCTCCGCATCGCCCCCGATAGGCCCACATGCGCCTCGCGCATCGTGGCTTTCGCCGCCGGCCATTGCTGCAAAAACAGGCAAGCCAGCAAAGTTCCCGGCCCATCAAGCACTTAGCGCCGCTGTGGGTGAAGCACCCACAAACTTGTCCACAAGAGATGTGCAAAACCAAGCCCTTTTTGTCACGGGGCTGTCACTGAATTTCGCGACGAGGGGCATTCAGCTCTTGACTTATCCCCATTTCTTGATCCACGTCAGCTGGCACCGCCCTTGCCCGCTGCGCGCACCTCGACTGGCGCACAACAACGCTAAGTTGTTGATTCATATAGATCGCCAGCCACTGCTGCGAAAAGAGGCAGATTAAGCCAGAGGGCCTCGCCACAAGGGTTTGGCGCCACCCCACCCCCCTTTTCCACAAAGTTATCCACAGCGAAAGTGGATAGTCTTTTTAGGCCATACGAATCATGGACTTAGGGGCGATGTTTCATGTCAGACCGAGCTTTTCGCGCTAACTGAGACCGCCTTGGAGCGCTCGCGGCGCGCCGGGTGCGGCGTGCAGCGGTTACATTGAAGGGACTATCTGCGCCCCGCAGATGCCTTGCAGGAGCATGTCCTTGGCCACACCGAACTACTCATACGAAAAACGCCAACGCGAATTGGCCAAGAAACGCAAAACCGAAGAAAAGCGTCAGCGCAAGCTGAACAAGCCGGAAGGCCAGAGCGACGAGCCCTCAGCCGAAGGCGACGCCGCTGCGGACGCCGGCGACACGGGCGCCACCCCGCCCACCCCGAACAACGCCGGCTGATCACCCGCCCGCGCAGGCTGCGGGGCCGCGAGCCGGCCCTGTCGCCGCAGCACATCAGATCGCCCCTTTGACCGCGGCTCGGGCGCTGCCCGGCGCCCCGGCGAACGCCCCTCGTCAGCCCCGTCGAAGTGCCGTGCAGCCCTGGCCCTAAAATGCGCGCCTGCCCGGCACCGCCGCCAGGCCTGCAAAGACACCATGACACGCAAGCTCTTCGTCACCACCGCCCTGCCCTACGCCAACGCCAATTTCCACATTGGCCACATCATGGAATACACCCAGGCTGACGTCTGGGTGCGTTACCAGCGCATGCAGGGCCAGCAGGTGCATTTCGTCTGCGCCGACGACGCCCACGGCGCGCCCATCATGATTGCCGCCGAGAAGGCCGGCATCACCCCGCAGCAGTTCGTGGCCAATATCGCCGCCGGTCGCAAGGCCTATCTGGACGGCTTCCACATCGCCTTCGACAACTGGCACTCGACCGATGGGCCTGAGAACCACGAGCTGTCCAAGGAGGTCTACAAGGCCTTGCGTCGCAACGAGCTGATCGAGGTGAAGACCATCGAGCAGTTCTTCGACCCCGAAAAGTCCATGTTCCTGCCGGACCGCTTCATCAAGGGCGAATGCCCCAAGTGCGGCGCCAAGGATCAGTACGGTGACAGCTGCGAATCCTGCGGCGCCGTCTACACCCCCACCGAGTTGAAGAACCCCTTCTCGGTGCTGACCGGCGCCACGCCGGTGATGAAGAGCTCGGAGCACTACTTCTTCAAGCTCAGCGATCCGCGCTGCGTGGAGTTCCTCGAGCAGTGGACGCAAACCCCGGGCCGCCTGCAGTCCGAGGTGCTGAACAAGATTAAGGAGTGGTTCACCAAGGATGAAGAGGGCAAGGGCGGCCTGGGCGACTGGGACATCAGCCGCGATGCGCCTTATTTCGGCATCGAGATCCCCGACGCACCGGGCAAATACTTCTACGTCTGGCTGGACGCGCCTATCGGCTACCTCGCCTCGCTGAAGAACTACTTCGGCAAGACCGGCCAAGACTTCGACGCCTTCATGGCCGACGAGTCGGTCGAGCAGGTGCATTTCATCGGCAAGGACATCACCTACTTCCACACCTTGTTCTGGCCGGCCATGCTGCATTTCAGCGGCCGCAAGACGCCCAACCACGTCTTCGTGCACGGCTTCCTGACCGTCAACAACGGCGAGAAGATGAGCAAGAGCCGCGGCACCGGCCTGGACCCGCTCAAATACCTCAACCTCGGCATGAACGCCGAGTGGCTGCGCTACTACATCTCGGCCAAGCTGAATTCACGCGTCGAAGACATCGACTTCAACCCCGATGACTTCGTGGCCCGCGTCAACAGCGATCTGGTCGGCAAGTACGTCAACATCGCCTCGCGCGCTGCCGGCTTCCTGGCCAAGCGATTCGACGGCCGCCTCTCGGCCGATCTGGGCGTGGAGGGCCGCGCCCTGCTGGACGGCCTGCGCGCCCACAGCGCCACCATCGCCCAGCTCTACGAAGAACGCGAGTTCGGCAAGGCCTTGCGCGAAACCATGATGCTGGCCGACCGCGTCAACGAGTTCGTGGACCAGAACAAGCCCTGGGAGCTGGCCAAGCAGGAAGGCCAGGACGCCGTGCTGCACGACGTCTGCAGCGTCTGCATCGAGGCCTTCCGCCTGCTGACCATCTACCTCAAGCCCGTGCTGCCGGCCCTGGCGGCCAAGGTCGAGAGCTTCCTGAAGATCGAGCCGCTGCAGTTCGCTGACGCCCAGCGCGCCCTCGGCGCCCACCAAATCGGCGCCTACGAACACTTGATGCAGCGCGTCGACCCCAAGCTGCTGGAAGCCCTGTTCGAAGCCCCTGCACCGGCCGTGGCCGCCAAGCCCCTGCCGGGCGGCGAGGAGCTGGCGCCCGAGATCAAGATCGACGATTTCACCAAGGTCGATCTGCGCATCGCCAAGATCGTCAAGGCCGAGCATGTGGACGGTTCGGACAAGCTCCTGCGCCTGAGCCTGGACGTGGGCGAAGGTCGCCTGCGCAATGTCTTCAGCGGCATCAAGAGCGCCTACAAGCCCGAAGACCTGGAAGGCAAGCTCACCGTGATGGTGGCCAATCTGGCGCCGCGCAAGATGAAGTTCGGCATCAGCGAGGGCATGGTGCTGGCCGCCAGCCACGCCGACGAGAAGGCCAATCCCGGTATCTTCGTGCTCGAGCCCTTCCCCGGCGCCCAGCCGGGCATGCGGGTGCGCTGAGGCCCACCCGGCCCATGCTGCGCAGCCGGCCGGTGGCGTGCCGCCGCCAGACCGTCCTGGGTCTGCTGCTGGGCGCCGTGGCGGGTGGTGCGGCATCTGCAGCGGCCCTCGTCGGCCGCGAGGCCCGGGCTGGCGCGGTGCGCCAGCCCCTGCTGATCAGCTACAACGACGACTACGCGCCCTACTCCTTCGTCGATCCGCAGCTGCATCCTCAACGGGTGCAAGGCATCCTGCCCGATCTGCTGCAGGCCCTGCTGAAGGACCTGGACAGCGTCCAGCTGGAAGCCTTGGGCCTGCCCTGGCGGCGCGCCCAAGCCATGGTCAAGCTGGGCCAGGCCGATGGCCTGTGCACCTTTGCCTCGGACGAACGCCGGCAGTACGCGCTCTTCAACGAGCTGCCCCTGGTGGAGCTGCGCCCCCATCTGTTCTTCAGTGCCCGCCATCCGCAGCGGGCGCAGCTGGAGCGCCTGCGCTCGCGCGAGGACCTAAAGGCCTTCCATCTGGTCGATCAAAAAGGCAATCAATGGGCCGAGCAGGTGCTGGCCGATTTCCCGCATGTCGAATGGACCATGGGCCACGACGCCGTCTTCCGCATGGTCTTGGCCGCACGCGGTGACGTCCATGTCTCGCTGAGCCCGCTGGTCACGCAGTGGCGGCTCAAGAAGCTGGCCATCCAGGCTCAGGTGATGTCCATTCCGGCGCCCTATCTGGCCGCCAACGTGCCCTTCCACCTCGGGCTGCGCCAGGACTTTCCCGACGCGCGCCAGATCCTGGCCCATCTCGACCGCCGCCTGGCCCAGGCCGGCAGCGCCGCCCTGATCGAAAGCATCGTGCGGCCCTACCACAGCGCCACCAGCAGCTGAGTTTTCTCAAAACCGCAAGCCGCAAGAGGCGCAGAATCGGTGCAAGACCTCGATCATGCCGCCGCTCCTCCACCGCTTCCGCCCCCGCTCGCTGAGCCTGCTTCAGGACTACAGCCGCCAGCGCTTCATCGCCGACCTCGGCGCGGGCTTCACCGTCGGCATCGTCGCCCTGCCCCTGGCCATCGCCTTTGCCATCGCTTCGGGCGTCAAGCCCGAGCAAGGCCTGTTCACCGCCATCATTGCCGGCTTCCTGATCTCGGCCCTGGGCGGCTCCAGCGTGCAGATCGGCGGGCCGGCCGGCGCCTTCATCGTCGTGATCTACGGCATCGTGCAACGCTACGGCCTGGGCAATCTGCTGGTCGCCACCATGTTGGCTGGCTGCTTGCTGATCGCGCTCGGCGCCCTGCGGCTGGGCGCCTGGGTGCGCTACATCCCGGTGAGCATCGTGATCGGCTTCACCAACGGCATTGCCGTGCTGATCGGCCTGTCCCAGCTGAAAGACTTCCTGGGCCTGCCCATTGCCCACATGCCGGCCGATTTCTTCAGCCAGCTGCGGCTGACCGCCCTGCACATCGGCGACATCCATTGGGCCGCGCCCTTGCTGGGCGGCGCCTGCGTGGCCGTGGTCAGCCTCTGGCCCAAGACCTATGCCATGGACCGCGAGAGCCACAGCACCCGCGCACGGCTGCAGCGCTGGATGTCGCAGCTGCCCGGCACCGTGATCGCCTTGGTCGGTGCCACCGCGCTGTGCTACGGCTTGCAGCTGCCGCTGGAAACCATCGGCAGCCGCTTCGGCGGCATTCCCCAGACCTTGCCCAGCTTCGCCTGGCCCGAGGTCAGCTGGACCGGCGCCAAGCAACTGCTCATCCCGACCCTGACCCTGGCGCTGCTCGGTGCCATCGAATCCCTGCTCTGTGCCCGCGTGGCTGACAAGCTCAGCGACCAGCCACGCCACGACCCCAACCAGGAGCTGATGGCCCAGGGCATTGCCAACCTCGTGACGCCCTGGTTCGGCGGCATTCCGGCCACCGGCACCATCGCCCGCACGGTCACCAATGTGCGCGCCGGCGCCAGCAGCCCGGTGGCAGGCATGGTGCATGCGCTGGTGCTGCTGATCATCGTGCTGGTGGCCGCACCGCTGGCCGCCCACATCCCGCTGGCGGCCCTGGCCGGCATCCTGCTGGTGGTGGCCTGGAATATGGGCGAGTGGCATGAGTTCGCCCGTCTGCGCCACTTCAGCCTGCCTTACCGCACCGTGCTGCTGGGCACTTTCGTGATGACCGTGGTGTTCGATCTGATGGTGGCGGTGGAGGCCGGCCTGGTGCTGGCCTGCCTGTTCTTCATCTACCGCATGAGTACCTTGTTCCAGGTGCAGGAGCTGCCCCAGACCGGCCTGCCGCCCGGCACCCTGGCGCTCAAGCTCTACGGTTCGCTGTTCTTTGGCGCGGTCGGCAAGGTCGAGGGCCTGGCTGAACGGCTGCAGCCCGGTCAGCGCCTGCTGGTGCTGGACATGCACCAGCTGATCTCCATGGACACCTCGGGTCTGGATGCCCTGCTGCAGCTCCAGCGCGGCCTGCAACGCCAGGGTCAGGCCTTGCTGCTGTGCGGCCTGAACGAGCAGCCAGCCAGCCTGGTCCGGCGCGGCGGCCTGGCCGAAGCCCTGGGTCCGAACGGCATTCATGCCGATTTCGAGCAATGGCGGGTCAGCGCCCACACGGCCAGCCTGTAAAATCTCGTCTTGCAGCCGGTTTTCTGCCGGCCGCCCACCTTGTTTGCGAAGCACTGCCACACCATGCCTCTGTTCTGGAAAGCCTACAAGTCCGACGCCAGCACCTTCATCGACGAGCTCAAGGCCAAGAAGCCGACGCTGGAAGCCGAGCAGCGCGCCGGCCGTGCCCTGCTCTGGGACAAGGCGGTGGACCGCAGCGCCCAGGCCGACTACCGCGCCGCACGCGTCGAGCAACAGCCCTACGTCTACCAGACGCAAGCCAAGTAAGCGACGCTCGGCGCCCTGCCGGACTGGTTCTGAGTTGCCATGAGCAGCAGCAACAACAGCGGCGAGCAGGCCGCAGGCCCTGAGCTGCCGCCGCCCCCGGCCGAAGAGCTGCCGGGGCTGCCCGAGACCGTGGACAGCGTGGCCGTGGCCCGCCTGTATGGCGAGCCGCTGTTCCAGATGCCGCTGGACCTCTACATCCCGCCGGATGCGCTGGAGGTCTTCCTCGAAGCCTTTCAAGGCCCGCTGGACCTGCTGCTATACCTGATCCGGCGCCAGAACTTCAACATCCTCGACATCCCGCTGGCCGATGTCACGCGCCAGTACCTGAGCTACGTCGACCAGCTGCGCAAGCACAACCTCGAGCTCGCCAGCGAGTACCTGCTGATGGCGGCCATGCTGATCGAGATCAAGTCGCGCATGCTGCTGCCGCCCAAAAAGACCGAGGACGGCGCCGAACCGGAAGACCCGCGTGCCGAGCTGGTGCGCCGCCTGCTCGAGTACGAACAGATCAAGCTGGCCGCGGCTCGCCTGGACGCCCTGCCCGTGCTGGGCCGCGATTTCCTGCGCGCCCAGGTCTACATCGAGCAATCGCTGCAGCCGCGCTTCCCCGACGTGGAGGCCAACGATTTGCGCGAGGCCTGGCTGGACATCCTGCGCCGCGCCAAGCTCAACCAGCACCACAAGATCACGCGGGAGCAGCTCTCGGTGCGCGAACACATGAGCATCGTACTGCGGCGCCTGCAGGGTCAGCGCTTTGTCGAGTTCGAGCAGCTCTTCGATGTCTCACGCGGCCAGTCGGTGCTGGTGGTGACCTTCATCGCCATGCTGGAACTGGCGCGCGAGCGCCTGCTGGAAATCACCCAGGCCGAGGCCTTTGCGCCGATCTACGTGCGCCTGGCCTACACGCCCAGCTGAGCGGCAAGCGCCATCACGGCGCCTCGGCCCAGAAGCGGTCCGGTGCTCAGGGTTGCGCCACGCGCCAGGTCGAGAAATGCGCGTCGGGTTGACGCTGCACCATCTGCCCCACGGCCAGCACCGCCTGCGTGCGCGAACCCACGCCGAGGGCCTTGAGCACGGCGGCGACATGGTCCTTGATGGTCTCGACCGACACGCCCAGTTCGCGAGCGATGATCTTGTTGGGCTTGCCTTGCAGCAGCAGGGCCAGCACATCGGTCTGGCGCGGTGTCAGCGCAAGACCTTCCAGGCCGGTGGTGACCTGATAGTTGGAGTTCATGGCCTGCTGCTGAATCTGCTGCAGCTTGTTCTGCTGCGCGCTGATCGCCCCGGAGGCCGGAGCCGTCTCGAATTCAGCACCGCCTTCGTTGCCCAGGCCCATGGGTGGCACATAAATGCCACCGGACATCACCAGCTTGAGTGCCTGGGAGAGCAGCTCGGTCTCGGCCCGCTTGGGCACAAAACCCATGGCACCCTGGTCGATGGCACGGATCACATCGCTGGCCCGATCGGAGGCCGAGATGATGACCACGGGCAGGGCCGGGTAGGCGGCACGGAACTCATCCAGCACATCAAAGCCACTGGCATCGCCAAGCTGCAGATCCAGGAGCACGAGGTTGAAATCCTGGTGCGTCTGCAAGGCCTGACGGGCGGAGGCCGCACTGTCGGCGCCCACCACCTGCACATGCTCGCCCATGCCTTCGATGACGGTCTTCAAAGCCGCCAGGATCAGCGGGTGATCATCGATCAGCAAAACCTTCATGCCCATCCTTCGGCGCCACGTGTGCAGAGTTTCATGTCGGACCGCATGATAGAGCCCCGGCGTGGTGCATCGCACTCACCCCGATGGGTGATACCCACGCTGCCGTGTTAGGCCTGCGCACTTTTCTGGCGTCAGAACTCGCAAACGAAAGCTGCAAGCCGAACTCAACTTGCGTTTTAGCAATCACGCTTTCCTTGCGTCCAACCAGGCCGTTAGCGGCGCCCACTGCGCCAAGTCTCGCTCGACACGGCTGGGCGCCACATCCCAAAGGCTCAAGCCATGTGCGGCCAGCTGCACATAGTTCTGGGTGTCGCGCAGCATGCCCAGCACCGGCACCTCCAGCCCCTCCAGAAAGCCCTGCAGCTGCTGCACCGACAGCGTGCCTTCCTTGGCACGCATCCCGACCAAAGCCAGCTCGGGCTGGCGTTTGGGCGAGTCTTCATCGCCACGCAGTTCGCGCAGCCTTTGAATGAAATCGAAACTGGCCTGGATATCGAAGAGGCTGGGCTGCAACGGCATCAAGAGCTTGTCGGCCAACTTGAGCAGGGTCTTCAAGCGCTTGCCGTCCAGCCCGGCCGGAGAATCCAGCACCACATGACTGACACCCTTGGGCGGCTTGACGACCTGGTCCCCTTCAAAATCCCAACCCTGGATGCGCGGAAGGTGGGACGGGCGCAAGGCCAGCCAGCGGCGCGCCGACTGCTGCTTGTCGACATCGCCCAGCATCACGCTGTGGCCTTGCGAGGCCAGGTAGCCGGCGATGTTGGTGGACAAGGTGCTCTTGCCCACCCCACCCTTGGGATTGGCGATCAGGATCACAGGCATGGGCTCACTCCTCAGGGCATGCACAAAAGCCGCTGCAAGCGACAACAACACAGCCCGACATCCTAAGCGCTGGGCGCTCGGGTTAACCTCAGGCCATGCCTGAGACTTCTGACATCCTGATTCTTGCCGCCCACCCCGACCGCGCCCGTTCGCGCGTCAGTGCCCGCTTGATGGACGCCGCGCAAGCCCAAGCCACGCGCTGGACCCTGCACGACCTCTACCGCCGCTACCCGGACTACGCCATCGACGTGGCTGCCGAGCAGCGGGCGCTGGCCGCCGCGCGCCTGGTCATCATGCTCCACCCCCTGCACTGGTACAGCATGCCGGCTCTGCAAAAGCTCTGGGTCGACGAGGTACTGAGCTTCGGCTGGGCCTACGGCCCCGGAGGCCATGCCTTGCGCGGGAAAGACTTCTGGCTGGTCACTTCCACCGGCGGCAGCGCAGAAGCCTACAGCGCTCAGGGCCATCACGAACACCCGATCGAGCACTTCCTGCTGCCCTACACCCAGAGCGCGCGCATCTGCGGCATGAACTTCCTGCCGCCCCTGATCCTGCACGGCGCCCATCAAGCCGACGAAGCCGCGCTGCAGCAGCACACGAAGTCCTTTCTGGCCCGGCTGGAGGCCTACCCCCAGTGGTGCGTGCATGAAGCCGAACCCAGCCTGCCCGAAGTGCCGCTGGACGCCCGGCCGGCCTTGTTCAGCCCGTTGCGCCCGGCCACCCCGGCGCGTGCAGCCTCACATGAGGAGCCCCAGCCATGAGCGCGGCCGCCGGCAGCAACTGGCTGCAACTTCCCCTGGTCTGCCTGGGCGCGGCCGTCGTCGCCGTGCCGCTGGCGCGCTTTTTGCGCCTGGGCTCCATCCTCGGCTACCTGATCGCCGGCGTGCTGATCGGGCCCAGCGTGCTGGGCCTGGTCAGCGACCCGGGGCAGATCCTCGAAGTGGCCGAGTTCGGCGTGGTGCTGATGATGTTCCTGGTCGGCCTGGAGTTGGAGCCGAAACGGCTCTGGGCCATGCGCAGGCCCATCTTCGGCTGGGGTTCGCTGCAGCTGTTCGGGTCGGCCGCCATGCTGCTGGGCCTGGCGTGGCTGTTCGGCGTGCCGGCCGGCCTGGGCCTGGTGCTCAGCCTGGGCCTGGCCATGTCGTCCACGGCCGTGGCCTTGGCCGTGCTGGCAGAGCGCAACCTCGGGCGCACAACGGCAGGTCAAAGCATCTTGAGCGTGGCCTTGCTGCAGGACATCGCCGCCATTCCGGTGCTGGCCCTGGTGCCCATTGTGGCGGCCGGCAGCACCGTGTCGGCGGCCGAGGGCAGCGGAGCCTGGGCGGCCGCCAAGGCCCTGGGCATGGTCTTGCTGATTGTGCTCGGCGGGCGCCTGGCCCTGCGCCCGGCTTTGCGCTGGATCGCCGGCAGCCGCACGCCCGAGATCTTCACTGCCGCGGCCCTGCTGCTGGTGATCGGCACCGCGGCCCTGATGCACAGTGTCGGCCTGTCCATGGCCCTGGGCGCGTTTCTTGCCGGCGTGCTGCTGGCCGAGAGCGAATACCGGCGTGAGCTGGAAACCGATCTGGAGCCTTTCAAAGGCCTGCTGCTGGGCCTGTTCTTCATCGCCGTGGGCATGGGCCTGGACTTGCGGGTGCTGCGCGAGCAAACCGCCCTGGTGCTGGGCCTGCTGGCCGCGCTGCTGCTGTGCAAGGGCCTGTTGCTGGGGCTGATGTCGCGCTGGATGCAGATCCCGGTGCTGGAGCGGCCGGTCTTCGTCATCCTGCTGGCCCAGGGCGGCGAGTTCGGCTTCGTGGTGTTCCAGCTGGCCCAGCAGGCCGGCTTGATCGACGCCACGCAAAACTCAGCGCTGGTGGCGGCCGTGGCCCTCTCCCTGGCTTGCACGCCGGCCCTGTTGCTGGCCAGCGACCGCCTGCTGCTGCCGCGCCTGCAGCGCAAGACGGCCGCACGGCCGGCGGAGCAAGAAAGCCCGCCACCCGCACCCATCCTGATCGCCGGCTTCGGCCGCTACGGGCAGATCGTCGGCCGCCTGTTGTTTGCCCACGGTTATGAAGCCACCGTGCTCGACCACGATGCCGAGGCCATCGAGGCCATGCGGCGCTTTGGCTGGCGGGTGTTTTTCGGTGATGCCACCCGGCTGGACCTGCTGCGCAGCGCCGGCGCGGCGCAAGCGCGGGTGCTGGTGATCGCGGTGGACGATGTGGCGCAGAGCCTGGCCATTGCCGAGCTGGCGCGCGAGCATTTCCCGCAGGCCCAGGTGGTGGCGCGGGCGCGCAATGTGCGGCACTACTTCAGCCTGCGCAATCTGGGCGTGCAGCTGATCGAGCGCGAAACCTTTGACGCAGCCTTGAACAGCGGCCGCAGCGTCATGGAGCTGCTGGGCCTGGAGCCCCATGCCGCCCGCAAGCTGACCTGGCGATTCCGCCGGCACAACCTGGATCAGCTGGAACAGATGCTGCCACTGCAGCACGACAACGGCGCCCTGATCGCCGCATCGCGGCAGGCACGCCAGCAATTGGAAGCCCTGCTGGCCCAGGAGCGCGAACAGGCGCGGCGGGAACATGAAGCCCGCCATGGCGAAAGCTGGAGCGCGCCCACGCCGGCCACCGGCGAGCCGCCCACAAAATAGACGGGCGCGCAGCAGCGACAATCTGGCCCTATGTTTGCCCCATCCCAACTCGAGGTGCGCCGCTTCTTCTGCGCCACCTACCGCAAGCTGCGCGACGGCCAGCCCCTGATTCCCATGGAGGCCATCGCCGCCGACTGGATCGCCCAGCACCCGGAATACCACGCCGAACTGGCCGATGAAGAGGCGGCCCTGGCGGCGGTCTACAGCGTCGAAGAGGGGCGCACCAACCCCTTTCTGCATCTGTCCATGCACCTGACCATCAGCGAGCAGCAGTCCATCGACCAGCCGCATGGCATCCGCCAGGCCGTCGATCTGCTGGCCGCCCGGCGCAACTCCCTGCACGAGGCCCACCACGTGGCCATGGACTGCCTGGGCGAAATGATCTGGGAATCGCAACGCAGCGGTCTGCCGCCCGACGGCCACGCCTACCTGGACAAGGTGCGAAAAAAAGCCACGCAGTGAGCGTGGCTTGGGCTGCTTTCATGCCCGGCACCCATCGGCCGAGCAGCGAGCGGGCCGATCAGGCTTGAATCGAAGCGCCGCCCAGGCTCTTGCGCTCGTTCTTGCCCAGCGCCGAATACAGGCCGTTGGCTTCGCCGGGCATCAGCACGTCGATCGCACGGTCCAGCGCCGCCGTGGCGCGGGCCAAAGACTCACGCTGGGCGGCCACACGGCCCCCAGCCTGCACCAGACGATGACGCAGATGGGCCGGCACCGCACCGCTGCGAGCGGCTTCGCTGAAGCTCGTGATCGCCACCGCCAGCGCCTGATGCAGGCGAGCAGCGTGTTGTTCGATGGCCTGGGTGTCGCGCCGCAGCAAGGCATCACCCAGCAAATTGAGGCAGCTTTCCACCTCCAGCAGCGGCTGCTCGAGCTGCTGGCCGAGCGCTGCGGGAGTGGAATCTGAGGGAGGCAAAGCGTGCATGGCTGTCCCCGCCATAAGGCGTTGAGAACGCGTTAGGGTTCAACAAACGAAACTTTGATCAACCCTTGCCCTGTCACAGCAGGCAAAGGCCCGAACCGCCTCGATCAGTGAGGCGTCATCCGGCTCAGCATTTCTTGAGCGTTGGCAATCAGCTTGTCGGCGATGACGTTGGCGTTGACCGTGAACTTGCCGTCCGAGATGGCCTGCGAGATGCGCCCGACCTTCTCGGCATCGAAGCTGCCGTCTTCCGCCACACCCGCCAGGAGCTTGGTCGCATTGGTCGACAGCTCCAGGGTGGCGCTGGCCTCCGGCGCCTTCTTTCCGGCCACTTGTGCAGTCGCGCCCTGGCCTTGCGCTCGCCCTGTCTGGGCCGCGCCCGCCTTGTCGGCCGTGACGGCCGACGATGCGATCTCTGGGCTATTACCGATTTTCATGGTGCTCTCCATAGGCCTGGGTCATGCCCAAACCTGTCCAGGTTTTCCGGTGTATCGACGCTCAACATGAAGACTTTAGTACTTTCGACAAAACCGCTCCCGCCCCAGAAGCGGGGTTTTTCCGCCTCAGAGCTGAGTCTCAACACCGGTTGACGTGTGCCAGCGTTGTTCACAACAACACCTCCACCCGTCGTTCACCGACGACCCGACCCGTCACCATCCGCCCGTTTTCGAAGCGGATCTTGACGTTCTGTCCTTCCAAACCCGCGGCCATGGCCTGACCTTCGCCGGCGACCGCGAAGCCCGGCCCGGAAACCCGGACCTGCACCGTCTCACCCGCCGCAAACCACTGCCGCGCCCTCAAGCTGCTGCTGCTGATCGCTTCGCCAGCCGCCACAGGGCGGACCAGGCTGCGTCCAGTCAAGCCGGCCGCATCGGTGAACACCGCGCCGGCCACAGACGCTATGTCTATTTCGGCCATTGCCAGCTGCGCTTGAGTCAGGCTCACCCCCGAAGCCAGGGGTTCGGCGGCCACCAGGGCACGGGCATAGACCTTGACTTGCACCGGCAGCGTGACGTTCCAGCGCGCGCGACCATCGATGCAGCGCAGACCGATGCGGGTGCGGCCCCACATCTGCAGGCCGGTGGGCAAGTACGGTTGCACCTGGGCACAGGGCGCCAGCTTGAGGCGCGGATCGAGTTGACCGACCTGCACCTCCACCCGTGCCTGCGCGGGCATGCCGGCCTTGGCGCCGGCCTGGGCCAGGTCCTGGACCTGCAAGCGCAATTCGGTGCTCAGCGTTTCGGTCACCACCGGCTTGGCCGTCTGGGCCTGAGCCTCGCTCAGCATCCCTACCAGCCACAAAGGCAGGCTCCAACTCAGGCTCAGGATCAGCCATGCTGCCAGGCGCGCCGGGCGGCGGAGCATCTGAGCGACAGGGATGGAGCGAGTCGAAAGCATGGATGGACTGTAGGCCGCCACCCCTTGGCCACGAGGGCCGAAATGCGCAGCAAAGCCCTTGCTATTCCCGCTAATGTTTTCAGAGCGGCCCAACACAATCCGTTCACATCGCCCATTCCCGTCCGACGGACAGGGACCTTGAGACCCTCCCCAGCCCCAAGGCGCGGCGCTCCAGCCCGAACCCAAGCAGGGGGCACGCATCATGCTGAACCGACTGACCGCCAACCTGAACTTCCAGACCGAGGCCCTGGCCCTGCGCTCGGAACGCCAGCGCATGCTCGCCAGCAATATTGCCAATGCCGACACCCCGGGCTACCAAGCCCGCGATCTTGACTTCTCCCGCGCTCTGCGTGAGGCCACCTCGTCCAGCCGCGGCTCGGGCCAGCTCCTGACCACCCAGGGAGGCCATATGGGCCCGATCGGCGGCGGGCGCAGCGAAGCGAGCAAGCTCTATGCCGTGCCGGCGCAGACCAATCTGGACAACAACACCGTCGACATGGACCGCGAACGGGCCAGCTTCGCCGACAACTCCGTCAAGTACGAAGCCACGCTGCGTTTCATCAACAGCTCGGTGCGCACCACGCTGGACGCCATGAAGTCGCCCAACGCGGCCTGAGCGGCCCGGCACTAGCAGACCACCGGCCAGGAGCAGACCATGTCCATGTTTCAAATCTTCAATGTCTCGGGCAGCGCCGTCAGCGCGCAGAGCCAGCGCCTCAATGTGGTGGCCAGCAATCTGGCCAATGCCGACACCGTGGCCGGACCCGATGGTCAGGCCTACAAGGCCCGCCAGGTGGTGTTTCAGACCGCCCTGATGGGCGCCAACGGCGACCAGGGTGCCGCCGGCGTGCGCGTCAGCACCATCAGCGAAGACCAGACGCCCGGGCGCCGGGTTCACGATCCCAAGCATCCCAAGGCCGACGCCGAAGGCTATGTGACCTACAGCAATGTCAACACGGTGGAGGAGATGGTCAACATGATCTCGGCCTCCCGCTCCTACCAGAACAACATCGAGGTGATGAGCACGGCCAAGAGCCTGCTGCTCAAAACCCTGCAGCTCGGCCAGTCCTGAGCTTCACCTGAAAGAGGCCCGCCATGGACGTCATCAGCGCCGTCAAGTCGACCGGCACCACCACCAACACCGCGGAAGAGTCGGCCAGCAAGAAGGCCGTGGACACGCAGGACCGTTTTCTCAAGCTGCTGGTCGCGCAGATGCAGAACCAGGACCCCATGAACCCCATGGACAACGCCCAGGTGACCAGCCAGATGGCGCAGATCCAGACGGTCAGCGGCGTCAGCACCCTGGACAACAGCATCAAGTCCCTGGCCAACCAGTTCACCCAGATGCAGGCCCTGCAAAGCGTCTCCTTGGTGGGCCGCGAAGTCAGCGTCGAGGGCAACCGCCTGCAGCAAACCAACGGGGTGGGCGAAGGCAGCTACGCCTTGAGCAGCCCCGCCGATGCGGTGAAGCTGGAGGTCTTGAGCCCCGCCGGCGCCGTGGTCGACACGGTGCAGCTCGGCGCGCAAGGCACCGGCCGCCACAACTTCAAGTGGGCCTCGGACAAGTACGCCGACGACGCCGGACTCAAATTCCGCATCACTGCGACCAAGGGCACGGCCGCCGTGAGCAGCACGCTTTACGCCCAGGACAAGGTGCTGGCCGTCAACACCAGCGGCACCTCGCTGAAGCTGCAGCTTCAGAACGCTGGGCTGGTTGACTACGCCAGCATCAAGACTTTCGACTGACGCTCGCCGCGCCTGTCCCTTTCACGATTTCCCGCTAAGGACCCATCATGAGCTTCCAACAAGGCCTCTCCGGATTGAACGGCGCGAGCAAGAATCTCGACGTCATCGGCAACAACATCGCCAATGCCGGCACCTATGGTTCCAAGGCCTCACGGGCCGAGTTCAAAGATGTGTATGCCGGCGCACTCAACGGCGCGGGCAGCAGCCCGGTCGGCATCGGAACGGCCCTGGCCGCCGTGGCCCAGCAGTTCACACAGGGCAATATCACCACGACCGAAAGCCCCATGGACCTGGCCATCAACGGCGGCGGCTTCTTCCAGCTCAGCGATGGCAAGAACCCGACCATGTACAGCCGCAACGGCCAGTTCAAGGTCGACCGCAACGGCTTCATCGTCAACAACGACCAGCTCAAGCTCATGGGCTACCCGGCCGATGGCGCCGGCGTGATCCAGCCCGGCCTGGCCCAGCCCCTGCAGCTGCCCACCTCGGGCATCGCGCCCAAGACCACCACCGCCATCACCACCGAGTTCAACCTCGACTCGCGCTCCAAAGTCACGGCCAACGCCGCCATTCCTGGCATCGACCTGAAGAACCCGGCCACCTACAACAACGCCACCTCGCTGACGGCCTATGACGCCAAGGGCCAGGACGTGGCCATCACGCTCTACTTCCAGAAGAACGAGCCCGCCGCCGACGGCAGCACGACCTGGAACATCTTCGCCACCGCCAACGGCTCACCCTTCGCCACCGATTCCGCCGGCGGCGCCATCGGCACCGATGCCAGTGGCAACCCGCTGACGCCCTATGCCACCGTGACCTTCCCCAAGACCGGTGGCAAGCCCATCGATCCCACGACCAAGCTGAACATGGATGTGCCCGCCGGCCGCAACGCCGCCGGCGCCGCCACCCTGGACATCCCCGGCATCCAGTTTGACGTGCTGGGCGCCACCGAGAACGGCTCCAGCTTCGCCGTGACCAACCTGACCCAGGACGGCTACGCTCCGGGCCAGCTCTCCGGCATCCTGATCGAGAACAGCGGCATCGTCATGGCGCGTTACTCCAACGGTCAATCCAAGCCGGCGGGCCAGGTCGAGCTGGCCTCCTTCCGCAGCCCGCAAGGCCTGCAGCCCATGGGCGGCAATGTCTGGGCGCGCACCTTCTCCTCGGGCGAGGCGGTGGTGGGCGTGCCGGGTGACGGCAACCTGGGCAAGCTGCAATCGGGCGCGCTGGAAGAGTCCAACGTCGACCTGACCGCCGAGCTGGTCAATATGGTCACCGCCCAGCGCGCCTACCAGGCCAGCGCTCAGACCATCAAGACCCAGGACCAGGTGCTGCAGACCATCGTCAACCTGCGTTGATGCTGAGCGCGCACTGAAGGCCTGATCCCGCATGACCCTGCCCAAGGACACGCCATGGACCGCATGATCTACCTCTCGATGGCCGGCGCCAAGGCGGCCATGCAGCGTCAGGACGTGCTGGCCAACAACCTGGCCAACGTCTCGACCAATGGCTTCCGGGCCGAGCTGCAGGCCTTTCGCTCGGTGCCGGTGCGTGGCGATGGCGCCAGCACCCGAGCCTACGCCCTGGAAACGACCACCGGCTACAACTCCGACCCCGGCGTCATGCAAGCCACCAGCCGCAGCCTTGATGTGGCAATGAAGGGCAACGCCTGGCTGGCCGTGCAGGGCCTGGACGGCACCGAGGCCTACACCCGCGCGGGCGCACTCGATGTCAATGCCGAAGGCCTGCTGGTCATACGCAACGGCCTGCCGGTGCAAGGCGATGGCGGCCCGATCAATGCGCCGCCCAATACCGAGCTGTCCATCGGCGGCGACGGCACCGTCAGCGCCAAAGCGGCCAACGGCACCAGCACCACCATCGGCAAGCTCAAGCTGGTCACGCCCGAGGCACGCCTGACGCGCGGCGCCGACGGTCTGTTCCGTGCGCCCGACGGCGACCTGCCCGCCGACCCGACGGCACGCCTGCAAGACGGCGCGCTGGAAGGCTCCAACGTCAGCGCCGTCGAAACCATGGTCAGCATGATTGCCGCCGGCCGCCAGTTCGAGCAACAGATGAAGCTGATGCAGATTGCCCAGACCCAGGGCCAGCAATCGGCCAAGCTGCTGGGCACCACCTGACCTCCCGATTCCCTGAAGGACACCGACCATGATCCGCTCACTCTGGATTGCCAAGACCGGCATGGAGGCCCAGCAGACCCAGCTGGACACCATCTCCAACAACCTGGCCAACGTCGCCACCAATGGTTTCAAGCGCTCACACGCGGTGTTCGAAGACTTGATCTATCAAAACCTGCGGCAAAGCGGCGCCAACACCACCGAGCAGACCCAACTGCCCACGGGTTTGCAGGTCGGCCTGGGCGTGCGCCCGGTGGCCAGCGCCCGCATCTACAGCCAGGGCAATCTGCAGCAAACCACCAACAACCTGGACCTGGCCATCAAGGGCAATGGTTTCTTCCAGGTGCAGATGCCGGACGGCACCACGGCCTACACGCGCGACGGCTCCTTCCAGCTCGACGCCAACGGCCAGATCGTCACCAACAACGGCTATACCGTGCTGCCCGGGATCACCGTGCCGGCCAATGCACTGAGCGTGTCCGTCGGCAATGACGGCACGGTCAGCATCACCGTCCCGGGCACACCGGCGCCGCAAACCCTGGGCCAGATCCAGCTCGCCAATTTCGTCAATCCGGCCGGCCTGGACCCCAAGGGCCAGAACCTGTTCTCGGAGACCGCCTCCTCGGGCACGCCCAATGCCGGCGCGCCCAATGCCAACGGCCTGGGCTCGCTGCAACAAGGCTATGTGGAAACCTCCAACGTCAATGTGGTGGAGGAGCTGGTGTCCATGATCCAGACCCAGCGCGCCTACGAGCTCAATTCCAAGGCCGTGCAAACCTCGGACCAGATGCTGCAAAAGCTCGCACAGATCTGATGGAGCCTCCGCTCATGAACACCCTGCCCCGCCATCACATGCTTCACGCCCGCCTGCCTCGCTTGCTGCTCGCCTTGTCCAGTGCCTTGCTGCTCGGCGGCTGCAGCACGCTCTACCGCGAACCCCAGGTCGAGCTGCAGCACACGCCGGTGGTGAACATGCCCGCCCTGCCCGCCCATGGCCCCAGCAATGGCGCCATCTACCAGGCCGCCGCCTACCGGCCGCTGTTCGAAGACCACCGCGCCCGCATGGTGGGCGACACCTTGACCATCCAGATTGTCGAGAAGGTCACCGCCAGCCAGAGCAGCACCAGCGAGCTCAACAAGACCGGCTCGCTGACCGCCGGCGTCACCGCCCTGCCCTTTGTCAGCGCCAACTCCTTCGGCCGCGCCTCGGCCGGCGGCAGCTCGGCCACCAAGTCCACCGGCAAGGGCACGAACGAGAACACCAACGACTTCTCCGGCAGCATCACCGCCGTGGTCACCGCCGTGCTGCCCAATGGCCATCTGATGATCAGCGGCGAGAAGCAGATCGGCGTCAACCATAACGTCGATGTTCTGCGCTTCTCGGGCCAGGTGGACCCGCGCGCCATCACCCAGGGCAATGTCGTGCCCTCGGCTTCGGTGGCCAATGTTCGGATCGAACAGAAGGGCCGCGGCGCCACCGCCGACGCCCATGGAATAGGCTGGTTGTCGCGCTTCTTTTTGAACCTTTGGCCGACTTAAGTTTGCCCAGAATCGGTCGTAGAGGATTCCCCCTCCACGACCATCATGCAAACAGCCACCGACAAATTCCTCCGCGCCCTGATCGGCCTCGCCGCCCTGCTGGCCAGCGCCGCCCTTTGGTGGCCCGCCGAGGCCTCCGCCGCCCGGATCAAGGAAGTGGCCGCCATCCAGGGCGTGCGCAGCAACTCGCTGACCGGCTATGGCCTGGTGGTGGGTCTGGACGGCACGGGTGACCAGACCACCCAAGCTCCCTACACCGGCCAAAGCCTGGCCGCCATGCTGCAGCAATTCGGTGTCATCCTGCCGCAAGGCGTGACCATGCAGCCGCGCAATATCGCCGCCGTCATGGTCACGGCCCAGCTGCCCGCATTTGCCCAGCCCGGCCAGCAGCTCGACATCGCCGTGTCCTCGGTCGGCAATGCCAAGAGCCTGCGCGGCGGCACCCTGATCACCACCCCGCTGCGCGGTGCCGACGGCCAGGTCTATGCCCTGGCGCAAGGCAATCTGATCGTCGGCGGCGCCGGCGCCTCGGCCGGTGGCTCCAAGGTGCAGATCAACCACCTCTCGGCCGGCCGCATACCCGGCGGCGCCCTGGTCGAGCGCTCGGTGCCGACGCCGCTGCAAAACGGCGACTACATCCAACTCGACCTCAACTCCGCCGATTTCGCCACCGCTCGCGCCGTGGCCCGCGCCATCAACAAGGCCAAGGGCAATGGCGTGGCCCAGGCCCTGGATGGCCGTGTCGTGCGCGTGCGCGCGCCCAACGACCCGGACGAGCGTGTCAACTTCCTGGCCGATATGGAAAACCTGGCCCTGGATCTGGCCGAGCCGGCCGCCCGCATCGTCATCAACGCCCGCACCGGCTCGGTGGTCATGAACCAGGCCGTCACCTTGGCCGCCTGTGCCGTGGCCCACGGCAATCTGTCGGTGACCATCAGTTCCACACCGCAAGTCAGCCAGCCCAATGCCCTGTCGGGCGGCCAGACCCAGGTGACCGAGAAGACCGACATCTCGATCAAGCAGGACCCCGGCTCGCTGATCCAGCTGCCCGCGGGTGCCAAGCTGGCCGATGTTGTCAAGGCGCTGAACTCGCTGGGCGCCACGCCGCAAGACCTGCTGGCCATCCTGCAAGCGATGAAAACCGCCGGCGCCTTGAACGCCGAGCTGGAGGTGATCTGATATGGCCCTCTCTCCCAACAATGGCATGGCCCTCGGTGGTGGCACCAGCCTGGGCAACGACCACCGCTCGATCGAAACCCTGCGTGCCGCCGCCTCGCGCGACCCCAAGAGCAGCATTCGCGAGACCGCGCGCCAGTTCGAATCCCTGTTCATGCAGGAGGTGATGAAGAGCATGCGCTCCAACACCATGGCCACCGGCATGCTGGAGAACTCCGCCACACAGATGGGCAGCGAAATGCTGGACACCCAGTTCGCCGGCAAGATGACCGGCCTGCCGGGCGGTCTGTCCGATGCGATTGCACGTCAGCTGCAGCGCCAGATGGGCGTGACTGACGGCAAGGCGGAGCCGCTCAAGACCGTGCAGCCCCTACCCACCCTGGCCAAGAAGAATGTGGCGCCGCATGTGGCCAGCTTCATCCAGAAGCACGACGACGCGGCCAAGGCCGCCGAGGCCAGCACCGGCATTCCGGCCAGCTTCATGATCGCCCAGGCGGCGCATGAGTCCGGCTGGGGCAAGCGCGAGATCAACACCAAGGACGGCCAGCCCTCCTTCAACGTCTTCGGCATCAAGGCCACGCCGGGCTGGAAGGGCGCCGTCGCCGAGGTGCAGACCACCGAGTATGTGGATGGCAAGGCCCAGCGCGTGACCGCCAAGTTCCGCGCCTACGGCAGCTACGAAGAAGCGTTCAAGGACTACGCCAAGCTGATCAGCAACAACGAGCGCTACAGCAAGGTCGTGGCCCAGGCCCAGACGGGCGGGGCCAAGGGCTTTGCCCAGGGCTTGCAGAACGCCGGCTATGCCACCGACCCCGAGTACGCCAGCAAGCTGGCCCGGGTGATCAACACCACGGTGCGCGTGCAGCGCGCCCTGGCCTGAGCTTCGGGGCTGAGGAGCGCCAGCCATGAGCGGATTGCTGTCCATCGGCGTTCGAGCCATGTTCGCCAACCAGGCCGCCTTGCAGGCGGTTGGGCAGAACATTGCCAATGCCAACACGCCCGGCTATTCGCGCCAATCGGTGGTGCTGACCACGCCGGAAGGCCAGTTCACCGGCGCCGGCTACTTCGGCAAGGGCGTGACCATCGAGACGGTGGAGCGCGCGCACAACGAATTCCTGACCCGCCAGGCCTACACCACCAAGGCCATCGCCCACATGGACTCGACTCGCATGAGTCAGCTGTCCCAGCTGGAGAAGATCTTCCCGCCCGGCGAGACCGGCCTGGGTGCCGCCGCCGGCCAGTTCCTGAACGCCATGGTGGACGTGAGCAGCCGCCCCTCCGACCCCTCCGCCCGCCAGGTGGTGATGGGCCGCGCCACCGAGGTGGCGGCGCGCTTTTCCAGCGCCGGCCAGCAGCTGGTGGAGCTGCAATCGGGCGTGGTCAGCGACCTCAAGGCCAATGTCGATGTGGTCAATGAGCTGAGCAAGCAGATCGCCTTTGCCAACGACCAGATCTCGCGCGCCAACGGCAATGGCCACACCCCGAATGACCTGCTGGACCAGCGCGACAAGCTGGTCTCCGAGCTGAGCAAGTACATCCAGGTCTCGACCCTACCCGCCAGCGACGGCACCCTGGGCGTGTTCATCGGCGGCGGCCAGCGACTGGTGCTGGGCGCGCAGGCGCAGGAACTCAGCGTCACCCAGGACCCCTACGACAGCTCACGCGCCGCGCTCAGCATCAGCGATTCCGGCGGCCCGCGCTCGCTGGACGAAAGCGTGCTGACGGGCGGCTCCCTGTCCGCCCTGCTGCAGTACCAGAACAAGGATCTGCAGGACGCTCGCAATCTGTTGGGCCAGATGGCCGCGGCCCTGGCCTCACGCGTCAACGGGCAGCAAGCCCTGGGCCTGGACCTGTCCGACCCGCCGGGCAAGGGCGTGCCCATTTTCGGCTTTGGTCAGCCGCGCGCCTTGCCCGCCACCACCAATGCGCGCGCGCCCGATGGCAGCTTTGCCTCGAACGTGAGCATGACCATCACCAACGCCAGCCAGCTGCAGGCCAGCGCCTACCGCCTGGAGAGCGATCTCAGCGGCTCCGGCACCTACAAGCTGACCCGGCTCAGCGATGGCTACACGCAGAACGTGGCCGATGGCGACACCGTCGATGGCTTCAAGATCAGCTTCGGCGCCACACCGCCCGCCCCGGGTGACTCCTACCGCCTGGAACCCGTGGCCCAGGCCGCCGTGGAAATGCGTCGCGTGCTGGAGCAGCCCACCGGCATCGCCGCCGCTTCGCCCCTGACTGCCACCACCAATGTGGACAACAAGGGCTCAGCCACGGTCAATTCCATCTACGCCGTCAACGACCGTTTCGATGCCACCAAGCTGCCCATCAGCCTGGCTTTTGGCGACCCCGATCCCGCCAACCCGGCCAAGCTGCAGTACACCCTGACCCTGGCCGATGGCTCGGTGCTCAACGGCACCTGGGCCGCAGGCCAGAACATCGGCAACGAGCCCAATGCCGTGCCGCCGATCGATCTGGGCTTCGAGATGAGCCTGAACGGCGTGCCACGCAAGGACGACACCATCTCGCTGGAGCGCACCCAGTTCCCCGCCACCAACAACGGCAATGCCAAGGCCTTCCTGAACATCCAGGGGGAAAAGTTCGTCGGCCAGCGCCAGCGCCCTGACGGCAGCATCGCCGTGGGCGCCACCATCAACGAAGCCTATTCCGCCACCATGAGCGAGATCGGCTCGCGCGTGCAGGGTGCCACCTACCTCTCCAGCGTCTCGGTGGCCGTGGCCGCCGATGCCGAGCAGACCCGGGCCGGCCAGGCCGGCGTCAACCTCGACGAAGAAGCCGCGCGGCTGATGCAGTTCCAGCAGGGCTACCAGGCCGCGGCCAAGGTGCTGCAGGCCGCGCAAAAGCTGTTCGACGAGCTGCTGCAGATGGCGGCCCGCTGATGGCGCGCCCGCGCCCCAACCAGGAAGACCACCATGCGCCTGTCCACCGCCAACATCTTTGACAGCAGCATCGCGACCCTGCAGCGCCGCCAGGAATCCATGCAGGCCTCGCAGCAGCAGCTCACCACGGGCAAGAAGATCACCAAGGCCAGCGACGACCCGACCGGCGCGGCACGCTCCGAGCGCGCTCTGTCCACCATCGGCCGGGTCGATGCCAACCAGCGCGCGCTGGAGGCCAGCCGAAACGGCATGACACTGAGCGAAGCTGCGTTGGGCGACGCCAACGAGCTGCTGCAGCAGATGCGCGAAACCATGATCGCCGCCGGCAACGCCAGCTACAGCGATGCCGAACGCGCCGGCCTGGCCAACAAGATTGCCGGCCTGCGCAACCAGCTTCTGGCCATCGCCAACCGTGGCGACGGCGCCGGTGGCTATCTGTTCTCGGGCCAGGGCGCCAGCGACCCGCCCTTCCTGGACCAGGCTGGCGGCGTGCGCTTCAACGGCGTCTCGGGCTCCATCCAGACCGGCAATATCGACAACTTCCCCCTGACCGTGGACGGCCGCCTGGTGTTCGAACAGGCGCGCAGCGGCAATGGCACGTTTGAGACCGGCCCCCTGCCCAATCTGATCTCGGTGCCGCCCGGCGTCGCGCCCAAGGGCTGGATCGACGCCGGCCGCACCGCCGATCCCTCGCTGCTGACCGGCCACAACTATCTGATCGAGATCAGCGGCGCCAGCCCGGCCCAGACCATCACCGTGACCGACACCGACCTCGGCACACCGGCCTTCAGCGCCCCCTTCACGCCCGGCAAGGCCATCACCTTCGACGGCATGGCCGTCACCATCTCCGGCCAGCCGGTGGATGGCGACCGCTTCGAGGTCAAGCCTTCGACCAACTCGCTCAAGCTCTTTGACGTGCTGGACCGCACCGTGGCCGAGCTGCGCACGCCGCTGCGCACCGGTGTGGAGATCTCGCAGTCCAACTCGGGCCGGGTGCGCGATCTGGATGCGGTGATGACGAACTTACAAAATGTTCGCAGTCAGTTGGGTGAGAGGCTGAATAATCTGGACGGCACCGAATCCCGCATGGCCGCACTCAAGCAGTACAACCAGGCCGAGCGCTCGGCCGCCGAAGACCTGGACATGGTGCAAGGCATCTCCGACTTCCAGAACCAGCAAACCGGCTACGACACCGCCCTGAAAACCTACGCCATGGTGCAGCGCATGTCGCTGTTCCAGTACCTCAATGTTTGAACACCCCCGTATCGGATCCGCGGAGTCATGAACCATCCCATCCTGAGCGCTCTGGCCCTCGGCTACACCCCCTTGATCGACCGCCAGCGCATGGTCACGGCCACCCGCCTGACCGTGATCCCCTTGCGGCCGGACGCCCAGCTCGACGCGGCCGATCTGCTGGCCGCCGTGTCCGAGGTCTGGCCCGCGGGCGGGCCCCAGGTCATCCTCAATGTGCTCAACGAAGGCCTGCTGCAGGAGCTGCTGCGCGCCGAAGCGCCGGCCCATGTGCAGTTCGAGGTGCCTGCCTTCATGGCCGCCGATGCCGGCCTGGGCGAGGCGCTGCGCGCACTCAAGAAACGCGGCAACACCCTCTTGCTCAAGGGCCGGCCCAGCGCCGCCCTGCCGGCCGAGCTGAATGCTTGCTTTGCCCAGCAGGTGCTGGATCAGGACGAGGAACACCGCGCGGGCGAGGCCAGCGCCCTGCCCCGCCTGGTAGCCGGCCTGCGCAGCGCGGCCGACATCGACGGCGCTTTCGGCCGCGGTGCCGCCGGCGTGATCGGCTGGCCCATGCAGGGCGCCTACGAGGCACCGGCAAATGCGCCGCGCAGCGAGATCCAGGCCGATCTGCAGGTCATCGTCGAGCTGATGTCGCGGGTCGATCAGGATGAAGACATCGAGCGCCTGGAGCAAACACTCAAGCGCGACCCCAGCCTGGCCTTCAAGCTGCTGCGCTACCTGAACTCGGCCGCCTTCGGCCTGCCGGTCGAGGTGTCCTCCTTCCGCCACGCCATCATGCTGCTCGGCTATCCGCGCCTCAAGCGCTGGCTGGCCCTCTTGCTGACCACAGCCAGCAAGGACCACAGCATGCGCCCCATCATGTTTGCCGCCCTGCGCCGCGGCCTGCTGATGGAAGAGCTGGCCAAGAGCATGAGCGACAGCGAGCTGCGCGACGAGATGTTCATCTGCGGCCTGTTCTCGCTGCTGGACCACATGCTCAAGCAGCCCTTCACCAAGCTGCTGCAATCCATCCCCATGCCCGAGCGCGTGCGCCAGGCCCTGGTCGATGGCAGCGGCCCCTACCAGCCCTATCTGGAGCTGGTGCACGCGATCGAGAACGAATCGGTCTACGACTTCCGCGCCGCCGCCGAACAGCTGATGCTGGGGGCGGAAGAGATCAACCACTGTGTGCTGCGCGCCCTGAACAAGGCCGCCCAGCTCGAGTGAACGGGAACCCGGCCGGGCGCCCCGTAAACTCGGCGCACATGTCCGCTCAACTGTCAGCCCAGCTTTCCCTCCTGCCCCAAGACCTCGCCGCCCTGCGCGGGGTGTTCGGGCTCATCAGCGACCCGGTGCTCCTGCTCGGCGAAGCGCTGGAGGTGCTGGAGGCCAACCCGAGCGCGCAAAGCCTGCTCGAGCAGGCCGCGGGCCTGAGCGGCGGCAAGGGCTTGCACGGCCTGCAGACCAGCCATGGCGGCCGTGTCGGCGACTGGCTGCGCCTGGCCAGCCGCGCCCTGCTGGACGGCCGCCAAGGCCCGCCGCCCACCGGCATCAAGCTGGCCAATGGCCAGCGCGCCCTGCTGACCCTGGTCGCCCTGGAACCCCGCGCGGACGATGCCGCGCGCTGGATGCTGCATGCCCGGCCGGAAGAAAAACACCGCGGCAAACCGGCCGCGGGCAAGCTGGCCGGCGCCGCCGCCGAACACCCCCACGAAGGCCCAGCCCTGAGTGGCGACGCCAAGGCGCGCGAAGCCTTGCTGCGCGAGAACACCGAGCGCGCCCAGGCCGAGCTGGCCCAGTGGTTCGAGATGAGCCCCCTGCCCATGTGCAGCTTCGATGCCCAGGGCCTGCTGCTCAAGGTCAACAGCGCCTTCACCGCCTTGTGCCTGCAGCCGCCCAGCACCTTGCACGAGGCCGACCCGGCCATCCAGCAGCTGCTGGCCTGGGAGAACGGCCGACTGGCCGAGGCCCTGAGCGCGCATGAAGACGGCCTGCTGACACAGGCCACCCTGGTGGACCCGGCCGGCCGCACACGCTGGCTGCTCGGCCGCTTGCGGCCCCAGGCCGGCAGCAGCGGCCCGGCGCGGCGCTATCTGGCCGTGCTGGAAGACCGCAGCTCCGAGCAGGAGCGCGACCTCGCCCACCAGCAGCTCGATGCCTTGATGGACACCGCCGGCGTCGGCCTGGCCACCTTCCAGCAGGATGCCGGTTGGCTGCGCCCGCGCACGCCGCGCAGCCCGCCGGGCGGCGCCCATCTGGGCCAGGCCGCGGCCAGCCAGCGCAACTCCCTGGCCAGCCTGCAGGGCGTGGGCCGCGACATCGTCGAGCCCAGCTCGCTCCATGAATTCGAGCGCCTGCAGCGGGCACTCAAGAAAGGCGACCGCATCGAGGTTCGCTACGCCGTGCGCCACCCCGAGCTGGGCCGGCGCTGGCTGCTGACCCGGGTCGAGCCCGGCCAGCTGGCCTCGGGCAAGCGCACCACCTCGGTGGTGACCCTGGACGTCACCGCCCAAACCCAGGCCGAAACCCGCAGCGAACAGCTGCTGCACGAGCTGACCACCATCATGGACAGCGCCAGCCTCGGCCTGGCCTATTTGCGCGGCGACCAGTTGGTGCGCTGCAACGGCGGTTTCGAGCAAATGCTGGGCCTGCCCGGCCTGCAGCATGCCGGCACGCCGGTGGCCCAGCTCTTCGCCGCCCTACCCGAGCTGGCCCAGCAGGTGCAGGAAGCCCTGCCCACGCTGCAGGCCCAGCAGACCTTCGAGGCCGAGTTCCTGCAGGTCGGCAGCGAAGCGGCCCAGCCGCGCTGGCTCTCGCTGAGCCTGCGCCAGGTGCGCGCCGCGTCAGAAGCCAGCGAGCTCGAGAGCGGCCCGCCGCGCGAGAGCGAAACCATCGCCGTGATCAGCGACATCTCCCGCCTCAAGGCCCAGCAAGGCGAGCTGGAAGCCCTGGTGCAGGACCGCGAGCTGATGTTCAGCCTCTCCGATGTGGGCATCGCCATCTTGCGCAAGGGCCGCATCGCCCGCGCCAATGACGCCCTGGCCGCACTGACCGGCTACCGCATCCACGAACTCGGCGGCCTGGCCCATGAGGCCTTGTTCGAGTCCCCCCAGGATTTCGAGCATCTCAGTGCCGAGGTGCGCGAGGCCTTGCAGCGGCAGGGCCTGTGGCGCGGCGAGCGCCGCGTGCGCCGCCAGGACGGCAGCGTGCTCTGGATGCAGGTGAGCAAGCGCGTGATGCGGCCCGGTGCACCGGACGAAGGCATCATCGCCACCTACGTCAATGTGGACGACCGCTGGCGCGCCCAGCAATCGCTGATGCTGCAGACCGAGCGCGAGCGGGCGGTGCTGGACTCGGTGCTGGTGGGCATCGTCACCGTCGGCCGCGGCGGCATCGAATGGATGAACCGCTCGGCGCGGCGCATGTTCGGCGGCGACCTGAGCGAGTTCGCCGGCCAGCCCATGAGCATCGTCGCCACGCCGGCCTCGGACCACCCCTTCCGCCAGACCCATTACCTGGACGAGCTGACCGAGGGCCAGACCGAGGCCTTCGAGTGCCGGCTCAAGGCCCGCGATGGCCGCGAGTTCTGGGTGGTCGGCAATGTGGTGGTCACCGGCACCCGCGGCAGCGGCCGCCAGCTGACCTTTGCCCTGCTGGACATCGACCGCCGCCGCCAGGCCGAGGCGCAAACCCTGCAGGCCCAGGCCTCGCTCAGCCGCATCATCGAAGCCGCGCCCCTGGCCATCAGCCTGCACGACGCCAAGACCCTGCGCGTGGAGCAGATCAACCAGGCGGCCGCCGCCCTGGCCGGCCGCACCGAGGACGAGCTGATGGGCGCCAGCCCGGAAGACCTGTTCGGCCCGCTGCAGGGCGAGATGATCCGGCGCGATATGTTGAGCGCCCTGTCGGCCAGCGCCAGCACCGTGCTGCAGCGCGAATACCGGCTCGGCGAAGGCGAGCGCGAGCGGGTCTGGGATGCGCGCATCCTGCACCTGGCCGGCACCGGCGACAGCCCGGACGCCATCGACGAAGGCACGCCCGAACAGCTGCTGCTGGTGGCCAGCGATGTGACCGAGCACCGTGCTGCCGAAGAGGCGCGCCTGCAAGCCGCCATCTCGCAGCGCGAGCTGCTGGTGCGCGAGGTGCACCACCGCATCAAGAACAATCTGCAAGGCGTGGCCGGCTTGCTGCAGCAGATCGCCGCCCGGCGCCCCGAGGTGGCCAGCGTCATCAACGAGGCGGTCGGTCAGGTGCAGGCAATTGCCCAGGTCTACGGCCTGCAGGTCGGCAGCTCCGGCCCGCTGCGCCTGCGCCGCGTGGTGGACGCCATCATCGGCTCGGTGCAGCGCATGAGCGGGCGCCAGATCGCCAGCCATATCGAGGGCCTGACGTCTGAGCGGGTCAATGACTGGACCCTGCCCGAGGCGGAATCCATCCCGATCGCACTGACGCTCAACGAGCTGCTCAGCAATGCGCTCAAGCACAGCCCGGCCGGCGCCGTCAGCTGCACCCTGCACTGCGGGGTGGACAGCGTCAGCGTCGCCATCACCAACCCTGGGACCCTGCCGCCGGACTTCAGCCTGGCACAGGTGCCCGGCGGGGTCTCGGGCCTGGGCCTGGTGCGCGCCCTGCTGCCGCGCCGCACGGCACGGCTGAGCCTGGAACAGCAGGGCGATCTGGTGGTCTGCCGGGTCGAGCTGCTGCAGCCCAGCGTCAGCCTGCAAAGCGAACACTGAGCCGCCGCAGCCGATACGCCGCGGTCGAAAAGCCGAGCCCGCACAGCCCCGTACTCACCCCAGGACGCCCCGGTCCCCGGTTTGGGCGACAATGCCAGCAAACACAAGGTCGGCAGCAGCCGGCCGCATTCCAGCACAGCGGGGGACCTCCAGCGGTGAGCAGCAAGGGCAAGATTCTCGTAGTGGACGATGACCGTCTGGTTCTGGCGACCCTGACCTATGGTCTGGCGCAGGCCGGTTTCGAAGTCATCGATGCCGACAATGGCGACGACGCCATCCTGTTGGCGCGCGAGCACCGCCCCGAACTGGCCCTGCTGGACATCCGCATGGAAGGCCTGAGCGGCTTCGACGTCGCCGCCTACCTGCGCGAGTACCTGCAAATCCCCTTCATGTTCCTCTCGGCCTTTGCCGACGAAGAGACCGTGGCCAAGGTCAAGGAGCTGGGCGCCGTGGCCTACTTGGTCAAGCCCCTGGACATCCATCAGATCGTGCCGGCCGTGGAAGCCGCCTTTGCCAACCGCCGTCAGGGCGGCCCGGCCGAGCCCACCCCGGCCGCGCGACGCGAGCCGCACCCGGTGCTGGACGAGGTGCAGGCGATTGCGGTGGGCGTGCTCATGCACCGTTACTCGCTGTCGCGTGCCGATGCCTTGGCCCGGCTGCAAAAGCTCAGCGCCAGCGAAGGCCGCTCGGACACCGAACAGGCCCGCCTGCTGGTCGAGGCCCTGGAGATGCTGGCTCAGCCAGCCAATGTGAAGTAGAAGCGGGCGCCCTCGCCCACGGCCGATTCGGCCCAGATGTCACCGCCATGGCGGCGCACGATACGCCGCACCGAAGCCAGGCCCACGCCGGTGCCCTGGAAATCGCTGGCGCTGTGCAGGCGCTGGAACACACCAAAAAGGCGGTCGGCAAAACGCATGTCGAAGCCGGCCCCGTTGTCGCTGACGCGGTAAGTCCATTGCCCTTCTTCAAGCTGCGCCTCGAATCGGATCTGCGCCTGCGCGCACTTGGCGCTGTACTTCCAGGCATTGCCGATGAGGTTCTCCAGCACCATGCGCAGCAAGGTCGGGTCGCCTTGCACCACCATGCGTGGCTGAATGTGCACAGTCACCGAACGCTCGGGCGCACTGCGACGCAGCTCTTCGACCACAAAACCGGCCAGCTGCGAGAGGTCCACCGGCTGGCGCGCCAGCGGCTGGGCCGAGAGCTGGGACAGGGACAGCAGGGAATCGATCATGCTGTTCATGCGCGCGGCCGCGCCCATGACCCGGTCCAGGTGGTCGTTGCCGATGCGGTCCAGCAGGCGGCCGTAGTCTTCTTTCAAGATGCGGGCAAAGCCCTCGACCACACGCAGCGGTGCGCGCAGATCGTGCGACACGGTGTAGCTGAAGGACTCATGCTCGCCCGGGTCCACGGCCGCAGGCGGGGCCGGTGGCGGCAGAGGCGGCAGCACGGCCAGGGCATAGCTGCCCGAGGCGTCGGTGTAGGGTTTGGGCAGTTGGCCGCTCAAGCGCTCGCTCAGTTCGGCCGGGAACTGGGCCTGGCAATCCTGCCAGCGCTCGCCCACCCGGGCGCCGGCGGCAGCGGCCTGGGCGTTCTGGGCCAGCAGCACCACCGGCGGCGCCACGCTGAGCAGCCAGGCCGGGCCAGGCACCGCATCCAGCCAGGCGGTGCTGGCCTGGGCCGGGGGCAGGCTTGGCACTGCCGCCGCTTCGGGCTCCAGCAGGCGTGCCGTGCCGCAATAGCCTTCGAATCGCCCCTGGGCATCCCAGCGTGCCAGGCCGCGCAGCACCCAGGTGCCCGGTGCCAGCTCAGGCGCGATCGGCTGGAGCTGGAGCTCAAATTCCGCTGCCTGGCGGCTCAGCTGCTCGCGCAGGTCGGCACCTTCGGGCAGGTCTTCACCGGGCGCCAGGCGGAAGCGCTCCCAGAGCGTCTGGCAATGCGTGCTGCCCACCCACTGCGAGCTGAGCACATCGCGCGGCCCTTGCCAGCGCACCAGGTGGTGCTCGGCGTCGGTGGCCCATTGCCAGCCGGTTTGCAGCTGCGAAAGCAGGCGGCTGTGCTGGCGTGCTTCGCGCAAGGCCTCATGCATGCGCTGGCGCGTCAGGCGCACGCCCACATGCCAACCCAGGCCGGCCAGCAACAGGGCCAGCACGGCCGTGCAGAAGACCGTCAGCACCACCACGGCCACGCTCAAATGCGCGGCATCTTGCAAGGTGATGAACCAGGCCATGGCCGCCAAGACCAGCAAGCCCAGCACCAGCGCCAGTGACGCAGCGGCGGCCCGACGGGGCAGTCGGCGTGTGCTGGCACGGGCATCGCTGAGGCTGTTCATGCGAGTCATTGTACGGAGCGCCTGCCCGGCTTTTGGGCAGTCGCCGGAAACGCCGGGCGAGAGCGCCGCAGACGCTTGGATCAATTGCTTGACACTGCGGCTACATTCCATCAGTGACTGCCGGTTTTCCCCCTCCCTGCTGCCGTGATCCATTTGGCCTTTTCCAAGCCGACGGGACGCTGCACAAGGGGCAAAATAGGCAACTTCCGTCCGGCCTTTGGTCGGCCACAAAAGCACATATCGAGGGGTCTCTTGGGAGCGCAAGCTTTGTCATTCCAGCCACGCTATTCTGAGCCGCTGCAGCACGGCCGCTCCGCGCGTTCCGCCGGTCTGACACACTCGCCCCTGCCCCGCGTTTCCTGACATGTCCACGCCCACGCCGATTCCTTCCCCACTCGCCGAGCCGGTCGAAGCCAGCTTGGCGGCCGCCGCGAGCTCCTGCCTGGACCCGGTGGCGCTGGACCGCCTGCGTGAGCTTGACCCCGACGGCCACAACAAGCTGATCGAGCGGGTGCTGGCCGCCTACCTCAAATCCCTGGACCGCCTGCTGCCCGAGCTGGCGGCGGCGCGCGGGGAACAGCTGGACTTGAATGTGGTGCGCCATGTCAGCCACACGCTCAAGTCCTCCTCAGCCAGCCTCGGGGCCATGGCCCTGGCCGAACGCTGCGCCGACATCGAAACCCGCGCACGCCAGCAGCAAAGCGAGGGCCTGGAGGGCTTGCTGGACGCGATGCTGGCCGACATTCAGCAGGTCAAGCTGGCCCTGGCCAGCCTGGCCCCGACGACACCATGAAATCAGCCGGCCCCCAGCTCGACGACGACCTGCCCGCACGCGCCAAGGTGCTGCTGGTCGATGACGACGAGGTCAATCTGCTGATGACCAGCGCCGCCCTGCAAGAGCGCGGCTTCGACGTCACCTCGGCCAACAGCGGCGCGCAGGCGCTGGACATGATTGCCCATATGTCGCCGGACCTGATCGTGCTGGACGCGATGATGCCGGTGCTCGATGGCTTTGAAACCTGCACCCGCCTGCGCGAGATCCCAGGTTTTGAATCGACGCCGGTGTTGATGCTGACCGGCCTGGACGACGAGGCCTCGATCAACCGCGCCTACCAGGTCGGTGCCACCGATTTCTTCGTCAAGTCGCCTCAATGGAGCCTGCTGGCCGGGCGCCTTCGCTACCTGCTGCGCAGCTCACGCACCCGCATCGAGCTGGAGCGCAGCAAGGCCCGCCTGGCCCGCGCGCAAGACCTGGCCCGCATGGGCAGCTTCGAGTGGCATCTGGGTGGTGGCTTCACCCTGGCCGCCGAGGCGCTGCGCGTGTTCGGCCGCGGCCCGCAAGAAGGGCTCGATTTCATCGGCGTGATGCGCATGATCCCGCACGAGGAGCGCACGCTCTTCCTGCGCCTGCTGCGTGACGTGATCGCCCACAACTCGGTGCTGGTGACCGATCTGCCGGTGACCCTGCTCGATGGCCGCCAGCGCGTGGTCCACATCGAAGCCGAGCCCGAATTCAACGAGCATGGCAATGCCAATGGCTACACCGGCGTGATGCAAGATGTGACCGACCGCCGCCAGGCCGAGGACCGCATCCGCCAGCTGGCCCACTTCGATGCCCTGACCGGCCTGCCCAACCGCCGCCAGCTGATCTGGCGCGTCGAGCGTGCCATCGAGCAGGCGCGCCGCGGCGGCCATGAGGTCGGCCTGCTGCTGATCGATCTGGACCGCTTCAAGATCATCAACGACACCTTGGGCCATGCCGCCGGCGACGAGCTGCTGATCGAGGTGGGCCGGCGCCTGCGCGCCTGCGTGCGCCATTCCGACCAGGTCATGGAAGGCATGCTGGAAACCATCGGCGGCCGCTCGCACCGCACCCTGGAGGCCGTGGGCCGCCTGGGCGGCGATGAATTCGTGGCCCTGCTGCCCGAGATTGGCGACGAGCGTGATGCCGAGCGGGTGGCCGAGCGCGTGCTCGAGGCCATGCGCGAGCCCATCTTCATCTCGGGCCAGGAATGCTTTGTCACCGCCAGCGTGGGCATCGCCATCTACCCGCGCGACGGTCTGACCATGGCCGACCTGCTGCGCAACTCCGATGTGGCCATGTACGCGGTCAAGTCGCAGGGCCGCAATGCCGCCGCCCTCTACACCCCGCAGCTGGCCGGCCAGGGCCGCGAGAAGCTGGAGCTGGAAAGCGCCCTGCACAAAGCCCTGGAGCGCGGCGAGATCGTGCTGCACTACCAACCCAAGATCGATGTGCGCGCCGCCCGCATGGTGGGTGCCGAGGCCTTGATGCGCTGGAAGCGCGGCGACAAGCTGGTGCCCCCGGGCGACTTCATTCCCCTGGCCGAGGAAACCGGCCTGATCGTGCCCCTGTCCGAGTGGGCGCTCAAGGAAGCGGCCCGCCAGGCCAAGGTCTGGCAGCTCAACTTTGGCTTCTCGGACTCGATCGCCGTCAACCTGCCCAGCCGCATGTTCGAGCGCTCCGATCTGGTCGAGCACATCCACCAATGCGTCAGTGCCTATGGCGTGCCGCACCGGGCGATCCAGCTGGAGATCACCGAAAACAATCTGATGAAGGATTTGCAGAACGTCATCCCGGCCCTGCACCGGCTCAACGAAGTGGGCGTGGAAATCTCCATCGACGACTTCGGCACCGGCTACTCCTCGCTGGCCTATCTGACGACGCTGCCCATCTCCGAGGTCAAGATCGACCGCACTTTTGTGCGCGATCTGGGCATCACGCCGCAGAGCTCGGCCGTGGTCACCGCCATCATCGCCCTGGCACGGGCCATGGGCTTGCGCGTGATCGCCGAAGGCGTGGAGACCCTGCGCCAGATGGATGTGCTGCACCGCCTCGGTTGCAGCCTGATGCAAGGTTTCCTTTTCAGCAAACCGCTGCCGCCGGAAGAAATCGAGCAATGGCTTGCACAAACCGTGCTGCCACGCAAAGCGCCCTGGATTGCCCAGGCCCACAGTGATTTCGAGGGCGATCCGGGAGGCAGCCTCGGCAGCCTGAGCGGCGGCCCCTTGCGCCCGAGTGGCGGCAAACTGCTCTAGCGCGCCCCAGCTTCAGCCAGCACAACACCGATGGACGAATCTCGCCGCCCCACGCCTCTGCCCGCCAACTCCGCCCGCAAGCCGGGCGCCACGCCGCCGGCCCAGATCGCCAAGGCAGCGCTGCTGCGCCTGGCCCAGGCGCAGCTGGAGCCGACGCCGGAAAACTACGCCCGTGCCTACGCCATGGAATCCGGCGTCGAGGCCACGCCCGCCGCCCTGCCCGAGCGCGCCCAGGCCCTGCTGGCCAAGCTGCTGAGCATGGGCGTCAGCAACGCGCAGGCGCGGCTGGAGCTGCAGGTCTGCGTGCGCGAGTCGCGCTGGGATGAAGCCCTGCGCGAGCTCGAACGCCTGCAGCGCAGCGAGGGTCCCAGCGCCCAAGGTGAAGCCATGGCCCAAACCCTGGAGCGCCTGGTGCGCGGCCTGGAACGCGGCGGCCGGCAATGGACCGTCGCGCGCAAGAAAGACGGCCTGCAGCGCGTGCTGGAAAACAACCGCAGCGACGGCCAGCGCCTGCTCAAACGCCTGGACCAGTTGGTCAACAGCTGGGACGGCGATGTCGCCGATGCCAGCATCGCCACATCGGAAGAGCCCGGTGGCACGCCGAGCCAGTTTTTTGCCGAAGAAGACTTCGCGCCCAGCACGGTGGAGGCGGCCGACAGCGAGCTGACCGCCGGCGGCGAGGGCTCGGCCCCACTGACTTTCCGTGCCGCCGGTGCCGGTCTGAGCAGCCCCTGGCCGGGCATCGAGACCAGCTTGCACGGCACCGTCCAGCATGCACTGAAGAGCCCCGAAGGCTATGCCGATGAGCTGATGCGTCAGCTCGACGCCGCCCATCTGGACCTGCTGGCCGGCGGCCCCACGCCCGAGAAGGCGGCCTTGATCGAGGCCTTGTGCCAGCGCGCCCGCCATCTGCTGGACCACCGCCAGCATCTCTTCGGCGAGCTGGGCGAGCTGTGCCGCGAGTTGAGCGCCAGCCTGGTCGACCTGGCCGAGGACGATTCCTGGGCCAAGGGCCAGTGCGAGGCCATGAACCAGACCCTGGAGCAGGGCCTGAGCGGCCGCGGCGTGCGCTCGGTCACCGAGATGCTGGGCGGCACGCGCGAGCGCCAGCGCGCCCTGCGCGAAGAACGCAGCCGCGCGCGCGATTCCCTGAAAGCGCTGATCCACCAGATGCTGGCCGAGCTGGGCGAACTGGGCCAGCACACCGATCGTTTCCAGAACAGCGTCGGCCGCTATGCCGAGGTGATCGAGAAAGCCGATTCACTGGAAAGCCTGACCGGCGTGGTGCGCGAGATGGTGGAAGAAAGCCGCAGTGTGCAATCCCTGGTCAAGCAAACCCAGGAACGCCTGACCCTGGAGCACGACCGCGCCAGCAGCCTCAGTGCCAAAGTCGCCGAGCTCGAGGGCGAGTTGCAGCGCCTCTCCAACGAGGTGCAGACCGACCAGCTGACCCAGATCGCCAACCGCCGCGGCCTGCTGGCCGCCTTCGCGGTCGAGCAGGCCAAGGCCGAGCGCGAGACCGGCGACAACGCCCTGATCGCCCTGGCCCTGCTGGACATCGACAATTTCAAGAAGCTCAACGACACCCTGGGCCATGGTGCCGGCGATGTGGCGCTCAAGTCCCTGGCGGAGCGGGTGTCACAGCACCTGCGTCCGGGTGACCTGGTGGCGCGCTACGGCGGCGAAGAGTTCGTGCTCATGCTGCCCAGCACGCCGGTGGTGGAAGCGCAGGCGGTGCTGCAGCGCCTGCAGCGCGCCTTGTCGGCCAGCCTCTTCATGCACGAAGGCAAGGATGTGTTCGTCACCTTCTCGGCCGGCGTGACCCTGTACCGGCCGGGCGAAACCCTGGAAGCGGCGCTGGACCGCGCCGATGTGGCGCTGTACGAGGCCAAGCACACCGGCAAGAACCGCGCCTGCGTGGCTCCCTGAGCGTCGCCATCAAAATCCTTCTGGCGTCGTTGGCCCGGCTTGCCGTACTGAGCGTACTGTCTGCTCCGGTCCGCCTGGCCAGAACCGCTTCGCTGGCTTTTGCTGGCAACTCTGATGCTCAGAGCGCGCCAAGGCTTCAAAAGCCGAAGGCCAGACGCAAACCGCCCCAATGCCGCCCCTGCACGGTGATGGGCGCTGAGGCCTCCTTCAGCAGCACAAAGCGGCCGCCGCCCATATCACGCCGGTAGGTCTGCAGCAGAAACGGCCGCTGGTTGCGCGCCGAAGCCAGGCCGGTGCGGTCATTGAAGATGCGGCGATAGCGGCTGTTGGCGCTGTTCCACACCACATCACCCGGGCGTTGAGGCTGGCAGTACTTCTTGTTGTGGGTGGGCACATAACCGTTGCGATCCACGGCAATGCAGAACACGATCTTGTCGTCGAGCTGCAGCACGGGCTCCTGCACGGCCGGGAACAGGCGGTCCGTGAGCTCGACAAAGTCGGTCAGATGCTGAGCCGGATCGCTGCCTGCCAGAGGCCGATAGCGTTCATCAAAGAGCTGAGCCATGCTGATCTGACGGCGGGCCACGGCCTCCTCCAGCAGGGCGCTGATGCGGGCCGCGGCCTGCTGGGCGGCGGCGATGAAGCGGGCATCCTCGACCTCGACGCCGGAGCCGGCAATCTGCTCGATCAGCTCTTCCGAGAGCTTCAAGAATCGATCGCTGCAGGCGGTGGCCACCTGCAGGCTGCCGCGCGCCTGCTGGATGTCGGCCGCCAACTCGTCCGCGCGGGCGCCGAGCGAGGCACTGATTTGCTCGCTCTGGCGGGCGGCATCGGCGATGTGCAGCACATCCTGCTCCACCGCGGCAAAGGCCTGGTGGATGGCGCTTTGCTGGGCCAGGCCGCCGCTGGCGCTGCGCAGCTCGATGCTGAAGCGTTCGATGCGGGCGTCGAGGGCCGACAGCGTGCTCATGATGGCCTTGGACGAACCGTCGACCTTGCCGGCCAGGTCCTTGACCGCATCGGCCACCACGCCAAAGCCCAGGCCGGCTTCGCCAGCGCGCTTGGCTTCGACCGAGGCATTGAACGCAACGAGACGGGTCTGCAGGGCGATCTTGCTGATGTCCGAGGCCGCGTCAGCGACCTCGTGCAGGGTCTGGACGATGCCGCCCACCTCATCGCCCACGCCGGACAAGGCCTGGCGGGCGCGCTGCACGGCCTGACGGCTTTGTTCGCTGGCCCGGCTGATGCCTTGCTGGGCCTGGCGCACCTGGCCCAGCTCGCCCGACAGAGCGGCCATGGCCTGGGCCTGGGCATCGACAACTTTCTGTGTGTCATCCAGTACCCCGCGCACCTCGGCGGCATCGCGGCCGACATGGGAGACCGAACGGGACAGGCTACCCAGCAGCTGGGTCAGCGCCTGGGTGCTGGGCGCCGCGGCGCCCGCAGCTGATTCGTGGTGCGCGATGGGCACGCTCGATCGGGTGGCGGATTGGCGCTTGGAGCCAAAGAACATGGCGTCTCCTCCCTAGAGTCGCGGCCGGCTCCGAGACCGAGCCTGACCACCCGGAAGGGTAGCAGCAAGAGCTGGGCGCCGCTTGGATCTGAAATTACGGCAGCGGGGCTTACCAGTCGCGCAGCTTGACACGCAGGCGGGCGATGGCCTGGCTGTGCAGCTGGCAGACGCGCGATTCGGTGACCTTGAGCACGACCGCAATTTCCTTGAGGTTCATGTCGTGCTCGTAGTACATGCTCATCATGTACTGCTCGCGCTCGGGCAGGTTCTTGATGGCGGCGACCAGGGCCTCGCGCATGCGATGGTCCTGCAGCTTCAACATGGGGTTGTTGCTGTGGTCGGCCACATGGCGGTCGAGGAAGTCCTCGTCGCCTTCGTCGCCCGACATGTCTTCCAGATAGACCAGTTGGGTGCCACGCACCTTGCCGAGCAGGTCCTGGTACTCGGCCAGGGGGATCTTCATCTCGGCGGCGATCTCGCTTTCGACCGGGGCACGGCCCAGCTCTTGCTCGAGCTTGCGCACGGCGCCTTCGATCTCGCGCTGCTGGCGGCGGGTGCCACGGCTCATCCAGTCGCCGCCGCGCAGCTCGTCAAGCATGGCGCCGCGGATGCGCTGGGTGGCAAAGGTCTCGAACTGCACGCCCTGGCCGACATCGAAGCGCGAGAGCGCGTCGGTCAGGCCGATCAGGCCGACCTGGATCAGGTCGTCGATCTCGATATTGGCGGGCAGCTTGGCGATCATCTGGTGCGCCAGACGTCGCACCAGCGGGCTGTATTGCTTGATCAGCGAGGAGTTATCGAGGCGGCCTTTGGCGGTGTACATCATCAGCTCCTGCGTCAATCAAAGAGTGGCTGCCATGGCCGGGCGCCCTGCACCCATCATGCGCACGGGCGGGCGCAGCGGGCTGGCGTTGACCGAGGCTTCCAGCGCGGCTCCCGGCGGGGCGGCCAGCAGCAGCTCACGGGCCAGATGGCGGATCTCCGGGGAGACCGGTGCCGTCGGCGGTGTCTTGGGGTCCAGGCAGGCCCAGTCGCGCAGCACGGCACCGAGGAAACCATCGGCGCAGGAGCTGATCTGCTGGGCAATGCGATCCGAGAGGCGCAGCTGCGGCGAGCTGGCCAGCAGCAGGCTGTAGACCATCAGGCCGGCGCGGCTGGCCAGCCATTTCATGCCGGCGTAGGCATGGGTGACGCTCATGCTGTCGGTGTCGGCCAGCAGCACCGGGCGCACCTCGCGCAGGGCGACCACACGGGCCAGTTCGGCCGCGCTGGCGTGCAGCAGCACGACATCGGCGAAGGGGGCGGCATCGGTCACGGCTTCCAGGAACTGGGCGGCCGAGCCGTTGGCGTTGATGTAGCGCATGGGCAGGCCACGCGCGGCCAGATAGGACACATCCTTGGACAGGCTTTCTACGCAGGAGGCCAGGTCCACACTCGCCAGCTCCGAAGGCTTGGGCGAGCTCTCACCGGCATCGACCACCAGGGTGTGCAGGCCCAGCTCGGCGAAGGCCGCGCACAGGCCTTCCAGCAGCACGCCGCCGCCCACCACATGGGGGTTGCTGACGACCGGGATGAAGCGCACCCGCGAGCTGGCGAACAGGCGGCGCAGGCCATGGGCCTGGTCCTGCGGGGCGTGGGATGAAGCAGAGGTGTGAGCGTCGCGCATGATGAGTGGGGTCTCGTGTGGCTTCAGCATCCGGGCTTAAAACATGCCCATGGCGGCCGGGTGTTGGGAGCCAAGCGCGGGCCCCCCGGCAAAAATCAGGTTCACATCGGCGCTGTCCATGCGCCAGGCGCCGGCGGCGGTGCTGCGCAGGGCGCGCTGCACCAGGGCCTGGCTTGACAGGCGGTGCCAGTCTTCCGGCACGCGCTGGCCGTTGGTCACGCCCAGCACGGTCAGCTTGTGGCGGATCAGGGTGTCCAGGGCCGGGGCCAGCTTGACGGCCTCGTCGATCTTGGACAGCACCAGGCCGTGGCAGTCCTTGGCGCCCCAGGCGTTGACCACGTCTTCGATGGTCTCGCCCTGCTGGGCGGCGTTGACCACCAGGATCTTGCGCACGCTGGGATGGGCCAGCATCTCGAGCAGCTCGTGGGTACGGCTGTCGCGCTGGGCCATGCCGGCCGTGTCGATCAGGACCATCTTCTTGGCCGAGAGCAGCTCCAGCAGGTCTTCCAGCGAAGCGCGGTCGTGGGCGGTGTGCACCGGCACGCCGAGGATGCGGCCGTAGGCGCGCAGCTGCTCGTGAGCGCCGACCCGGTAGGCGTCCAGCGTGATCAGGCCCAGGTGGGCGGCGCCGAAGCGGGTGGCAAAGGCGGCGGCGATCTTGGCCGTGGTCGTGGTCTTGCCCACGCCGGTGGAGCCGATCAGGGCGAACACGCCGCCCTGCTCTTCCAGCGCCGGGCTGTTTTCATCGGTGTGCAGATTGCGGGACAGCACATTGGCGGCCCACTGGGTTTCATCAGCCGGCTCACCCTTGGCGGCCTGCGCGCCCTTGAACTCATTGGGGCAGCCTTCAACCAGCTTGCGCACCAAGGCGGGCGAGAAGCCCAGCTCCAGCAGCTTTTGGGTCAGGCGGGCCTGGATGGGCTGGCGCTGCAGCTTTTCCATGAAAGCCAGGGCGCCGAAGCGCTCTTCGATCAGGCCCTTGACCTGACGCAGCTCGTTCATCATGTCCTGCTGGTCGCGACGGCCGCGGCCGGGCAGATCGGGCAACTCGGCTGTCAGGCTGGTGGCCGGCATGCGTATCTCGTCGCGCAGCACCGGCGGCGAGGGCGGCACCGGCACGGCGCGGCGAGCCGGCTGCGCCGCTTGAGCAGGCGCGGGCTGCGACTCCGGGCGGCGCGGCTGCATGGCTTGCAAGGCGGCCTGAGCGCGCTGCTGGCGCACGGCATTGAGGGAGCTGACGCCGGGATGGTCAGCCGCGACCGCCGGCGCTTCGGCCTGCTGGGCGTAGATGGGATCGGGCGCACCTTCCAGCTCGGCCTGGCGGCGCTTGAGGACGCGCTCGCGCACATAGTCCTGGAAGGACAAGGTGCTCATGGCCAGGGTCTGGACATCGTCAGCCACCTCGCCGCCGTAGCCGCTGGCGGGGTCGTTGTAGCCAAAGCTGGGTTCGCTGCGCTGGCCGGTGCGGGCGGCAAAGCTCTTGGCCGAAGGGTTGACCACGGGCGCGCCGGCGGCCGGGCGACCCGGCTGGGCCTGCAGGCGGCCGGGCGAGGCCACGCGCGGCGCGGTGGCGGCCACGCGCTCGATCTGCGACATGCCTTCCGGCGCCATGGCCAGCACTTCCACACCTTCCGGGCAGGGCTTGTTGGACAGGACGACGGCATCATCACCAAAGGCCTTGCGGACCAGGGCCATGGCTTCGCGTGATGTGCGGGCGGTGAAGCGTTTCACATTCATGCTGTGCCTCCGATGATGGAACCGATACGGATGGAGTGGGTTTCAGGAATTTCGCTGTGGCCCAGCACCTTGAGGCGCGGTGCGGCACGGCGCAGCAGGCGGGCCATGGGGGCGCGGATCAGATCGGGCACCAGCAGGCAGGCGGGCACGCCGCGGTCTTCCTGGGCTTGTGAGGTTTCGGCGGCGCTGCGGGCCAGGGTGTCGGCGACACCAGGGTCCAGGGCGGCGCCGTTGGGGGAATTCAGGGCTTGCGTGACCAGGCGCTCCAGCTCGGGCTCGAGGGCGATCACATCCAGCTCCTTCACCGGGCCGTAGATCTGTTGAACGATGGCCGGGGCGATGTGGGTGCGGATGCGGCGGGCCAGCTCGGCCGGATCGCTGATCTGGGCGGCGTTCTCGGCGATGGACTCGACGATGGAGCGCATATCGCGGATGTGCACGCCCTCTTCCAGCAGGAGCTGGAGGACACGTTGCAGATTGGCGATGCCTAGCATTTTGGGAATCACATCTTCGATCAGTTGCGGCGCCTGCTTGGTCAGGTGTTCAACCAGGGCCTGGGTCTCGACTCGGCCCAGCAGCTTGGCCGCGTGAACCTGCATCAAGTGTGAAAGATGGGTGGCCACCACGGTCGAGCAATCAACCACGGTAAATCCGGCCATTTGCGCCATATCTTTCTGGCGGTCGTCGATCCAGACGGCGGGCAGGCCGAAGGCCGGATCGGTGGTCTGGGTGCCGATCAGTTTCTGGGTGGCCTGGCCCGGGTTGATGGCCAGCCACATGCCCGGGAAGGCCTCGGCCTCGCCCACCACGGCGCCGCGCAGGCTCAGGCGGTACTGGCTGGGGCGCAGCTCCAGGTTGTCGCGGATGTGCACGGCCGGCGGCAGGAAGCCCACCTCCTGCGCAAACTTGCGCCGCACGCCCTTGATGCGGCTGAGCAGATCGCCCTCACGGCTCTTGTCGACCAGGCTGATCAGGCGGTAGCCCACCTCCAGGCCCAGGGTGTCGACCGGGATGAGGTCGTCCCAGGTCGCTTCGCCATTGGGCTCGGCGGCCGCGGCAGCGTTGTCCTTGGGCTTGATCTCGGCGGCTTTCTGCGCCGCCTGGTCGCGGGTACGCAGCCACCAGGCCAGGTAGCCCAGGGTGCTGGCGATCAGCAGGAAGACCACATGGGGCATGCCCGGGATCAGGCCCAGCATGCCGATCACACCGGCGGTGATGGCCAGGGACTTGGCCGAACCGAACACCTGGCGGCCGATCTGGCTGCCGATGTCTTTCTCGGTGCCGACGCGCGACACCACCATGGCCGCGGCCACCGAGATCAGCAGGGCCGGCACCTGGGCCACCAGCGCGTCACCGACGGCCAGCAGGATGTAGGAATCCGCCGCCTGGCTGGCCGACAGGCCATGTTGGGCGACGCCGATGATGAAGCCACCGACGATGTTGATGGCCAGGATCAGCATGCCGGCGACCGCGTCGCCGCGGACGAACTTGCTGGCACCGTCCATGGAGCCAAAGAAATCGGCCTCGTCGCCGAGCTCGGCGCGGCGGCGCTTGGCCTCGGCCTCGTTGATCAGGCCGGCATTCAGGTCGGCGTCCACCGCCATCTGCTTGCCGGGCATGGCATCCAAGGAGAAGCGCGCGCCGACTTCAGCGATCCGCTCGGCACCCTTGGTGACCACGATGAAGTTGATCACCACCAGGATGGCAAAGACGATCAGGCCGACCGCGAAGTTGCCGCCGATCAGGAAATGGCCGAAGGCCTCGATCACCTTGCCGGCCGCGCCGGTGCCGGTGTGGCCTTCCATCAGCACCACGCGGGTGGAGGCCACGTTCAGCGACAGGCGCAGCAAGGTGGTCAGCAGCAGCACGGTCGGGAAGGCCGCAAAGTCCAGCGGCTTGACCATATTGGCCGCCACCATCATCACCATCACCGCCATGGCGATGTTGAAGGTGAACATCAGATCCAGGGCGAACGGCGGCAGCGGCAGCACCATCATGCCCAGCACCAGGATCACCGCCACCGGCGCGCCCAGCGCGCTCAGCACGGCGGCGCGCGGGCCCAGCAGGGCTTGCAGATTGGCGATCAGCGGGTTCATTCTTCGTCATCCTCCAAACCGTCGAGATCGGTCGCGCTGCGGAAATGGGGTTTGTTGTGCGGGTCCAGCTCTGGCGGCACCTGCGGGGTCGGTTGCTCAGGCGTCTGGCCTCGGCCGGCCATGGCGGCGCGCAGCTGGTAGATGTAGGCCAGCACCTGGGCGACCGCACCGAACAGGGCGGCCGGGATCTCGCGGTCCACCTCGGCATGGGCGTACAGGGCCCGCGCCAAGACCGGCGACTGCAGCACCGGCACTTTGGAATCCTTGGCCAGATCACGGATCTTCATGGCCAGCAGGTCGGCGCCCTTGGCCACCACCTTGGGTGCGGCCATGCTGGCGTCGTCGTACTTGAGCGCGACGGCGTAGTGGGTCGGGTTCATCACCACCAGGTCGGCGGTGGGCACGGCAGCCAGCATGCGGCGCTTGGCCATCTCGCGCATCTTGGCCCGCATGCGGGCCTTGATCTCCATATTGCCCTCGACCTCTTTCATTTCCTGCTTGGCTTCTTCGCGCGTCATGCGAATGCGGCGCAGGTAGAGCTGGCGCTGCAGCGGCACATCGATGGCCGCGAACAAGGCCAGGGCCACGCCCAGCAGGGTCAGCCCGCTCATCAGCTGCTGGCCGGCATAGGCCAGAGCCGCCGGCAGCGGAATGCTCATGATGCCGATGTAGGCGGCGATCCGGTCCTTCAGCACCAGGGCGCCCACGGTGCCCAGCACCACGGCCAGGAGCACGGCCTTGAGCGCCTGACCCAGGCCCTGGCCGCTGAACAAGCGGCCAATTCCACTGATGGGATTGAGGTGGGAGAACTTGGGCTGCAGCGGCTTCATGGTCCAGTTCCAGCCACCGAGCGCGAGGTTGCTGCCGATCGCCACCACCAGCAGACCCAGGCAGATGGGCAGCATCAGGGTGCAGAACTGCAGGGTCAGCTCGGTCAGACGCAAGGCCATGAAGTCGCCGCGCGAGAGCTGGCGCGCGTCGAATTGCAAAGCGCCTTCCAGCATGCGCTGCAGGGAGCTGGTGATGCCCGGGCCACCGAACGCCAGGATCGCACCGCCGGCCGCCATCATGGCGAAATGCGCCAGATCACGCGAGCGCGGCAGCTGGCCCTCTTCCCGTGATCGTTGGATCTTGCGGGCTGAGGCCGGTAAATTTCGGTCCTGAGCGTCTTGGTCGGCCATGGCAAATGCGAGTGGACGGGCATGCAGATCGCCCGTGTCGCCATTGTTCGCGGCAGGCCGGAAAACTTAAGCCAGAAAAGGCCGGGGAAAGCTCGCTTTCACTGCGCCCATGGTGAGGCAAGTTGCCCGGGGCCAGAGGCGGCTGCGTTGGGGCGGCTTGCGGCACGAAGCAGCCCTTGGGTTGCTTGTTGATCGGACCGACTGGGCGCTCTGCTCCGTTCATGTCCCCCGACCCCAGCCTGCGGCTGAGGTCTCCTCCTTGACTTCACTTCGCAGAGCACCCAGCCGTCCCGATCCAGCGAGGCCTTGCTTCTTCGACGAAAACGCCGAGCGGTCGCACTGACAAGGGGTGTCGGGTGAGTGCTGAAGCGAAGTAAAGGGGGAGGCCTGTGCGCAGCACAGGCCGGAGGACATGAGCGGAAGCACTCGCCCGATGCCTCTTGGCACCAGCCCAACAGTCAACGGCAGCTCTGTGCCGCTTGCCGCTGCTTCCAACAGCTTTCGCGCAGGCAACAAAAAACCCGCCGCAGCGGGTTTCTTTCCGGAGAATCTGGAAGCCCAGGGCTTCAGAAGCCCAGGCTGGCCAGCAGATCGTCCACCTCGCCTTGGTCGGCGACGATGTCGGTGCGGCCCTCGGGGTTCACGACCGGGCCTTGCAGGATGCTGGGGTCGACCTTCTCGCGCTGCTCGGGCGGGACGATGGACACCAGCAGCTTGACCAGGCTGTCTTCCAGGTCATTGGCCAGGGTCACCACCTTGGCCACAACTTGGCCGGTCAGGTCATGGAAATCCTGGGCCATCATGATGTCGGTCAAGTGGCCGTCGATGCGCGCCGTGCGGTCTTCGACTTCCTTCACGAAGTTCAGCACCGCACCGCTGGCCACGGCCTTGACCGGATCGGCCACGATGGCGGCGGCCATGGCATTGGTGGCGGCCGTGATGTGGGCGTGGTCTTCCTTGGCCTGGTCGACCGAGTTCAAGACCTTGTTGGCGGCGGCGGCCGTCTTGGTGGCGATGTAGCTCAGGCGGCTGCGAGCGTCGGGCAGGCCGTCGGTCGCGACCTGGAGCTTGGGCATGACACCGAGTTGCTGCATGGTGTCGTGCAGCACGCGGGTGATGGTACCGATCTGCTGAAAGACTTCAGGAGAGACGGTCAGCGGATCGGTACCGCTGGTGAGTTTGCTCAGTTCTTCCATCTGCATGGTCGTCTCCCGGGGCTCAGGCCGAAGCGGCCAGTTTCTGCATGATCTTGACGACCTTCTCTTCCAGCGTGGCCTTGGTGAAAGGCTTGACGATGTAGCCGGCGGCACCACTCTGGGCGGCCAGCACGATGTCTTCCTTGCGGGCTTCGGCGGTCACCATCAGCACCGGCAGATGCTTGAGGTTGGGATCTTCCTTGATGGCCTTGAGCAACTCGAAGCCGGTCATGTTCGGCATATTGATGTCACTGACGACGAAGTCGTACTTGGCCAGCTTGAGCTTGCTCAGGGCGTCGACCCCGTCTTCCGCTTCTTCGCAGTTGTTGTAGCCGATTTCCTTCAGCAGGCCCCGCACGATGCGGCGCATGGTGGAGAAATCGTCGACAACCAAAAATTTCATGTCAGTGCTCATGGCTTTCCTCGCAGGGGCTAGAGAGACTTATCGGGGTTTGGGGTTGGAACTTGAGGGGTTTTTCGGTGCCCCAGGCGGGTCTGCAGCGCCAGCCTCTTCGCCGTCTTCTTCCGGGGGCACATTCTTCAAGACCGCATCCTCGGCATCGCGATTCATCACGATGATGCTGATGCGGCGATTGATCGGGCTTTCGGGTTGCTTGGGGTCGAGCAGCTTGCTGGAGGCCAGGCCCTGCACCCGCAGCGTACGCGATTCCGGCAGGCCGCCGGCGATCAACTCGCGCCGGGAGGAATTGGCACGATCGGCCGACAGCTCCCAGTTGCTGTAGCCACGCTCACCACCGGCAAATCCCAAAGCATCGGTGTGTCCCTCCAGGGTCAAACGGTTGGGCACTTCCTTGAGCACGGAGCCGAGCTCCTGCAACAAGGCCCGCATATAGGGTTTCACAACTGCGCTGCCGCTGTCAAACATGGGGCGGTTGTTTTCATCCACTATTTGGATGCGCAGGCCTTCCTTGGTCATGTCGAGGCGGATCTGCCCGCCCAGCGAGGCCAGTTGCGGGTTGTTGGCCAGCACCTCTTCGACCTTGTCCTTGAGCTCTTCCAGCCGGGCCTTCTCGGCCTTGCGCTGCTCTTCCTTGAGCGCACGCAGGCTGAAGGTGCGCTGACGCGCCTCGACATCACCGGCCTTGACCTGGCCCGACTCACGCGTCAGGTCCTTGCCGCCGCCTTTGACAATGTGGGAGGAATCGCCCGAACCCGAGCCGCCCTGCATGGCCACCTTGAGCGGTGAGCCAAAGTAGTCGGCAATGCCTTTCTTGTCGCCCTCGGTGGTGGAGCCGAGCAGCCACATCAGCAGAAAGAAGGCCATCATGGCCGTCACGAAGTCGGCGTAGGCAATTTTCCAGGCGCCGCCATGGGCGGCATGGCCGCCCTTTTTGACGCGCTTGATGATGATGGGTTGAAGCTTTTTGGCGTCACCAGCCATGGCAAGTCTCCAGCATGCCGCTCACGCCAAGGGCCATATTTTGAAGCTTGAGAGACTGCAATCCGCTCATGGAGCTCACTTCTTCTTCACATGAGCTTCAAGCTCGGCGAAGGTTGGGCGGTCGCCCGAGTACAGCACCTTGCGGCCGAATTCGATGGCCACCTGCGGGGCGTAGCCCTGCATGCTGGCGAGCAAGGTGGTCTTGATGCATTGCAGTTCTTTGCCTGCGTCTTCGACCTTCTGCTCCAGCAGGCCGGCCAACGGCTCGGCGAAACCATAGGCCATCAGAATGCCGAGGAAGGTACCGACCAGGGCGGAGCCGATCATGCCGCCCAGCACGGCCGGGGGCTGGCCCACCGAGCCCATGGTGTTCACCACACCCAGCACGGCGGCCACGATGCCGAAAGCCGGCAAGCCGCCCGCGATGCGCTGCAAGGCGGCCACGGCGGCATGCTCTTCGGCGTGGTGGGTGTCGATTTCGGCGTCCATCAGCGACTCGATCTCGTGGGCATTGAGATTGCCCGAGACCATCATGCGCAGGTAATCGGTAATGAACTCGGTGACATGGTGATCATTGCCGACCACGGGGTATTTCTGGAACAGCGGCGAGCTGTGCGGGTCTTCGACGTCTTTTTCGATCGACATCAACCCTTCCTTGCGGGCCTTTTGCAAGATGTCGTACATCAGGGCCAGCAGCTCCATATAGCGGGCCTTGCTGAACTTGCTGCCCTTGAAGCACTGACCCAATCCAGCCACGGCGCCCTTGACCACCTTCATCTGGTTGTTGGCCAGGAAGGCGCCGATGGCGGCCCCCAGAATGGTGGTCACTTCAAACGGCAAGGCTTTCAAAATGACGCCGATATTGCCGCCGTGGGCAATGTAGACGCCGAAGATGCAAGCCATGGAAACGGCCCAACCGATGATGACAAACATGGTGTTTTCTTTGAAAGCTCTCCGGTCCTTATCGGCCGGAGCTTGATGCGCTTGAGTGTGCCCGGGGCCTGCTTCGCGCACTCCATGCAACTGGCCGGTTTTGACCGCCCAAACTGCAGCTGTGCCTCACCGAGAACCACAGCATCAGCGCACCGCACCTGGCAGCTGGTACAGCCAGACCCGGTGCCGGCCACCCAGCTCCAGACAGGCCAAGGCGCCCTGCCCCTCGATCTCAAAGTCCAGGCTGACCAGCCAGCTGCCCGGGCGCATCTCCGCACGGGCTTTGGCCCAGACCCGGGCCATGGACTCCGGCCGCTGGAACACATAGACCATGCCGAACGGTGCCCAGGACTGCGCCCACATATCGCCACGCTCGACCCGTGCCCAAGGGCAAAGCCAGCGGGCCAGGCGCGCCAACAAGGGGCTCCACTCGATGCCCTGCAGATGCACCTGCGGGTAGCAGCGACGCAGCTCATGCAGGCCGTGACCGAGGCCACATCCGGCATCCAGCACCACCTCGCCAGGCGCCAGGGGGGCCAGCGCGGGCAAGTCCTTCAGGGCACCCACGGGGGTTGGAAAGAGCGGCGCATCACCCCAGCTGCGGCGCGGGTAAGCCAGCAGCAGCAAGACCAGGGGCAGCAACCAGGACCAAGCCGGCCAAGCGGACGCACCGCCGGCCAGAAGAATTGACAGAGGAAAGCCCAGGGCCACCATCAGGCGCCGCCAACGGGCGCTGTGGAAGAAGGCCAGGCCGGCACCCAGCGCCGCGGCGGCCAGCAAGGCCGGCCAAGCGGCGAGCCCCGCACGCTGCAGCTGCATGAAGAGCAGCCAGGCAGCGCCCCAGCTCAGCAGGGCAGGCAGCGGCCAGCGCATCCAGGGCATGAGGGGGCGGAAAAGAAGGCTGAAGAGGAAAGCGTCGGCAAGGACTCAGCAGAGCACGGCCAGCGACCGAGGCGCGGGGGCTTGCAGAGCGGCTCAGTGCATCTGGATCGCGCCCTGGGCGCGGCCCTTGCCCGCACGGGCCGGCGGGTTGCACATGCCGCAGACATAGTGGCGGGCGATCTCGTGCGGGTGGGTCACGAAGTGGCCGCCGCAGCTCGAGCACTTGGTCATGGTCAGCATGCCGTTGTCGATGAACTTCACCAGGCGCCAGGCGCGGGTGATGGACAACATGGCCTCCAGGCCTTGCGCCTGGGTCTGCTCCTGGTAGAGCTGGTAGGCCTTGATCACCGCGTCGATCTCGTCCAGCTCCGACACCTTGTTCAGGTACTCGTGCACGTTCAGGAACAGCGAGGCGTGGATATTGGGCTGCCAGGTCATGAACCAGTCGGTCGAAAACGGCAGCTGACCCTTGCTGGGGCTCTTGCCCGAGACTTCCTTGTACAGGCGCAGCAGTCGCTCGTAGGACAGGTCCGTCTCCGACTCCAGCACTTGCAGGCGCGCACCCAGATTGATCAGGGTCACCGCACGTTCGATCTGGCGGGCTTCGGTCAGGATGCTCTTGTTGCGCATGATGGAGTCTCTCGAAATTTGGTGTTGGTGTTTGCGGGGCAGCGCCGGGCCGCTATTTCCTTGAAGGAAGGGCGGCCCCGCGGAGCGAATCAGCGGCGGGCCCTGCCCGGCCTTGATTCGAACCCCCTCGGGGGGTGGCTGCGCGGTCCCGCGCAGCCGGGGGTCTACATTCAGGCCGCTTCTTGGTGGCGGCCTGCCATCAGGATGCTGGCGTGCAGGCGGCCGACGCCGTCGTTGGCCGCCGTCTTGCTGTGGCTGGTCAGCAGGCCCCAGACCAGGTCATCGTCCATGCGGAAGCGGCACAGCAAGGTGTTGCCCGAGGAGATCTTCATCAGCTGCGCCGGGCTCAGCGTCGAGATCAGGGTGGCCGTGTCTTCCGAGATGCCCAGGCGGTACAGCGCCTGCTCGCGGTCCGTGCGGATCAGGTTCTGCGCCAGCATCAGGTAGTTCAGATTGGCTTCACGGATCTCGGCGAGGATTTGGTCTGCGTTCATGGTCTGACTCCGGTCTGTTTGCGATTCGTCTCAACGTGAAACGAATTGTGAAGACCCGATCAGCCCCGCAACATCAGCCCAAATCCAGCTCTTGAGTCCCGGTTCTTCCCAGAACCTTGTCAGGCAACTTCCTACAAGCCCGCTGCAGACCGTGAAATATCTGGCTTTTCCTGCCCATGGCGGACGGCAGCTTGACGCTGTCAGGCGCCCTGCCCTGGCGCAAGCTCAGCTCAGAGCAACAGGGTCGCCAGCACTTCCAGGCGCAGGGCCCCGCGCTCCTGCAGAAGCTGCATCACACCCGGCATGAAACGCCGGTTGTGCTCGATATTGCGGGCCACACCGTAGACCGCACGGATGACGTCATTCACCCCAAAAGCCGGGCCACGCAGGGCCGCGAGTCCGACGAGGTAGAAGCGAATCAAGGCAAGGCGAACGGCCAGATCCATGTACTCCGTCTGCAGCTCGGCCGTGCCTCGACGCGGGAACACCGCGGCCTGCAAGGCATTGAGCGTGTAGTTCTTGAGCAAATGGGGATGCTGCGCCAGGAAGGGGCGCAGCACCTGCTGATCGGCATCTTGGTAACGGGCCAGGCACACTTCCATGGACTCGCCCAGCAGCAGGCCCTGGCTGACCTCATCCATCAGGGCGCGGAAGGAAGCCCTTCCACCATGCTCGCGCATGAAGCGCTGACAGGCGCCCAGCAAGAGGCTGAACTGAGCCTCCTTGGGCACAGGCAGGCCTTGCACCAGCTCGGCCGCGCGCGACAGGGAATCGGGGCGCAAGAACTGATCAAGCACCTGCTCCAGCGCCGCATCGCTCGCCGCGGCTGAGCCCGGCTCCCCCAGGGCTGCGATACGGCGCCAGAGCAGACCGCCATACACCAGGGCCTGTTCTGCCGTGAGTGAATCCAGGCGCACCAGGGCATCCATGAGCGTGGCCAGCATGGGCGCATGACGGCGCACCAGATCGGGTTCTTCGGCCGACGGATAGGGGTCGCGCCGGCGATGCAAAGCCGGGGCAAGTTCGGGATTGATGTCCAGCGAGATTTCGCTCAAGTCCAGGGCCGAGGCATCGCTGAGCGCAAGGCGTGCAGCCTCGGGGCAGCTCAGGCTGGCACACAGGCCCAGATGCTGGCCGTCATGGACATACATGCGCGGGTAGTCGTTGCAGGTGCCGGACAAGGCCTCGGCGCCCAAGGACTTCTGGATGCTGCAGAGACGGTCGCTGTCGAGCATGGGACACATTTCGTCCATCTTGAGCGAAATGCTGGCGTACGCGCCATGGGCCGACGCAGGATCGGCATGTCGCTGCACATGGTGCCGAAGCTGGCTCGCCAGAGGCTCGATGCGGATCGTTTGGTAGCGTTTGTAGGTGAGCTCATCGATGGCGATGCTCCAGCTTCCGCAGCAGCTCTCCACACAGTCAGCCCCCACACAACGAAAGGTCTGCATGTAACGCGGCGCCATCGCCTGGATGCGGCGGGCCTGGGGATGGGCGGGTGTTTTCATGCCGGGGCTGCTCTTCGCTGTGAATCGCGCGCGGATGTGCGCGTCAGAGCATTGGATACCGCAGGCCCATCCGGCCATCGCCAGAAAAGCTGCGGACGCACCCAGCAGATCCAGAGCGAGCTCGAAGGCCGGCTCGCGAGCCCTCAGGCGGCCAGGGCGAAGCGCTGCCGCAAGGCCTGGGCCTCGTCCGGGCGGCCGGTGCCATCCAGCACCAGGGCCAGGTTGTGGGCGGCCAGATGGCTGCCGCGCCCGGCCACCGCGCCACTGAGCTCGGGTCGCTCACCGATCTCCAGGCAGCGCCGCCAGGCGTCTTCGATCATGGGGAGCAAGGCCGGCGCCTGCTCGGGCAGATCGGCGGCACAGTCGAGCAAAAGGTCGCCGAGGGCGAAAAAGAAGTCGGGCGACTCGGCGCAGACGTCCAGTTGGCTCTGTGCGAAATCCATGCCGGCATCGTGGCGCTTGAGCTGCTTGAGGCCGAACAACCGCCGCGCGACCAGGTCCATCCACCAACCCGGCGGCGTCGGCGCCAGGGCCGCCGCCTGGGCAAAGCTGGTCTCGGCCGCCGCATAGTCCTCGTAGACCGACTGGTCCTTGCCGAGCTGGTACCAAAGGTAAGCATCATCCGGGCGCTGCTGCAGCTCCTGTCGCAACAGCGCTTCATTGCGGCCGCGCTTGGCCTGCAGGCGATCGGGCAGATAGCCATCGTGGCCGATTTGCACGGCCAGGGCGCGCAGCGGCAGCTGATGCTGGGGCTGCTCGTGGATGCGGCCGGCATAGCGCACGTCAGCTGGCAAGACGCGGCTCAGCCGGGCGTGCGCCTCGCGCTGCGCGCCATCGTGAAAATGGTCGACCAGCTCGATGCTGGCGACATGGTCCGGGGCTTGATGGCGCAAAGCCTGCAGGGCCGGGCCACCGGCGATCAGCCATTCATCGGCATCGAGCACCAGATGCCAGTCCGCCCCGCCCGCTTGCGCGGCGTCCAGTGCCGCGTTGCGAGCCGCGGAAAAATCGTCGCACCAGGCGAAGTGCTGCACGCGCGCGCCTGCCGCCTGGGCCAGGGCCGGCGTGGCGTCGCTGGAGCCGGTGTCCAGCACCAGCATCTCATCGACCCAGGGCCGGACGCTGTCCAGCAGGCGGGCGATCGTCGCCGCCTCATCACGAGCGATGACGACCAGACAGACGCGGTACATGAGGCTTCGGTCTCAGGGCGGCTCAGTGCATCTGGATCGCGCCCTGGGCGCGGCCCTTGCCCGCACGGGCCGGCGGGTTGCACATGCCGCAGACATAGTGACGGGCAATCTCATGCGGGTGGGTCACGAAGTGGCCGCCGCAGCTCGAGCACTTGGTCATGGTCAGCATGCCGTTGTCGATGAACTTCACCAGGCGCCAGGCGCGGGTGATGGACAACATGGCCTCCAGGCCTTGCGCCTGGGTCTGCTCCTGGTAGAGCTGGTAGGCCTTGATCACCGCGTCGATCTCGTCCAGCTCCGACACCTTGTTCAGGTACTCGTGCACGTTCAGGAACAGCGAGGCGTGGATGTTGGGCTGCCAGGTCATGAACCAATCGGTCGAGAACGGCAGCTGGCCCTTGCTCGGGCTCTTGCCCGAGACTTCCTTGTACAGGCGCAGCAGTCGCTCGTAGGACAGGTCCGTCTCCGACTCCAGCACTTGCAGGCGCGCACCCAGATTGATCAGGGTCACCGCACGTTCGATCTGGCGGGCTTCGGTCAGGATGCTCTTGTTGCGCATGATGGAGTCTCTCGAAATTTGGTGTTGGTGTTTGCGGGGCAGCGCCGGGCCGCTCCCAAGCGCCCCGCGGAGCGAATCAGCGGCGGGCCCTGCCCGGCCTTGATCCGAACCCCCTCGGGGGGTGGCTGCGCGGTCCCGCGCAGCCGGGGGTCTACATTCAGGCGGCTTCTTGGTGCCGGCCCGCCATCAGGATGCTGGCGTGCAGGCGGCCGACGCCGTCGTTGGCCGCCGTCTTGCTGTGGCTGGTCAGCAGGCCCCAGACCAGGTCGTCGTCCATGCGGAAGCGGCACAGCAAGGTGTTGCCCGAGGAGATCTTCATCAGCTGCGCCGGGCTCAGCGTCGAGATCAGGGTGGCCGTGTCTTCCGAGATGCCCAGGCGGTACAGCGCCTGCTCGCGGTCCGTGCGGATCAGGTTCTGCGCCAGCATCAGGTAGTTCAGATTGGCTTCACGGATCTCGGCGAGGATTTGGTCTGCGTTCATGGTCTGACTCCGGTCTGTTTGCGATTCGTCTCAACGTGAAACGAATTGTGAAGACCCGATCAGCCCCGCAACATCAGCCCAAATCCAGCTCTTGAGTCCCGGTTCTTCCCAGAACCTTGTCAGGCAAACTCTTACAAGCGCGTCCAGCGCGAGGGCGCTGCTTCGGGGCGCTGCCCTGTCCCAGGGCCGGCCCGCAGGGCGGGCGTGAACTGCGTCACGCCGCGCGCCCTGTCATCCTCGACGCTCAGTCGCCCAGACCGAGCAGGGAATTCAAACGCGCCAGCTCGGCCTCGGCCACCGGCAGCAGATCCGGGGCTTCGTCCAACAGGCTGTCCATGGCCAGCGGTTCCAGGCGCAGCAGATGGCGCAGGGTCTTCTGGGCCTGCAGGGTCTTGCCCAGGCCCGAGCAGGCGAAGCCCAGGGTGTAGAGGCTGGGGCCATGGTGCGGGTGCAATTCCAGCGCACGCTTGGCGTAGGTCGCGGCCTGGGCCAGCTCGCCAGCGCTCAGCAGCAAGGCGGCCAGATCGCTCATCAGATCGTGCGACATCGGGGTCTGCTCCAGCGCCTGCTTGAGCATGGACATGCCCAGGCCCAAGCGGCCGTGCGCGGCCTCGACAAAGGCAGCATTGCGGGCCTGGGCCAGCAGAAGCGCCGCCTCGGTGCCCATTTCGGTCGGCTGCGCCTGCGGGGCCGGAGCGAGCGCGGCTTGCGACTCGATCTGGCCTTGCTTGCCGGCCTTCTTGCTTGCTTGCGTCGTTGTGTGCATTTCAATCTCCAAAGGTGTTGATGCCATTCACAGCCAGCGCCTGAGTCCAGCGCACCATCGTTCCCGATCGATCCAAAAAACTACGGACCAGCCACCCGACCCGGGCCACGTCATTCCGTGGCCAGTCGGGCTGTGCGTGCTGCGGCCTTGAGCTGGTACTGGCTTTGGAAGCGCACGCGCGGGGCGCGCATTTCGACCGCAATGGAGTGGACTTTAGGTTGGCGTGCACGCCTGATTCGCGAGAAAAGCACGGGCTTGGCGCCCTTACTCCAAGCCTGTGCGCAGCCGGCGCCGCCGAAAACAAGTCAGAGCGAGGCCGAATTCGAGATTGCTCCTCTCGACCGGCCGCGATGCCATCCCGCTCTGCTCCTGTTTCAGCTGACCTTGTGAAGTGATGGCATGAAGCAATCGAAGACCGAGACCTGCAGTTCATGCATCAACCCGGGTACTTGGCGGTTTGATGGACCATCCAGCCGCTGCCCACGCGGCCCCGGCGCCATGCATGCCTCCAGTTCAGCACATCCACGAAGAAAAGGACTTTCCCAGCCACAGCTCGCACACGCGCCTCACGACAGCTGCACGACACCCTCGCATGCCGCTGGCCCTCTTCACTTGTTGTTTGCGCCTGTCTCTGCTTTCTCAGCCCTTGCTGCATCCGGCCCTCGGGGTCCGCAGGCTCCGGGCGCCAGGCGATCCGAAGAACAAGGCCAGGACCCAGCCGCTTATCGAGCGATCCAGCCTCTTGACAAACAGCACTTAAGTTCCGACGGGTGCTGTCCGATACCACTTCCAACGGGTCTGGAAACAGGCGCGTGGTCCGGTAACAAGGCCGCTGGTTGAGCACTCCCGCAAGGGATTGCAGGGCTTCACAGGCTGACTGGCGCCGGGCGGGGTGGATGGAAGAGTCACAAGGCTTTCGTCCACGTCACAAATGCCGCAAGGCATTTGCCAACACGTCGGCGCTGAGCCGGGAATCTTCGTAGCTGAAACAGGAGCGCATCATGCCCGCAATCATCAATAGCAATATTGCTTCTCTGAACGCGCAACGCAACGTTGCCACGTCACAGTCTTCTCTCTCCATCTCCATGCAGCGCTTGTCTTCGGGCATGCGTGTCAACTCTGCCAAGGACGATGCCGCCGGTCTGGCCATCGCGGAACGCATGAGCGCCCAGGTGCGCGGCATGAACGTCGCGGTGCGCAATGCCAATGACGGCATCTCGCTGGCGCAGACCGCAGAAGGCGCGCTGGGCAAGGTGGCCGACTCTCTGCAACGCATGCGCGAGCTGGGTGTGCAGGCCCGTAACGCCACCAACACCACCACCGACCTGGACTCGATCGGCAAGGAGTTCGCCGAACTGGGCGCCGAAATCCAGCGGGTGCTGGGCGGCACCACCTTCAATGGCACGGCCATCCTCGGTGCTGGCGCAGGGGCCAAGGCCTTCCAGATTGGCGCCAACACCACAACCAATGACGTGGTCACGGTGACCACCACCAATATGGGTGGCAACGCCGACATCACAGCCGTCACCAGCGATGTGATCGACAACACCAAAACCGCTGCAGACCTGAAGACCACGATCGACAATATCGACACGGCCATCAACACGGTCAGCTCCGAGCGCGCCACCTTGGGCGCGGCCCAGAACCGCTTCGACGCCGTGATCTCCAATCTGATGGTCTCGGTGGAAAACCAGAGCGCTTCGCGAAGCCGCATTCTGGACGCCGACTACGCGACGGAAACCGCCAATCTGAGCCGCTCGCAGATCCTGCAGCAGGCGGGCACGGCCATGATTGCGCAAGCCAATCAGATGCCGCAGCAAGTCCTGTCGCTTCTTCGATGACCCCGGGCCAGCCTCGCTGGCCCTGAGTACGCCCGTCGTCACAGAAACGGCGACCCTCACCCCTCCAGCACAAGCCCCTTGACGCTGCCCTCTCGGCGGGGCAGCGTCTTTTTTAAGGGCTGTTTTTCAAAAAAAGGCAAGAAAAAATCTTCAAGGGATTCAAGACATTGCTCGATAACTTTCCCAACGGGCCCGAGGAAACAAGGGACACCGTGGTCCGGTCAGCCGGCCCTGTGCAGACGCCTCATGCGAGGCGCCGCACCAGGCAGGACGCGGACGGTGCAGAACAGGCGGCCCCGGCTGCCTGGCTGCTGGCAAAGCCGCTTTGCAAGCGGCCAAGTTATCGACCGTATAGACCGGGTTTCCGGGATGTCTTGAACACCGAAAGGATTGAAAATGCCCTCCATCATCAACACCAATATTGGCTCGTTGAACGCACAACGTAACGCGTCAACCACACAGCTCTCTCTGGCCACCTCCATGCAGCGCCTGTCTTCGGGCATGCGCGTCAATTCCTCCAAGGATGACGCCGCCGGCCTGGCGATCGCCGAGCGCATGCAAGCCCAGGTGCGCGGCATGAACGTCGCCGTGCGCAATGCCAACGATGGCATCTCGCTGGCGCAGACCGCTGAAGGGGCGCTGTCCAAAGTGGGTGACTCCCTGCAGCGCATGCGTGAGCTGGCGGTGCAGGCCCGCAATGCCACCAACACCACCACGGACCTGGATTCCATCGGCAAGGAGTTCGCCGAGCTGGGCTCGGAAATCCAGCGCGTGCTGGCCGGCACCACCTTCAACGGCACCGCCATCCTCGGCGCAGGTGCGAAGGCCAATGACTTCCAGATCGGCGCCAACACGACGGTGAACGATATGGTGACGGTGACCACCACCAATCTGACCACCGATACCGACATCACGGCAGTCACCGGTGACGCGATCGACAACACCAAGACCGTGGCCGATCTGAAGACGACCATCGACAACATCGACACGGCCATCAACACGGTCAGCTCGACACGAGCCACCTTGGGTGCGGCGCAGAACCGATTCGAAGCGGTGATCTCCAACCTGATGGTGTCGGTGGAAAACCAGAGCGCTTCGCGCAGCCGCATCATGGATGCCGACTACGCCTCGGAAACCGCCAACCTCAGCCGCGCGCAGATCCTGCAGCAGGCCGGCACGGCGATGGTGTCGCAGGCCAACCAGATGCCGCAGCAAGTGCTGTCGCTGCTGCGTGGCGGCTGAGCCACCGCTCGACTGAAACGCCACCGAAGGCCGGCTCGCCGGCCCCGACAACAGACTCTCCGCTCGCTCCGCCACCCTGGCTTGCTCCAGGGCGCGGAGCTTTTTTATGGCCGTGGTTTCACGGCCTTTTCCTGCTTTCGAGGCACGACAGACTGCTCAAGAATTTGGCCATCGGGTTGAAACATGGAAAGCATCACCCGACGTCCGGACCCAAGCCCCCGGCCCCACCAGGCCCAAGCTTGAACAGACCGGGCGAGTTGACAAGCGAAGGCGCCGGCTCGGCCGGCTCCCCACACTTGGATTGACGCGCCGGCCTGGCCGGGAGTTACCGGATTCTGTAGGAGTGCTCAAATGCCGCAAACCATCAATACCAATATTGCCTCGCTGAACGCGCAGCGCAATCTGAACATGTCGCAGGGCTCCCTCGGGGTGTCCATGCAGCGCCTGTCCTCGGGTATGCGAGTCAATTCCGCCAAGGACGATGCGGCAGGCCTGGCGATTGCCGAGCGCATGCATGCCCAGGTCCGAGGCATGAACGTCGCCATCCGCAATGCCAACGATGGCATCTCGCTGGCACAGACCGCTGAAGGCGCGCTGTCCAAGGTCGGCGACACGCTGCAACGCATGCGTGAGCTGTCGGTGCAGTCCCGCAACGCCACCAACACCACCACCGACCTGGATTCCATCGGCAAGGAATTCGGCGAGCTGGCTCTGGAAATCGGCCGCGTGCTGGCGGGCACCACCTTCAACGGCAAGAAGATCCTGGGCGCCGATGCGGTGATCCCGCAGGAGTTCCAGGTCGGCCCCAACACCGGCGCGGAAGACACCATCACGGTGACCACCTCGGACATGACGGTGGACCCCACCATCACCGCAGTCACCGGTGCCACCATCGGCAATGCCTCGACCACAGCCGATATCAAGGTCATCATCGACAACATCGACATCGCCCTGAACACGGTCAGCAGCCAGCGCGCCACGCTGGGCGCCTCGCAGAACCGTTTCGAGGCCGTGATCTCGAACCTGCAGGTTTCGGTGGAAAACCAAAGCGCCGCACGCAGCCGCATCATGGATGCCGACTACGCGGCAGAAACCTCCAACCTCAGCCGCACCCAGATCCTGCAACAGGCTGGCAATGCCATGGTGGCCCAGGCCAACCAGCTGCCACAGCAGGTGCTGAGTCTGCTGAAGGGTTGATCGGCCCCGCCTCGCCGGCCTGGTGCCGACGAGCGCGCGCACGGTTTCTCTCAAGTTTTGAGCACCTTCGGCCGATACCGCCTTTGCGTATCGGCCTTTTTTGTCTCGACCCCGCGATCTGTCGCCGTTTGGACCACAAGACTCGGACGCGGATCTTTCGCACGCCACAGGGAGTCCCATCATGGCAAGCATCACCTCCGCCGGCATTGGCAGCGGCCTCGACATCGAGTCACTGATCACCAAGCTGGTCTCGGTGGAACGGAAGCCGATCGCCACCTTGAAGACCGCCACCGACGGCTTGAAAACACAGCTCTCGGCCTATGGCAAGGTGCAAAGCAGCCTCTCGGCCTTGCGCGATGCCGCGGCCAAGCTGACCAACCCCGACACCTGGGGCGCGGGCCTGGGCACCTCCAGCGACGCCAGCAGCGTCAGCGTCACCCCGGGCCCAGGCGCCGCTGCAGGCAATGTGGCCGTCTCAGTCAGCCGGCTGGCCACGGCGCAGTCGGTCTCCACCAGCTACCAGCCCGCCACCGGGCCAATCGGCCAAGGCAGCATCACCATCGAGCTCGGCAAATGGAATGCCGACCAGACCAGCTTTGACCCCAAGGCCGGCAGCAGCGCGGTGACCATCGACATCAGCGAGGGTGGCAACACCCTGGCCCAGATCCGCGACAAGATCAACGCCGCCAAGGCCGGCGTCACGGCCTCCATCGTCACCGATCAGGGCGGTTCCCGTCTGGTCATGCGATCCACCGAAACCGGCGCCAGCAATGGCTTTCGCATCGGTGTGATCGATGGCGATGGTCTGCTGGACGGCCAAGGCCTGGACGCGCTGTCCTTCGACCCGCGCACGCCCGACGCCTCCAAGGCCACCCAGAACCAGGCCGCCGGCAATGCCCTGGCCAAGCTCAACGGGCTGGACATTGAATCGGAAGCCAACACACTCAAGGACTCCATCGACGGCCTGACCATCAACTTGCTCAAGCCCACCACCGCCGACGTCAACCTGACCATCTCGGCGGACAAAGAGGCCATCAAGAAAGCCGTCACGGATTTCGCCACCGCCTACAGCAGCCTGGCGGCCCTGGTGAAGGACCAGACCAAGTACGACCAAGCCAACAAAACCGCCGGCACCCTGCAAGGCGAAGGCTCGGTGCTGAGTGTGCAATCGGCCATGCGAGGCGTCAGCGGCGGCACCACCACCCTGGGTGGCAAGTTCAGCCGCCTGGCCGACATCGGCCTGGACCCCGTGGCCGACGGCAGCCTCAAGGTCACCACGACCAAGCTGGACAAATCCATGGCCGATCTGGACAGCCTCAAGCAGCTCTTCATGGCCGTGGACAACGGCAACGCCGAGAACAGCGGCATTGCGCAGCGCATGCGCAAGTTCGCCGACCAGGCCCTGGGCATTGACGGCAGCCTGAGCACGCGACAAAAAGGCCTGCAGGACCGCATCAACGGCAACGCTCTGCAAAGCACCAAACTGGAAGAAAAGGCCACACTGGCCGAGACCCGGCTGCGCGCGCGCTACACCGCACTCGATGTGCAGATGGGCAAGCTCAACAACCTGTCCAGCTATGTCAGCCAGCAAATGGCTTTGCTGAACAAGTAAGGGCCGCGGCCCCTCGACCCTGCACGCGCGCTGCAGCGTCTGATCCCCTCCGAGCAAGCGGTGGTTTCGCAAGAAGCCACCGCTTGTTTGCTTTGTGAAGCATGCAAAAGCACGGCGCCGACCGCCGTCCAGCCGGCACAAATTCGCACTTTCTTCAAGCCCGCGTTTGCAGGCAGATGCGGTGTCTTCCAGCACTCAAGTTCAGCGCCCCGGGGTCGAAAACAATTCAACACGAGCTTCCCCGGAAAGAATCCCACCATGTACGGCAACGCAGCCTCTCCGTTCGCATCCAGGACACAGCGCGCCTCGATGTACCGCAAGGTCGGACTGGAGACCGATGTTCAAAGCGCCAGCCCGCACCGTCTGGTCGCCATGCTGTTCGACGGCATCTTTGCCGCCATGAATCAAGCCCTGGTCGCCATCGAGACCAACAACACCGAGCTGAAGAACAACTCGCTGTGCCGCGCGGTTCGGATTCTGGACGAGGGCCTCAAAGCCACGCTGAACCTGGAAGCCGGCCCGCTGGCCCAGGACCTGGGTGACCTCTACGCCTACCTGTGCATGCGCCTGACTCAGGCCAATTTGCGCAGCGATGCAACCCTGATCGAAGAGTGCCAACGCCTGCTCACCCCGGTACGAGACGCCTGGACCGCCATCGGCCAGTCGCCGGAAGTGCAGCGCGCGGCCTGATCCATCTAACACTTGTTTCTTGCGGAAATTGTGATGAACACCCAACTTCTGAGCTACTACGAAGCCATTGAGCAAGCCAGCGCCGATATGCTGTCCGCCGCACGCACCGGCAACTGGGACGAAGTCGTCAAGCTCGAGGGCGCTTGCGTGCTGCTGATCTCCCAGCTCAAGCATGCCGCTGCCGGTGAAAAACTGGCCCCCGAAGAGAACAAGCTGAAGACACGCATCATGCAGCGCATCCTGCTCAACGACGCCGAGATCCGCCATCTGGCCGAACCCTGGCTGGATGATCTGGACCAGGTGCTGTCCGGCAAGAGCAAAACCTTGCACTGAACACCGGCCCACGGTCTTTCAACGCGCCGCCCGGGAGCCTGCCAGACCCCCCGGGCGAAACCGCCCCTCCCGCATGAGCTCCACTCCGCCTCCCTCCACCTCGCCCGACTCGGCTGCCTCTGCCGACTCGGGCGATTTTCGTATCCAGTCCCCGGTCGAGATTCTCGGTCTGCTGCAGCGCCTGCAGCAGGAGCAGACCCCGCTGATCCTCAGCACACCGGAGGGCCTCAGCCTCTCCACCCGAGTCTGCGAACTCGATGCCGACAAGGGCCGACTGCTGCTGGACCGGCCCGCAGCCGCCAGCCCGCTGCCGAACCTGCTGGGCGCCCAGGAGCTGACAGCCGTGGCCTATCTGGACCAGATCCGCCTGCAGTTCGATCTGGAGGGGCTGATGCTTTTGCAAGCCGGCCCGCAAGCCAGCCAGGATGATCTGCTGCGCGCCAATCTGCCTCAGCAGCTCTACCGCTTTCAGCGCCGCCAGGCCTTTCGCGTGCGCCCGACCAGCCGCACGCCGCAAGCCCATGTCTGCGTGCCCGGCGCCGACGAGGCCAGCCCCATCACCCTCAGCCTGCGCGTGCTGGACCTGAGCCTCGGTGGCCTGGCCCTGCTGCTGCCGCCCGGGCCGGCCGCGCCGGCCACCGGCCAGCTGCTGCAGGCCGTGCGGGTGGAGCTGGACCGGCACACCCGCCTGATGGTGGATCTGCGCCTGCAGCATGTGCGCCCGCAAACCGACGGCAGCCGCCAGCTGGGCTTGACCTTCGAGAACCTCGACCCACTCGCCGAGCGTGATCTGCAACACTATGTGGAACAGGCGCAGAAGATGGCACGCCTGCTGCGCAAGGCCCAGGGCACCCCATGAATCACAAAAGCCGCCCGAACATGCACCGCGGCTTCACCCTGCTCGAAGCGGCCGTGGTCATGGCCGTGCTGGCCGTGGTGATGGCCGTTGCCGTGCCCAGTTACCGCAGCTTCATCCAGCGCCAGCAGCTGCGCGACGCGGCCAACAGCCTGCTGATGGACCTGCGCAACGCGCGGGAGATGAGCGTGTCCCAGCGCAGCCCGGTGTTCGTGAGCTTTCAGGCCGGGCCAGAGTGGTGCTGGGGCATCAGCCGCGACCACCCCTGCGACTGCGGCCCCACGGTGGCCGGCAGCAGCAAGTCCTTCGATCCAGCCACTGGGCGAGCCACCGCCTGCACACTGACCCGTAGCAAGGGGCGTGACTACCCCGATGTGCGAATGGATTCAGCCGTCGATGCCGAGTTTGAGCCAGCCCTGGGCCAGGCGCCGCGACATGGCGCCACGGCCTTCAGCACCGGCAAGGGCCAAGCCCTGCGCGTAGAACTCAACAGCATGGGGCGGGTGCAGGTGTGCGGGCCGGCAGCCCAGACGGCCTCGCCCTGCTGAAGGCCTCGGGCCTGGAGCGCAACGCGGGAAGCCTTGCGCAAGAAACAGCATCGAATGCCGCGGGACGGGCGGAGCCTCAGCCCCCCCCTACCCCGTCAGACCTGCATGTTCATGATTTCCGAATAGGCGGACACCAGGCGGTTGCGGACCTGCAAGGTGGCTTGGAAACCGATCTGGGCCTTCTGCATGGCCACCATGGTCTCTTCCAGGCTGACGGTCGGGTTGTCCAGCTGCACCTCGCGCTGCAAGCGTGAGGCCTCGTTCTGCGAGCGACTCACGCCTTGCATGGCCTGGGCCATGGCGTCGCCAAAACTGGCGCCGCCCGTGGCCTTGGCCTTGGACAGCGGCTCGCCATTGATGTTCAGGCCAGCGCGCGCGGTGGCCTGGGCGAAATCAAAAGGTCTGAGCTTCAGTTCCATGACAAGGGACTCCATCCACGCCCCGTGGCCAAGGCGAAGCCAGAGCCGGAGCGATGGAGGGAACTGTAGGCCCGGACGCGCCGCCTGAAGGAGGGAACTGCGCTCGGTTCTTCGGCCTGTTCCAGGCTTTCTTGAGGGGGCAAATCCGAATAATTCAATGCATCGGCAATGCCTGTCGCCCGCCGTGAAAACCATCACGGATTGGCACCCGCCTCTTCACTTTCAGACCGACAGACCCGCCCTCCAGCCCGGCCCGACTCATGGACAACGCCCTCAGCCCCGCCGCCAACACCCTGCCCTTGGTGACACCCGAGCCTGCCAGCTTCGGTGCCCGCCTTGCAGCCTTGCCGGTGCGCAACAAGCTGATGATGGGCGGCGGCCTGGCCATGCTGGCCGCCGCCGTGCTGGCCATCACCCTGTGGTCCAACCAGGGCGACTACCGGCCGGTGTTCACCGGCTTGTCCGACAAGGACGGCGGCGCCGTCATCGCCCAGCTGGCCCAGCTGAACGTGCCCTACCGCCACGAACCCGGCGGCACCATTCTCGTGCCGGCGGCCCAGGTTTACGACGTGCGCATGAAGCTGGCCTCGGCCGGCCTGCCCAAGGGCAGCAGCGTGGGCTTCGAGCTGATGGACAAGAGCTCCATCGGCCAGACCCAGTTCAACGAACGGCTGAACTTCCAGCGCGGCCTGGAAGGCGAACTGACCCGCACCATCACCGCCCTGGCCGATGTGGCCGATGCCCGCGTGCACCTGGCCATGCCGGAGCAAAACGGCTTCTTCCGCGAGCAGCAAAAGCCCAGCGCCTCGGTCATGCTGACCCTGCGCGGCGGCCGCTCGCTGGACCGCGCCCAGATCGCCGGCATCGTCCACCTGGTTTCGGCCAGCGTGCCGGGTCTGTCGGCCAAGGCCGTCAGCGTGCTGGATCAGACCGGAGCCCTGCTGTCCAACAGCCCGGAAGCCAGCAATGGCCTGGACAGCCAACAGCTGCAATACAAGCAGCAAATCGAATCGAACTTCAACAAGCGCATTTATGAGCTGCTGGAGCCAGTGGTGGGCCGCGGCAATCTGCGCGCCACGGTGACGGCCGATGTCGACTTTTCGCAGATCGAGAGCACGGCCGAAGAGTACAAGCCCAATCGAGGCCAAGGCGCCACCGCCGCGGTGCGCAGCGCCCAGACCAACGAGTCCGTCAACGGCACGCCCGCGCCACCGACCGGCGTGCCCGGTGCCGCCGCCAACCAGCCGCAAGCCCCGGCCACCGCACCCATCGAAGGCGAAGCTGCGCCACTGCAGGCCGCCGGCGGTTCGCCCAGCAACAGCACCAAGCGCGACTCCATCACCAACTACGAGCTCGACAAGACCGTGCGCGTGGTGCGCAACGCCACCGGCAATGTGCGCCGACTGAATGCGGCCGTGGTCATCAACCACCGCCCCAACACCGACCCCAAGTCCAAGGTTGCCAACATCCCGGTTCCGCAGGAAGAGCTGGACAAGCTGACCGCTCTGGTCAAGGAGACCATGGGCTTCAACCAGGAGCGTGGTGACTCGCTCAAGATCATCAGCGCGCCCTTCCTGCAAGACAAGCAAGAAGAAGTGGAACTGCCGCTGTGGAAGCAGCCCTTTGTGCTGGACCTGCTGCGCAGCGCTGCCGTGCCACTGGCCTTGGTGCTGGTGGCCCTGATTGCCGTGTTCGGCATGGTGCGCCCGGCCATCAAGGCCGCCAACCCGCCACCGCCGGAAGCCAGCGACACCGCCTCGCAGCTCAACGCCGTGGTCGACGACGAGAACGAACTGCCCGCCCTGGGCGCCGACGGCGGCCTGCCCGCCCTGAGCGGCCCGGTGGCTAACGAAAAACTTGAGCGTGCCCGCGCACTGGCTCGCGAGAACCCGATTGCCGTGGCCAACATCATGCGCAACTGGATCAACGGTGAGGTCGAGTGAGCCGGACCGGCCGCGCGTCTCCCCCGCCACATTGACCAACGAGCCCGACCATGGATGACAAAGGAATCGAAGACGCTGCCATCTTGCTGATGTCTCTCGGCGAGGAGGAAGCGTCGGAAGTCTTCAAGCATCTGGCCCCGAAAGAGGTGCAGAAGCTGGGCGAGACCATTGCCAAGCTCAAGGTCGTGGGCCGTGACAAGGTCGAGCAGGTGCTGACCCGCTTCGACGCCGTGGCCGAAACCCAGAGCACCCTGGTCTCCGACACCGATGAATACGTGCGTCAGGTGCTGCGCAAGGCCCTGGGCGAAGACAAGGCCAATCTGCTGCTCGACCGCATCCTGCAAGGCAGCGATGTGTCCTCGATCGAAAGCCTGAAGTGGATGGACGCGGCCTCGGTGGCCGAGCTGCTGCGCAACGAACACCCGCAGATCATTGCCGCCATCCTGGCCCATCTGGACTTTGACCAGACCAGCTCGGTGCTCAAGGTCTTCACCGAGCGTCAGCGCAACGAGGTGCTGGTACGCATCGCCACCCTGGACGGCATCCAGCCCATGGCGCTGAAGGACCTGAACGAGGTCATGAGCCAGGTGCTGGCCGGCGGCGAGCGCATGAAGAAATCCAACCTCGGCGGCGTCAAGACCGCGGCCGAGATCATCAATATGCTGGGCTCCAGCGTGGAAGCCTCGGTGCTGGATTACATCCGCGAAGCCGATGCCGACCTGGCCCAGAAGATCATGGACAACATGTTCACCTTCGACGATCTCGACAAGATCGACGACAAAGGCATCCAGGCCGTGCTCAAGGAAGTGCAGAGCGAATCCCTGGTGGTGGCCCTCAAGGGCGCGAGCGCCGAGCTGCGCGAAAAGATCCTGCGCAATATGTCGAGCCGCGCGGCCGAAACCCTGCGCGAAGACCTGGAATCGCGCGGCCCGGTGCGCCTGTCCGAGGTGGAAGCCGAGCAGAAGGAAATGCTCAAGATCGTGCGCCGTCTGGTGGACGAAGGCACCATCGTGCTGGCGGGCGGCGGCGACGACCAATTCGTTTGAGGCGATTGAGTCATGACCCCTCGCCCGCCCCGCCAAGTGCCACCGCCGCCGCGTGACCCGTCGGCGCCGCCGCGCACCAGCAGCTACAGCCGCTTCATTCCGCGCGAAGAAGTGCAGAGCTTTGCCGCCTGGAACCCGGATGCCTTCCACGGTGCCGTGAACACCCAGCGCGCACCGATCAGCGCACCGGCCCCGGCCAACGCCCAGCCCGAGGTGGCCGAGCCCGCACCGCCGCCGGAACCCGATCTGCAGGAGCTGCTGCACGCCGCCCGTCAAACCGGCTACCAGGACGGCTACCGCGACGGCATGGCCGCGCTCGATGCCTTCAAGAAAAGCTTTGCCCAGCAGATGAGCGCCCAGATCGGCCAGCTGGTGAGCAGCTTCGACGCCGATTTCCGCGCCCTGGAGGACGAGATGGCCCGCAGCCTGGCGCGCTGCGCCGTGGAGCTGGCCCGCCAGGTGGTGCGCAGCGAGATCACGCAGCGCCCGGAGCACATCGCCAAGGTGGCCCACGATGCCGTGGAAGCGTTGCAGCTCTCGGCCCGCCATGTGCGCGTGCGCGTCAATCCCAGCGACTACCCGCTGGTGCAGGAAGGCGCCGGCGAGGAGCTGCGCGCGCGCGATGCCCAGCTCCTGCCCGACCCCGAAGTACCGCGCGGCGGCTGCCGGGTCGATTCCGACATCAGCAGCGTCGACGCCAGCCTGGCCGCCCGCTGGCAGCAGGCCGCCGCGGCCATGGGCCAGGCCTCGCTGTGGGAAGACCGCCGCAGCGGCCGCAACGATGCCGAGCCCACCCAGCCCACGCAGGAGGACCTGTGATGGAGCAGTACTACGGAACGCTGGCTGATGAGATCGAGGCCGAGCGCACCGACGACGAAGCCCAGGACGACAGCCCAGCCGCTGGCCGCCAAGGCCGCTGGCTGCAGTACCTGAGCAATCTGCAGGAGTTCGCCAGCAACAGCACGCCACTGGAATCGCAAGGCAAGCTGGTGCGTGTGGCCGGCCTGGTGCTGGAAGCCACGGGGGTCAAGGTGCCGGTGGGTTCGGTCTGCGAGATCCACATGCCCAGCTCCAGCGCCAACCCGCAACGCGGCCAGCGACCGGTCAAGGCTGAGGTGGTGGGCTTCTCGGGCGACCGCGCCTACCTGATGCCCACCGATGAAATCCAGGGCTTGTCCAGCGGCGCCATGGTCGTGCCGCGCGCCCTGCCCCTGATGGGCCCGCAGCTGGGCAAACCCCTGCACCCCTGGCGCCGCAACGAAGACCGCGGCCTGCACCTGCCCATGGGTCAGGGCCTGCTGGGCCGCGTGGTCGATTCGCACGGCCATCCGCTGGACCGCCGCGGCCCCCTGCAGATGACCCATGCCGAGCCCATGGTGCGCCGCCCCATCAATGCCATGGATCGCGACCCGGTGCGCAGCGCCCTGGACACCGGCGTGCGCGCCATCAACACCATGCTGACCGTCGGCCGAGGCCAGCGCCTGGGCCTGTTCGCCGGCACCGGCGTCGGCAAATCGGTGCTGCTGGGCATGATGGCCCGCTACACGCAGGCCGATGTCATCGTCGTCGGCCTGATCGGCGAACGCGGCCGGGAAGTGAAGGAATTCATCGAGGACATCCTCGGCGAGGAAGGCCTGCAGCGCTCGGTCGTGGTGGCCGCGCCGGCCGATGCCCCGCCTCTGGTGCGCATGCAAGGTGCGCACTACGCCACGGCGATCGCCGAAAACTTCCGCGACCAAGGCCTGCACGTGCTGCTGCTGATGGACTCGCTGACCCGCTATGCCATGGCCCAACGCGAGATCGCCCTGGCCATTGGCGAGCCGCCGGCCACCAAGGGCTATCCGCCGAGCTGCTTCGCCAAGCTGCCCCAGCTGGTGGAACGCAGCGGCAACGGCCTGCCGGGCGAAGGCTCGATCACCGCCTTCTACACCGTGCTCAGCGAAGGCGACGACCAGCAAGACCCGATCGCCGACGCGGCGCGCGGGATTCTGGACGGCCACATCGTGCTGAGCCGCGAGCTGGCCGAGGCCGGCCATTACCCGGCCATCGACATCGAGCGCTCGATCTCGCGGGTGATGACCAATGTGGCGCCGCAAAGCCATATCGACGCCGCCCGCCGCTGCCGCCAGCTGCTCGCCAAATACAACAAGGCCCGCGACCTGATCCAGCTGGGCGCCTACGCGCCCGGACATGACCATGAACTGGACCTGGCCGTGCGCCTGCACCCCGACATCAGCCGCCTGCTGCAGCAGGACATGCACAGCCCGGCCTTGCTGGCCGACAGCGTTCGCCAGCTGTCGGCCGTGATCAAGGACGCCTGAATTCTGCCGATACACCAGAGGTCCGCATCGGACCTCGCCGCACTACCGAGGATCGCTAAATGAGCAGTTCCAGCAATCTCCAGGTCCTGAGCATCCTGCTCGAACGGGCCGAGGCCGAACGTGACGAGGGCCTGCGCCAGCTGCAAGACGCCCAGGCCCGCGCCCAGCGCGCGCGCGCCCAGCACGGCGATCTGGCCCAGTACCGCAACGACTACCAGCTGCGCTGGAGCCAGCAGTTCGCCCGCCAGGGCACGATGGACATCGTCGGCTGCTACCAGAACTTCGGCATGCGCCTGAACGACGCCATCACCAGCCAGAGCCACATTGCCGAGTTCGCCGACCAGCGCGTGCAAAACGCACGCGAACAGCTGCAAGCGCTGGAAATGCGCGTGGCCTCGGTGCGCAAGCTGCTGGAGCGCCGCCGTCTGGAAATCAGCCGCAGCGCGCAACGCCAGGAACAGAAGGCCACCGACGAGCAGGCCTCGCGCGCTGCCTACGCCGGCGCCAATCCCTTTGTGCGCCTGAGCGCCTGAGCCGGCCGCGCAAGCCAGGAGTGCCCCCATGTCCAGCCCTTTGAATGCCCAACTGCTGGCCGCCCAGGACAGCGCCCGCGCGGCCGCCCTGCGCCAGTCTGGCGCCGCAGCCCCACGTTTCACGCCCAGCGCCAGCAGCGAAGAAACCGCCCTGCAGTTCAAGCAGATGTTGAACAAGCTGGATGTGGCCGCCGCCGCACCCAAGCCCACGGTCGCGGCTGCAGCAGCGCCCACGCCCCCAAGCACATCCCCGGCCAATCTGCGCCCGGCCACGCCCGAGCGCAGCGCCGAACGTCTGGCCGAACGCCGCAGCGAAACGCAAAGCCAGGAACAGAAGCTGGCCGCACGCCGCGCCCAGAATCAGTCCGCCGCCAAACCCGCGGGCGCGGCCGAGCGCCAGGCCTTGAGCGCACAGCCGCCCAGCAAAGCGGGCGGCAGCGACAGCGGTGCCGAACTCGATCGCAGCAGCGCCAGCACCCGCAAGCCCACAGCCGATGAACGCAGCGGCGACACCGCTGCCGCCCCCAAAGCCCCAGCCACGGCCGAGCCCAGCACACCGCGCAGCGACACGCAGGCCTGGAACGGCCAGAGCCGCGAGCAGGCTCAACCTGAGGACAAAGCAGAAGACAGCGATTCCGACGCACTCGCCATCGAGGCCGCTCGCGGCGGCCGGCCCGGCGAGATGGGTGAACTCGACGCCACCACGACCCCCACAACGGCCCGCCCGGACGGCAGCCGCAGCCTGCGGCGCGACAGCATCCCCGGTGCCAGCGATCTCGGCAGCCGGCGCGCCAGCACCGTGGACCGCGCCCAGGCTCAGGTGTTCGGCAAGGACCTGAATGCCACGGGCGCCAGCCCAGCCGCCACAGGCGCGGCTGGCACGCTGCCCTTGGCCGGCAGCGAAGGCAGCAGCTTCGCCCGCATGCTTCAAGGCGCCAGCGGCTATCCGGATGCAAACAGCCCCGCCACCGCCGCCTTGACCGCAGCCCAGGCTGCCACAGGCCTGGATGCGCTGAGCCGCGGCCAGGCCGCCGACGCCACCGCCCAAACACCGGCCAACAGCGGCAGCGCCGAGAGCGCCCAGTTGCATCTGCAGTCGCCGCTGCATGCCCCGGCCTTCGCTCCCGAGCTGGGCGCGAGACTCAGTGTGCTGGCCGCCGATGGCGTGCAAGAAGCCCAGCTCCACCTGAATCCGGCCGAGATGGGCCCGGTGCAGGTGCAAATCGTGCTGGAAGGCCAGCAGGCACAGATTTCCTTCCACGCCGAGCATGCCGAGACGCGCCAGATTCTGGAGCAAAGCCTGCCCGACTTGGCAGCCGCCCTGCGCGACAGCGGCCTGACACTGAGCGGCGGCGGCGTGTTCCAGCAAGCCCGGGACCCCTCGGCCCAGACCGAAGCACGAGACGACAGCGGACGCGGCCACAAGGGCCGCGGCAACCGACTCGAGATGGGCGTGAGCAGCAGCGAAGCCAGCCTCTCTGGCCCGGCCGGCGGCACGCGACGCAGCCAGGGCGTGGTCGATCTGTACGCCTAGATGCAAGCCCATTCGGCAGCCCTGAAATGACGAGCGCCGGTCGGCCTTTTCTCCCCTTGAGACAGGACAGCAGCATCAATAATCAGCTTCAACCCGAACCCTGGCCCCTGCGCCCGGGCGCGACTGCGCCACGGTGGTGGCCGGCTGTTTGAGCAAGAAAGTACACAGGAGTCCTCATGTCTACACCGGCCGCAGCGCCTGCCGATGCCCCCAAAGGCGGAGGCAACAAAAAACTGATCATCATCATCGCGGCCGTGCTCGTGCTGGTTCTGGGTGGCGGCGGTGCCGCCTTGCTCCTGATGAAAAAGAAACCGCCCGCGGACGATGAGGAAGGTGGTGAAGCCGCCGCCCATCAGGAAGCCCCGGCCCACGCTGCGCCCAAGCCAGGCACACCGCCGGTGTTCGTGCCCCTGGACCCCTTCACCGTCAATCTGTCCGACAAGGATGTGGATCGCTTTGCCCAGGTCGGCATCACGCTGGAGGTGATCGACGCCAAGACCGCCGATCAGATCAAGGCCTACCTGCCCGCCATCCGCAGCAATGTGCTGATGGTTCTTTCACACAAAACATCGGCCGAGTTGCTGAGCCGCGAGGGCAAGGAAAAGCTGGCCCGCGAAGTTTTGCGTGAATCGGTGCGCCCCATGGGCATCGAGCTCGAGGACGAAGACGAGCACGAGGAAGAGGCCGCGCCGAAGAAGAAAAAGAAAAAGAAGAAGCCAGCCGTGGTCAGCCCGGTCACCCAGGTGTTGTTCTCCACCTTCATCGTCCAGTGAGCCCGCTGTTGAAGCAGATCGGTGATTCGCCATGAATCAGCAAATCCTCTCCCAAGACGAAGTTGATGCGCTACTGCAGGGCATCACCGGCGAGAGCCAGAAGCTCGACGCCGAGGAGGAGCAGGTTGGTGGCATACGCGACTACAACCTGGCCAGCCAGGAACGGATCGTCCGTGGGCGCATGCCCACGATGGAAATCATCAACGAACGTTTTGCGCGCAACATCCGCGTCGGCCTGTTCAACTTCATCCGCAAGAGCCCGGAAGTGGCCATCGGCGGCATCAAGGTGCAGAAGTACAGCGCCTTCCTGCGCGAGATCGTGGTGCCGACCAACTTCAACATCGTCTCGGTCAAGCCGCTGCGCGGCTCGGGTCTGATCGTCTGCGACCCGACCTTGGTGTTCGCCGTCATCGACTCGCTGTTCGGTGGCATCGGCAAGTTCCACGCCCGCATCGAAGGCCGCGATTTCTCGGCCACCGAGCAGCGCGTGATCCTGCGCCTGGTCGAGGTCATCACGGCCGAATACCACAAGGCCTGGAAAGGCATCTATCCGCTGGAGCTGGAATACCAACGCTCGGAAATGCAGCCCCAGTTCGCCAACATCGCCACCCCCAGCGAGATCGTGGTGTCGACCTCGTTCACGCTGGAAATCGGCGAGACCAGCGGCACGGTCTACTTCTGCATCCCCTACGCGACGCTGGAGCCGATCCGTGACGTGCTGTACTCGACCACAGTGGGCGATTCCACCGAGCCCGACCGCCGCTGGGTCAATCTGCTCAAGCACCAGATCCAGGCCGCGCAGGTGGAGCTGGTGGCCGAGCTGGGTACGGCGCCGGCCACGGTGGAGCAATTGCTGGCCTTCAAGCCGGGTGACTTCATCGAGCTGGACCTGGAAACCATGATCAAGGCCAAGATCGACGGCGTGCCGATTTACGACTGCCACTACGGCACCTCGAATGGCAAGTACGCGATCAAAGTGGAACAAATGCTGACCAGCCCTGACCAGGGTTGGCTGGGAGCACGCAATGTCACCTGATACCCCCTCCGCCGAAGAACAAGACGCCATGGCCGCCGAATGGGCGGCGGCCCTGGCGGAATCCAAACCGGCCGAAGTGGCCGAAGAAGTGTCCCAGCCCAGCGAGCAGGTCGCGCCGGCCAGCTTCGCCAATTTCTCGCCCTCGCCCAACAATCTGCCCAGCGGCGACATCAACATGATCCTGGACATCCCCGTCCAGCTGACCGTGGAACTGGGCCGCACCCGCATTCCGATCAAGAACATCCTGCAACTGGCGCAGGGCTCGGTGGTGGAACTGGACGCCCTGGCGGGTGAGCCGATGGACGTGCTGGTGAACGGTTACCTGATCGCACAGGGCGAGGTGGTGGTGGTGAACGACAAGTTCGGGATTCGCCTGACCGACATCGTCACACCCTCGGAGCGCATGCGCCGTCTCTCCAAGGCCTGATCGCGAGATTCGTTCGCAAGGCTGGAGCGCCCCTGCACGCAAAAGCCTGAGTTCCCGGGGCAAGACCCGGCACTTCAGGGCGCATCGCCGCCCTGGCTTGGCCCACAATCGGGCCCATGAACTCCTCACCCCTGCTGCCCCTGCTCTGGTTTCTGGCCATTCTGTGCCTGATTCCCTTGGCCTTGTGGCTGCTCAAGCGCACGCCTCTGGGCGGCGCGGGCAGCCAGACTCACGGCGCCATGCGCCTGGTCGCGCAACTGCCCATCGCCCCCAATCAACGCCTGCTGACGGTGGAAGTCGGCCAGGGCGACGACCGCCGCTGGCTGGTGCTGGGGGTGACGGGCCAGCAGATCAACACCTTGCATGTGATGCCGCCGCAGGCCGAAGCCCCGAGTGCCACGGGCCTGGCGCCCTTTGCTAACGGCAGTTTCGCGCAGCAGCTGGGCGCGCGCCTGCGCGGCCAGACGCCAGCCCATGTCGAGGACAAATCTGCCGGAGGCCGCGATGCGAGCTGAAGCCTGGCTGGGCCGAGCTGCCTTGCTGAGCACCGGTCTGCTGCTGTCTGCCAGCGCCTGGGCCCAGAGCAGCACCCCGCCGGCCACAATCCCTTTGCTGCTGGGCCAGGGCGCCAATGGCGGCAGCTTCTCGGTGCCCATCCAGACCCTGCTGTTCTTCACGGCGCTGGGCTTTCTGCCCGCGGTGCTCTTGATGATGACGGGCTTCACCCGCATCGTCATCGTGCTCTCGCTGATGCGTCAGGCCCTGGGCACCCAGGCCGCGCCGCCGAATCAGGTGATCGTCGGCCTGTCGCTGTTCCTGACCTTCTTCGTCATGAGCCCGACGCTGGACAAGGTCTACGCCGAAGCCTGGCAGCCGTACAGCACCGGCGCCCTGCCCTTCGAGGAAGCCATCAAGCGGGCCGAGCCGCCGATGCGCAGCTTCATGCTCAAACAGACCCGCCAGGCCGATGTCTCGCTGTTTGCGCGTCTGGCCAAGCTCGATGACAGCGTCAAGGCCGAGGATGTGCCCTTCAAGGTGCTGGTGCCGGCCTTTGTGACCAGCGAGCTGAAGAGCGCCTTCCAGATCGCCTTCCTGATCTTCATCCCCTTCCTGGTGATCGACATGATCGTCAGCAGCGTGCTGATGAGCCTGGGCATGATGATGTTGTCACCGGTGCTGGTGGCCCTGCCCTTCAAGCTCATGCTCTTCGTTCTGGCCGATGGCTGGAACCTCTTGCTCGGCTCACTGGCCGCATCGTTCGTCACCTGAAGCCCCGGAGCCCTCAACTCATGGACGCACAACAAGTCTTCACCTTCGGCCAGCAAGGCCTCTATGTCCTGATGCTGGTGTCGGCGCCGGTGCTGCTGACCGTGCTCGCCGTCGGGGTGCTGGTCAGCGTGTTCCAGGCCGCCACGCAGATCAATGAATCGACCTTGAGCTTTGTGCCCAAGGTGCTGGCGGCCGTGCTGGTGCTATCCATCACCGGGCCCTGGATGGTGACCACCCTGGTCGAATACATCCAGCGCACACTGAAAACCATTCCGCAAGTGGTCAGCTGATGTTTTCCGTCACGGAGGCGCAGCTGCTGGCGTGGTTGAACCCGCTGCTGTGGCCCTTCGTCCGCACCCTGGCGCTGTTTGCCGGCATGCCGGTGTTCAGCCAGCGCAATGTGCCGGCGCGGGTCAAGGTCGGCCTGGCGCTCTTCATCTCGCTGGCGGCCCAGCCCTCGCTGCCGGTCATGCCACTGGCGCCGCTGGACTCCTTGCCCATGCTCTTGCTGCTACTGGCTCAGCAGATGCTGATCGGCCTGTCCATGGGGTTTGCGGTTCGCTTGGTGTTCGCCTCGCTGGAGTTCGCGGGCGAATTGATCGGCCTGCAGATGGGCCTGAACTACGCTGGCTTTTTCGATCCCGCCACGGGCAGCCAGGGCACGGCCAGCGCGCGCTTTTTCGGCAGCATGGTGGCCTTTCTGTTCATCGCCATCAACGGCCATCTGCTGCTGATCAATGCCTTGATCCAGAGCTTTCAGGTCTTCCCGGTCGGTGATGAGCCCTTCCACTTCTTGCGCGTGGCCAAGCCTCAGGTCTGGGGCGCCGAGATCTTCCGCATCGGCCTGTGGATCGCCTTGCCGCTGATCACCATGCTGATGTTTGTGAACCTGGTGCTGGGTGTGATCTCGCGCGTGGCGCCGCAGATCGGCGTGTTCTCGGTCGGCTTCCCGCTAACCGTGAGCATTGGGCTGATCGGCATGGTCGCCACCCTGCCGCTGATGCAAACGCCTTTCACCGTGGCGCTGGAGCGCTTGCTGGCAGCCTTCACCTGAAACGCTGGCGCGCTGCTGGTGCCCAGGACGGGACTTGAACCCGTACGACCGTGAGGTCGGCGGATTTTAAGTCCGCTGCGTCTACCAATTTCACCACCCGGGCGGCGGTCAGGTCGCGCATTATCGCTGCGTCTGCTGACGCGAATGCACGGCGACTGTGGAATGCAAAAAGGGAAGCCGCTGGCTTCCCTTTTGCAGATCTGGAGCGGGTAACGAGGCTCGAACTCGTGACCTCAACCTTGGCAAGGTTGCGCTCTACCAACTGAGCTACACCCGCATTTTTCGAATCTACTCCGCACCGGCAGCAAACCCGTTGGTAGGGTTGTGAAAACAAATTTGGAGCGGGTAACGAGGCTCGAACTCGTGACCTCAACCTTGGCAAGGTTGCGCTCTACCAACTGAGCTACACCCGCATCGTTTTCTTCCACCAGCTTGCCGAGCAAACCAGCTTCCGAACTGATGACACTGTGTCCATCTTGTTTTCGCTTCGCTGTTTTTGCACTTGAATCATCAAATGCGTCATCAGCGAAGTCTTGCATTCTATACCGAATATTTTGCTTCTCGCAAGCCTTCTCGCGAGATTTTTGAATTGACGCGAACTCTGTTCAGGCCCAGCTGCCACCGCCGGCCTCCGTTGCGCAGGTCATTGAACACCGGGCGTCCATAGCGCCATGTCTGCAATGCTGAATTCACGGCGCAAAACAAAAAGGGAAGCCATCAGGCTTCCCTTCTTCAATTCCAACGGCGCCTGGTTTCTTAGTCTCTGCATGAAGCAGTTTCTTCAAACACCGGCCAATCGCCTGTTTGGAGCGGGTAACGAGGCTCGAACTCGTGACCTCAACCTTGGCAAGGTTGCGCTCTACCAACTGAGCTACACCCGCATATGCACATCAAATTTTGGAGGCGCGATCCAGAGTCGAACTGGACTAACCGGATTTGCAATCCGGGGCATAACCGCTTTGCTATCGCGCCAAACTCTTCTTCCTTTAATCAGCAGAAACCGAGATTTCAGCTGATTAAAAAAGGGAAGCCGGGGCCTCCCTTTTTGCGAATCATCTCATGCAAACATGAGTGGATTCTTGTATTTCTGGAGCGGGTAACGAGGCTCGAACTCGTGACCTCAACCTTGGCAAGGTTGCGCTCTACCAACTGAGCTACACCCGCATCGCTTGCTACTTCAACACCTTGCTGATTTTGCTGTTTCCAGCTGCCTCGGCAACCTGTCGAAGCGCAGATTCTAAACCAGATTTTTGCTGTTCTGCAAGCCCCCTGCCAGATTCGGAGGAACGAGCGGGGAGACGACTTCGCAGCGTCAGTGCGTGGCCGCAGGCGCGGCCACCACCGGCTCGGTCTTGGCCGCAGCCGCCGGCTCGTCATCGGGCAACGGCACAGGCATGGATTCCAGCGCCACTTCCAGCACCCGATCGATCCAACGCACCGGCACGATTTCGAGCTGGTTCTTCACGTTCTCGGGGATGTCTTGCAAGTCCTTGACGTTCTCTTCCGGGATCATCACGGTCTTGATGCCGCCACGATGAGCCGCCAGCAGCTTCTCCTTCAGGCCGCCGATGGCTGTGACTTCACCGCGCAAGGTGATCTCACCGGTCATCGCCACATCGGCACGCACCGGGATGCCCGTCAGGGCCGAGACAAAGGCCGTGGTCATGGCGGCACCCGCGCTCGGGCCGTCCTTGGGCGTGGCGCCGTCGGGCACGTGGACGTGCACATCGCGCTTCTCGAACAGCTCGTCCTTGATGCCCAGCAGGCGGGCGCGTGAACGCACCACCGTACGCGCCGCCTCGACGGATTCCTTCATCACATCGCCCAGCGAACCGGTGCGGATGATGTTGCCCTTGCCCGGCATGGCCGTGGCTTCGATGGTCAGCAGATCGCCGCCCACCTCGGTCCAGGCCAGTCCGACCACCTGGCCGACCTGGTTCTTCTTCTCGGCGCGGCCGAAGTCGTACTTGCGCACGCCCAGGAAGTCGTGGAGGTTGTCCTCGGTCACCACCGCCTTGCCCTCGATGGTCTTGAGCGTCAGGCCCTTCACCACCTTGCGGCAGATCTTGGAGACTTCGCGCTCCAACGAACGCACACCGGCTTCACGGGTGTAGTAGCGGATGATGCCGCGAATGGCGGACTCGGTGACTTCCATCTCCTCGTCCTTGACGCCATTGTTCTTACTCTGCTTGGGCAGCAGATAGCGCTGGGCGATGTTGACCTTCTCGTCCTCGGTGTAACCCGAGAGGCGGATCACTTCCATCCGGTCCAACAGCGCCGGCGGGATGTTCATCGAGTTGGAGGTGGCGATGAACATCACATCGGACAGGTCGAAGTCGACCTCGACGTAGTGGTCACCGAAGGTGTGGTTCTGCTCCGGGTCCAGCACTTCGAGCAGGGCCGAAGACGGATCACCGCGGAAGTCCATGCCCAGCTTGTCGATCTCGTCGAGCAGGAAAAGCGGGTTGCGCGTGCCGACCTTGGACAGGCTCTGCAGCACCTTGCCCGGCATGGAGCCGATGTAGGTGCGGCGGTGGCCGCGGATTTCGGCTTCATCCCGTACGCCACCCAGTGCCATGCGCACGAACTTGCGGCCGGTGGCACGCGCCACCGATTGACCCAGCGAGGTCTTGCCGACACCCGGAGGGCCGACCAGGCACAGGATGGGCGCCTTGACCTTGTCCACGCGCTGTTGCACGGCGAGGTACTCGACGATGCGGTCCTTGACCTTGTCCAGGCCGTAATGGTCTTCGTTCAGCACGTCGACGGCATTGGACAGATCGAACTTGATCTTGGTCTTCTTGCTCCAGGGCAGATTGACCAAGGTCTCGATGTAGTTGCGCACCACCGTGGCCTCGGCCGACATGGGCGACATCAGCTTGAGCTTCTTCAGCTCGGCGTCGGCCTTCTTGCGCGCTTCCTTGGGCATGCGGGCGGCCTGGATCTTCTTGTCCAGCTCCTCCAGATCGGCACCTTCTTCGCCGTCGCCGAGTTCCTTCTGAATGGCCTTGACCTGCTCGTTCAGGTAGTACTCACGCTGGCTCTTCTCCATCTGGCGCTTGACGCGGCCACGGATGCGCTTTTCCACCTGCAGGATGTCGACCTCATGCTCGAGCAGATCGAGCAGGGTTTCCAGGCGCTTGCTGACCTCGGCCAGGTCCAGCACCGACTGCTTGGCGTCAAGCTTGAGCGGCAAGTGGGCGGCGATGGTGTCGGCCAGGCGACCGGCGTCGTCGATGCCGCCGATCGAGGTCAGGATCTCGGGCGGGATCTTCTTGTTCAGCTTGACGTATTGGTCGAACTGCTGCGTGACCGCGCGGCGCAGGGCCTCGACCTCGGGCTTGGGATCGGTCTCGGGCGGGATGGGCAGCACCTCGGCCACGAAATGCTCTTCACCGTCGGTGATCGAGGTGGTGGTGGCGCGCTGCAGGCCTTCGACCAGCACCTTCACCGTGCCGTCGGGCAGCTTGAGCATTTGCAGGATGCTGGAGACGCAACCGACTTCGAACATATCGTCCGACTTGGGCTCGTCCTTGCCGGCAGCCTTCTGGGCCACCAGCATGATCTGGCGACCTGCTTCCATCGCGGCCTCGAGGGCCTTGATGGACTTGGGGCGACCCACGAAGAGCGGGATCACCATATGCGGGAACACGACCACATCGCGCAGCGGCAGCAGCGGCAGGGTGATGGGTTCCGCAGGCAAAACAGGATGACCGGACATGAAAACCTCTCTTTCTCAGACCCAGATGCGGTCTGAGGGCTGTATTGCAAGATGCCCGGGGGCATGGAACTGGCGGCAATTCACCGCCAGTTCGTTTGTCTTCATTCGACCTCAGGCGCTGGCCTTGGCCTGCTCGCGATACACCAGCAAGGGCTTGGCGGCTTCGTCAATGTTGTGCTCGTCCAGCACCACCTTGGCCACGCCGTCCAGGGCTGGCAGCTCGAACATGGTGTCGATCAGCGAGAGCTCCATGATGGAGCGCAGACCGCGGGCACCGATCTTGCGCGCCAGCGCCTTGCGGGCAATGGCCGTCAGGGCCGAGGGGCGAACTTCCAGCTCGACGCCGTCCATGGCGAACAGCTGCTGGTACTGCTTGACCAGCGCGTTCTTGGGCTCGGTCAGGATCTGCACCAAGGCGTCTTCGGTCAGCTCGCCCAGGGTGGCCACCACCGGCAGACGCCCAACCAGCTCGGGAATGATGCCGAACTTGATCAGATCTTCGGGCTCCACTTCGCGGAACAGCTCGGCCGCGCGGCGGTCGGTCTTGCTCTGCACCGAAGCGCCGAAGCCGATACCGGACTTTTCCGAACGGTTCTGGATGACCTTCTCCAGGCCATCGAAAGCGCCGCCGCAGATGAACAGGATGTTGGTCGTGTCGATCTGCAGGAAGTCTTGATTCGGGTGCTTGCGGCCACCTTGCGGCGGCACCGAAGCCATGGTGCCCTCGACCAGCTTCAGCAAAGCCTGCTGCACGCCCTCGCCCGACACATCGCGGGTGATGGAGGGGTTGTCGGCCTTGCGGCTGATCTTGTCGATTTCGTCGATATAGACGATGCCGCGCTGGGCGCGCTCGACGTCGTAATTGCAGTTCTGCAGCAGCTTCTGGATGATGTTCTCGACATCCTCGCCCACATAACCCGCTTCGGTCAGCGTGGTCGCGTCGGCGATGACGAAGGGCACATTCAGCAAGCGCGCCAGGGTCTGAGCCAGCAGGGTCTTGCCGGAGCCGGTGGGGCCGATCAAGAGGATGTTGCTCTTGGACAGCTCGACCGTGTCCTTGGTGCCGGCCATATGGCGCAGGCGCTTGTAGTGGTTGTAGACCGCGACCGACAAGGTGCGCTTGGCGACATCCTGGCCGATCACATACTGATCGAGGCTGGCCTTGATCTCGCTGGGCACCGGCAGATCAGACTTGCTGGCGCGCGCCTGCGGCGTGTCGGCCGGCACTTCGTCGCGGACGATGTCATTGCAGAGCTCGATGCACTCGTCGCAAATGAACACCGATGGGCCAGCGATCAGCTTCTTCACCTCATGCTGGCTTTTGCCGCAGAAGGAGCAGTACAGGACTTTTTCGCTGGAATTGCCTTTTTTCTCGGCCATGGATCTGCTTGTCTTTCAGGCGTGAATGCCTGCAGTGATGATAGTTCAAACGGACAAGGGGCCCTTTTCTGGATAAGGGCCCCCTCCTGCCGTCAATTGGGCCTGGATTCAGGCCGCCAGCGAGCGGATGCTCAGGCGCGCTTTTCCACCACCTGGTCGATCAGGCCATAGGCCTGCGCTTCAGCGGCGGACATGTAGTAGTCGCGCTCGGTGTCGTTCTGGATCTTCTCCAGGCTCTGACCCGAACGCTCGGCCAGGATGCGGTTGAGCTGCTCGCGGGTCTTGAGGATCTCGCGGGCGTGGATCTCGATGTCGGTGGCCTGGCCCTGCGTGCCGCCCAGCGGCTGGTGGATCATGACCTTGGCATTCGGCAGCGCCATGCGCTTGCCCTTGGCCCCTGCGGCCAGCAGGAAGGCGCCCATGCTGGCGGCCATGCCCATGCACAGGGTCGACACCTGGGGCTTGATGAACTGCATGGTGTCGTAGATCGACATGCCGGCCGAGACGCTGCCGCCGGGCGAGTTGATGTAGAGGAAGATGTCCTTGTCGGGGTTCTCGCTCTCCAGGAACAGCATCTGCGCCACCACCAGATTGGCCACGGCATCGTTCACCGGGCCGACCAGGAAAATGATGCGCTCGCGCAGCAGGCGGCTGTAGATGTCGTAGGCGCGCTCACCGCGACCCGATTGTTCGATGACGATGGGCACCATGCCCAGGTTGTTGATTTCCAGCGCGCTCATGGATGTTCTTCCTCAGAAAAATGGGCTTGATGACCGAACGACTTGCTTGCACCGACTAGGTATGGGGACTGATTATGTGGCCGCAAGAGAAAGCCTGAAAAAATGAAAAAAGGCGCCGGCCTTGCGGTACGGCGCCTCTCAGGCTGCGGGCAGCCGACGAGATCAGTTGCCGGCGGTGGCCATCAGCTCGTCGAAGGGCAGGGTCTTGTCGCTGACCTTGGCCTTGGACAGCACGAAATCGGTGACGTTGTTTTCAACGACCACGGCTTCCACTTCGGCCAGACGGTTGCGATCGCTCAGGTACCAACGCACCACTTCAGCGGGCTTTTCGTAGCTCTGGGCCAGCTCTTCGATGTGCGCTTGCAGCTGCTCGGGCTTGGCTTGCAGATTGTTGGCGCGCACCAGCTCGGCCACCACCAGACCCAGGCGCACGCGGCGCTCGGCTTGGGGCTTGAAGATTTCTTCGGGGATCGGCGCCTTGTCGGCATCCTTCACGCCACGCTTCTTCAGGTCTTCGCGGGCTGCGGCCACCAGGCGTTCGGCTTCGCCTGCCACCAGGGCGTTGGGCACGTCGAGTTCGGCACTGGCCACCAGGGCTTCCATCACGGCGCCCTTGTTGCGAGCCAGCACGCGGAACTTCACTTCGCGCTCAAGGTTCTTCTTGATGTCAGCGCGCAGGCCGTCGACCGAGGCTTCACCAATGCCCAGGGACTTGGCGAAGGCTTCGTTCACTTCCGGCAGGTGCTGAGTTTCGATCTTCTTGACCGTCACCAGGAAGTCGGCTTCCTTGCCGGCCACGTCCTTGCCGTGATAGTCCTCGGGGAAGGCCAGGGGGAAAGTCTTGGACTCGCCCACCTTCATGCCGCGCACGGCCTTCTCGAAAGCTTCCAGCATCTGGCCTTCGCCAATGATGAATTGGAAACCGTCGGCCTTGCCGCCGGCGAAGGGCTCGCCGTCCAGCTTGCCTTCGAAGTCGATGGTGACGCGGTCGCCATCGGCGGCAGCTTCAGCGGCGGCGCGCTGAGCGAAGGTGCGGCGCTGCTTGCGCAGGATGTCGACGGTCTTGTCGATCGCTTCTTCGGTCACTTCGCTGGCGACGCGCTCGATGTCGGCGGCCGACAGATCACCCAGCTTGACTTCCGGGTAGACCTCGAAGGTGGCGTCGAAGGCCATCTGGCCTTCGGGCGACTCTTCCTTCTGGGCGATCTTCGGTGCGCCGGCGACGCGCAGCTGCGCTTCGTTGGCGGCGGCCGAGAAGGCCTCGCCCAGCTTGTCGTTCATGACTTCGTACTGGACGGAGTAGCCATAACGCTGAGCGACCACGCTCATCGGCACCTTGCCGGGGCGGAAGCCATCGGCCTTGACGGTGCGGGCCAGTTTCTTGAGACGGTTCTCGACTTCGCTGTTGATGTCAGCGGCCGCCAGCGTGAGCGTGATGCGGCGTTCGAGCTTTTCGAGGGTTTCGACGGTGACAGCCATTTTTGACTCAGTACAAACAAAGTTATCTGGTGCGCGGGGCCGGACTCGAACCGGCACGCCGGTGAAGGCGTCAGGACCTAAACCTGGTGCGTCTACCAATTTCGCCACCCGCGCTAAGTGGATTCAAGCCTGCTTGGCCCGGCCCCCTCTCAGGAACCCTGCCTTGCAAGCCCGTGGCATTTCGGCAAACCGTGGATTGTAGCCAATTGGAGGGCCAAAAATTGGCCCCAAGGAAAACCCCCGGTGCGCCCCGCTGCGCGAGGCCGCGCGCGCAGGGTCAAGCACCGCGCTTGCGAGGCAGAAAGCGCCCCGCAAGCGATGGTCCGATCACAGCCCGATCACAGCCGCGAGTGCAGCAGCTGGTCGGCGCTGAGCTGCGAGGGCGGCAGCTGAGAATGCCCCTCTTCCGGCCGGCGCACGCGGAACCAGGCCGCGTACATGGCCGGCAGCGCCAGCAGCGTCAGGGCCGTGGCGACGATCAGGCCGCCCATGATGGCCACGGCCATCGGCCCCCAGAACACGCTGCGCGACAACGGCACCATGGCCAGCACGGCCGCCGCCGCGGTCAGCACGATGGGCCGGAAACGCCGCACCGCTGACTCGACGATGGCGTTCCAGGCCGGCACGCCGCGCGCCCGGTCCTGCTCGATCTGGTCGATCAAGATGACCGAGTTGCGCATGATCATGCCCATCAGCGCGATCACACCGAGCAGGGCCACGAAGCCGAACGGCTTGTCCAGGATCAGCAGCGCCGCCGCCACACCCGCAATGCCCAGCGGCCCGGTCAGGAACACCAGCATGGAGCGCGAGAAGCTCTGCAGCTGCAGCATCAGCAGGGTGAAGGTGATGAAGAGCATCACCGGCACGCCGGCCGCGATCGAGCCCTGGCCCTTGCTGCTTTCCTCCACGGCGCCGGCGACAGAGATGCTGTAGCCCGGCGGCATCTTGGCCTGCAACGCCTGCAACTGCGGCCAGATCTGCGCGCTGACCGTGGCGCCCTGCATGCCCTCGGTCACATCGCCCTGCACGGTCACCGCATAGCTGCGACCCTGGCGCGCCAACACGCCGGGCTCCCAGGCAAAGCCAACCTTGGCAATCTGCGTCAGCGGCACCGAGCGGCCGGTGCCGGTCATGACATAGGCATTGCCGATGTCGGTGATGGCGTTGCGCTCTTCCTGCGGCGGGCGCAGCACGATGTCCACCAGCTTGTCGCCCTCGCGGTACTGGCCGATGGTGGTGCCGGAGAACATGGTGCGCGAAGCCTGCGCCAGGCTCTGGCTGGTGACGCCCAGCGCGCGCGCCTTGTCCTGGTCGACATCGAGCTTGAGCACCTTGATGGACTCGCGCCAGTTGTCATTGACGCCGCGCATATGCGGGTTGGCGCGAACAATCTCCTTGGCCTGATCGGCCCAGTAGCGCACCTGCTCGACCTTCTCGCCCGAAACGCGGAACTGCACCGGATACGCCACCGGCGGTCCGTTGGGCAGCAGCTTGACGCGGGCGCGCACCTCAGGGAACTCCGCCGCCAGCAGCTCGGGCAGGCGCTTGCGCAAGGCCTCGCGCTCCTTCATGCCCTTGGGCAGGACGATGGCCTGGCTGACCGCCGGATCGGGGAAGACCACGTCCATGGGCAAGTAGAAGCGCGGCACGCCCGAACCGATCCAGGTGCTGACCGTCGAGACCCCCTCCTCCTTCAGCATGCGCGCCTCGAAACGCTCCGCCACGGCACGGCTTTGCTGGATGGTCGAGCCCTCGGGCAAGGTCATGTCGACCAGGATTTCGGGCCGGCTGGAATCCGGGAAGAACTGCTGCTGCACCCGGGTCATGCCCAGCAGGCCGAGTGCGAACACCAGCACGGTGGCGCCAATCGTCAGCCAGCGGTGCTGCACGCACCAACCCACGGCCGTGCGGAAGCGGCTGTAGAAGGGCGTGTCGAACATCTCGTGCGCCTGCCCCTCCTTGGCCGCATGGGTGTGCAGGAGCAGCGCGCCCAGATAGGGCACGAAGTAGACCGACACAAACCAGGAAATCATCAGCGCCGCCGCGGTGACGGCGAAGATGGCAAAGGTGTACTCGCCGGTCACCGACTTGGCCAGGCCGATCGGCAAGAAACCCACCGCCGTGATCAGCGTGCCGGTCAGCATGGGCATGGCCGTCGCGTCGTAGGCGAAGGTGGCGGCGTACATCTTGTCGTAGCCCTCCTCCAGCTTGCGCACCATCATCTCGACGGCAATGATGGCGTCGTCCACCAGCAGGCCCAGGGCGATGATGAGCGAGCCCAGCGAAATCTTGTGCAGGCCCACGCTCCAATAGAACATGGTCACAAAAGTGATGGCCAGCACCAGCGGGATGGTGATCGCCACCACCAGGCCCGGCCAGATGTCCACACGCAGCGGCCGTGTGTGCAGGCCCAGGGCGATGAAGCTGACGGCCAGCACGATCACCACCGCCTCCAGCAGCACCTGCACGAACTCGTTGACCGAGCGGGTCACCGCCTGCGGCTGGTCCTGCACCTGCACCAGCTCGATGCCGGCCGGCAGGGTTTTGCGAATGGCGGCCGTGGCCTTTTGCAAGGCCTTGCCCATGGCGATGATGTCGCCGCCCTTGCCCATGGACACGCCCAGGGCGATCACATCCTTGCCCTGATGGCGCACCATCACGGCCGGTGGGTCGGCATAGCCGCGGCGCACCTCGGCGATGTCCGAGAGGCGCAAATTGCTGGCCTGGCCGGTCACCGGGTTGATGGCGCGGATGGCAAAGTCTTTGAGTGCCTCCACCGAATTGAACTGCCCGCCGATGCGGACCTGCAGATTGCCGGCACCGGCATTGAGCACGCCGCCACCCTCGACCGCGTTCTGCGCGCCGAGCTGGTTGATCACCTGACCGAAGTCCAGGCCCAGATTGGCCAGTCGCTTCTGCGAGACCTCGATGAAGACCTTCTCGGGCTGTGCGCCAAAGGTCTCGACCTTGGTCACATCGGGCACACGCAGCAGCTGCGAACGCACGCGCTCGGCATGCTCGCGCAGCTCTTCCGGCGAAAAACCATCGGCCGAGAGCGCGAAAATGGAGCCGTAGACATCGCCGAACTCGTCGTTGAAGAAAGGCCCGTACACGCCTTGCGGCAGGGTGCCCTTCATATCGCCCAGGCGCTTGCGCACCTGGTACCAGACCTCGGGCACATCCTTGGCAGCCGAATCGTCCTTGAGCTGGAACACCGTCAAGGATTCACCGGGCTTGGTGCTGCTGAGGATCTTGTCGCCCAGCGGCACTTCCTGCAGGGTCTTCTCGATCTTGTCGGTCACCTGCTCGGCCATCTGCTGGGCGGTGGCGCCCGGCCAGAAGGCCTGCACCACCATCACCCGGAAGGTGAAGGGCGGGTCCTCATCCTGGCCCAGCTGGAAATAGGCGGCAAAGCCCATGACCATGAGCACGATCATCAGGTAGCGGGTCAGCGCCGGGTGCTCCAGCGCCCAGCGTGACATATTGAAAGAATGGCGGCCGGCAGCCGCGGGCGCGTGGGGCTCGTGAAGGCTCATGCAGCGTGCTCCGGATCAGCGCGAAGCCGCGGCAGATGCTGCGGCAGGCAGCGCCTGCTCGTAGCGCTTGACCTTCTGGCCGGCCTTGAGCACATGCACACCGGCCACCACCACCTCCTGGCCCGGTTTCAGGCCCGCAGCCACCACCACCTCATTGCCGTCGGCGCCGCCGACCTGCACCGGCTGCTGCTTGACCGTCATCGTGCCCGGCTCCAGCACCCAGACCGAAGTCTGGCCCTGGGTCTGCAAGACCGCCGACAGCGGCAGCTTGATCACCTCGGCCACCCGCGGCGAGCTCAGCAGCACGGCCGCGGTCTGGCCGATGCGCGCATCGAGCTTGCCGGCATCGGCCTTGATCTGGAAGGTGCGAGTCACCGGATCGGTGGCGGCCGACACCTCGCGCAGGCTCAGCGCATGGCTGGGTGCGGCGTCCGCGGCGCCGGGCTTGATCTCGCTCCACAGACGCACCGTCAAGCCGCCGGGCAGACCGGCCGCCTCACGCAGGCGGCCGAGCTGGTCCTCGGGCACAGAGAACACCACATCGCGCGGTCCGTCATGCGCCAGCTGCAGCACCGGCGTGCCGGCGCCGACCACCATACCGGGCTCGGCAAACACGGCCGTCACCACGCCGGCCGCATCGGCGGTCAGCTGGGCATAGGCCACCTGGTTGTTCTGGGCCTCGAACTGGGTGCGGGCCTGCTCCAGCTGAGCTTGCGCGGCCTTGAAAGCCAGGTCGCGGCGCTCCAGCTCGGCGGCGCTGATGAAGCCCTGCTGCTGCAGCTCGATGAAGCGCTTGAGCTCGGCGCCCAATTGATCGCGGTTGGCGCGAGCGGCTTGCAAACCGGCCTTGGCCGCCTGCTGGCCCAGCACCAGATCCTGCGGGTCGATCACAGCCAGCACCTGGCCGGCCTGCACCCGATCGCCGACATTGACCTTGCGGCTGAGCACCTTGCCACCGACACGGAAGGAAAGACGGGACTCCACCCGGGCGCGAACCTCGGCGGCGTACTCATGAACCTGGCCGCTCGAGGCCGATTGCAGGGTCAGGGTGCGCACGGCCCGCTCGGGCTCGGGGGCGGCCTCCTGCATGCCACAGGCACCCAGCAAGGCCACGAGCGGAAAAACAAGGGCGAGCGCAGAAAGCTGGCGGGCACGGCGGGTGACGGTGTGGGGCATGAATGACCTCGAATCGTGCTTCACCGCCGCGCGGTCGCTGGAGTCAGCGCCGCGGCTTGCCGGTGAGCGTGGAGCAGAAAAACCAGGGCCTGACCGGCCAGAATCGCCGTTACTGACCAACCGGTCAGCAATGTATTCAAGCGATTCGGCACTGTCAAACCAGTGAAAACGGCGCATTGCAGGCTTGTCTTGCCGCCGACAAGCCTGAACGCACCCACAATCCTGGCCGTGAGCATAGAACACTACGAAAACTTTCCTGTTGCTTCCTGGCTGTGCCCGCCGCATTTGCGGCCGGCTGTGGCAGCGATCTATCACTTCGCCCGCTGCGCCGACGATCTGGCCGATGAGGGTCAGGTCAGCACCGAGCAGCGCCAGCAGGAGCTGCAGGCCTACCGTGCCGACCTGAACGCCGTGCTGGCGGGCCGGCCCGATTCCGGCCGCTGGCACACCACCGTCTTCGCCGGCCTGGCCCGGGTCCTGCCCCAATATCGGCTGCCCGCGCCCTTGCTGAATGATTTGATCTCGGCCTTCGAGCAGGATCTGGTCAAGACCTCCTATCGCGACCGCACGGAATTGCTGGACTACTGCCGGCGCTCGGCCAATCCGATCGGCCGCTTGCTGCTGCATCTCTACGGCATCGGCGATGCCGTGGCCTTGCAACGCTCGGACGCCATCTGCAGCAGCCTGCAACTGATCAACTTCTGGCAGGACTTCAGCCGCGACGGCCCGCGCGGCCGGCTCTACGTGCCCGAGCGTGATTTGCAGCGCCACGGGCTCAGCGGCGACGACATCCTGGCCTGCCGGGACAGCGCCTCGGCGCGGCGCCTGATTGCCGAGCTGTGCGACTGGGCTGAAGCCTTGATGCAGCAGGGCGCACCCCTGGTGCACCAGATTCCCGGGCGGGCCGGCTGGGAGTTGCGGGCGGTGGTACAAGGCGGCCTGCGCATTCTTGCGAAAATCCGCGCCATGCATCACGCCAGTCTTCTTCACCGCCCGGCCATTGGGCCATTTGACGCCCCGGCCCTGCTCTGGGCCTGCCTGCGCATGGGTCGCAGCCGCACGCTGAAACAGGCTGCCACGGCCGACCTGCGGCTGAGCGCCGCCCGCACCGAGGGCCGTCTGTGAGCCCGGAACAGTATGTGCAGGACAAGGCCGCCAAGAGCGGCTCGAGTTTCTATTACGCCTTTCTCTTTCTGCCGCCCGAGCGGCGTGCGGCCATCACGGCCTTCTATGCTTTCTGCCGTGAGGTGGACGATGTGGTGGACGAGATCGAAGACCTGGGCGTGGCCTCGACCAAGCTGGCCTGGTGGCGCAAGGAAGCGAGCCAGGCCTTCGCCGGCCAGCCCCAGCATCCGGTGATGAAGGCCTTGATGCCGCATTGCACGGCCTTCGACATCCGGCTCGAGCACCTGAACGCCGTCATCGAGGGCTGCCAGATGGATCTGGAGCAAACCCGTTACCTCGACTACCCCGGCTTGCAGCGCTACTGCCATCTGGTGGCCGGCGTGGTGGGCGAGGTGGCATCCGGCATCTTCGGCCGCAGCCAGCCAGAAACCATCGCCTACGCCCACAAGCTGGGCCAGGCCATGCAGCTGACCAACATCATCCGAGACGTCGGCGATGACGCGCGCCGCGGCCGCATCTACCTGCCCATCTCGGAGCTTCAGCAGTTCGACGTCAAGGCGCACGAGATCCTGCTGCGCAAAAAGCCCTGGGGCTACAGCGAGCGCTTCACCGCCTTGATGAAGTTCCAGGCGGCACGCGCCCACCAGCTCTACGACGAAGCCTTTGCCCTGCTGCCCGAGGCCGACCGCAAGGCGCAGAAGCCTGGCCTGATGATGGCCAATATCTACCGCGCCCTGCTGCGCGAGATCGAGGCCGAGAACTTCCGCGTGCTGGAGCAGCGCATCTCGCTGACACCGCTGCGCAAGCTCTGGCTGGCCATGCGCACCAACTGGCTGGGTCGCTGATGCTGGCAAAAGCGCGCGGCCTGCGCGTGGCCGTGATCGGCGGCGGCTGGGCCGGTCTCGCTGCTGCGGTGCGAGCCTGCGAGGCCGGCCACCAGATTGAGCTGTTCGACATGGCCGGCCAGCCCGGCGGCCGCGCGCGCAGCCTGCCGCCCGACGAAGCCGGCCTGCGTCTGGACAATGGCCAGCACATCCTGATCGGCGCCTACCGGCGCAGCCTGGCGCTGATGCGCCACCTGGGCCTCGCTCCTGAGGCCGCCCTGCTGCGCCTGCCCCTGCGTCTGCGCTACCCCGGGCATGAAGGCCTGCGCCTGCCGCCCGGCGCGGCCCTGCCCGCCTTTGTGCGCGGCGTGCTGGCCTGCAGGCGCTGGCCCTGGTCGGCGCGGCTGGGCCTGCTGCTCGGCGCGACCGGCTGGCTGCTGCGCGGCTTTCGCTGCGCGCCCGAGCTCAGCGTGGCCGAGCTCTGCCAAGGCCTGCCGCAGCCCATCAAGGACGAGCTGATTGATCCGCTCTGCGTCGCGGCGCTCAACACACCGGCCGCGCAGGCCAGCGCCAGCGTCTTCCTGCGCGTGCTGCACGACGCCCTGTTCAGCGGCCCCGGCAGCTCGGACCTGCTGCTGCCACGCCGGCCGCTGAGCGAGCTGCTGGCCGAGCCGGCGCAGGCGTGGCTGCTGGGCCAGGGCGCCGTGCTGCGGCTCAGCCAACGGGTGCAATCGCTGACCCGCAGCGCCGAGGGCGGTTGGCAGGTCGATGGCCAGGCCTTTGACCGCGTCATCCTCGCCTGCAGCGCCGCCGAGGCTGCCCGTTTGAGCTTCCCGTTGGCACCGGCCTGGAGCGCCCAGGCCGGTGCCCTGCACTACCAACCCATCATCACGGTCTATCTGCAGCACCCGGGCCCCGCCTGGCCCGCCCCCATGCTGGCCTTGCAAGAAGGGCCGCAGGCGCCGGCCCAGTTTGCCTTCGACCTGGGGCAGCTCAGCGCCGAGGCCGCCGGCCGCTCGGCCTGGGTGATCAGCGGGGCCGCGCCCTGGGTCGAGCGCGGGCTGGACGCCGCCGCGGAAGCCGTGCGACTGCAGGCCCAACAAGAGCTGGGCTGGACAGAGGCGCCGACCTTGATCCGCGTGCTGGCCGAGAAACGCGCGACCTTTGCCTGCACCCCGGGGCTGCAGCGCCCGCCCGCGGCCATCGCTCCCGGCTTGTGGGCGGCAGGCGACTATGTCGAGGGCCCCTACCCGGCCACGCTCGAGGGCGCAGTCATGGCGGGGGAGTTTGCGGCGGCGAATCTATAGCCCGGTCGCCGCTTCCTTGCCTCAAAAAAGGCTGTGCAAACGGCGCCACAGGGCTAGAAAGGCGGCGCAAACGGCGCCACAGGGCTAGAAAGGCGGCGCAAACGGCGCCACAGGGCTAGAAAGGCGGCGCAAACGGCGCCGCCAGAGGCTCACCCACAAACACCCCCTGCCCCGGCCAGGCCACGCTGTGCCAGTAGGCCTCCAGCGCACTCAAACCCTGGGCATAGCTGAGCAGCAGGATTTGTGGATGCGGGAACTTCTGCAGGTGGTTGCAGGGCTCGCTGACGGTGCCGTAGCTGGCCGTGGCGCCCGACTCCAACCAGTCGAGTGCGCTCATCTGCTCCTGCGGGCTGTTGCGCTCCAGCAGACCGCCGAAGGAGGTCAGGTGATCGGCCAGCGCGCCGGGCAGCCACTCGATACGGTCCAGGCCCTCCACCCGGGCCAAGCCGGTCACCATCAACAAGGCGCGAGGCAGGCGGGCGGGCAAGGCCTCACTGGACTCTCGCCGCGCCTCCAGGCCCAGGGCCCGGATGCTGCTGGCCGGCGGGAACAGGACCGAGCGCACGCTGCGCGCCGCATCGGGCGTGCTGACGAAATAGGCCTGGGCCGGCACGAAGGATGGCAGGCTGTGATCGGCAGCGATGCCGCGCTCGATCAAGGCCTGGGCGCTCTCGACCGATCGGGCGGCCAGCAGCATGGAGGGGCGCAGGCCCAGATCGCTGAAGGGCTTGCGACCTGAGTAGTTGAAGTAGGGCGACGGGCGGCTCGGCGCGCAGCTCTGCTTGCATATCTCCGGCTGGAAACCCAGGGCCAGGGCCGAGGTGATGGAGTTGCATTCAACCGCATAGGGCTGGGTCCAGGCCAGGGCCAGGCCTTGCACCTGGGGGCCCATGCGCTGACGCACGGTGGCTTGCAAGGCCTCGAATTCGGGCAGGCTCAAGCTCGCACGCACAGGGAGCTGCACGCGCAGGATCTGAGCCTCAGGGATGCCGCGCCGGCGCGCGTAGTACTCACCCACCGCCACGGAATAGGGGTCCTTGCTGTTGATCAGGAGGCCCAGGTCGGCCGCGGTCAGACGGCCTTGCAGCTTGGGCAGACGCAACCAGCTCGGAGCCGGAGCGGCCCGCGCTGACGCGCTGGCTGCCGAGTTGGCACTCGAAGACGCGGATGAGCTGCCCGCCGCGCTGGATGCCGGCTGCTGCGGCCCGGCTGCCGGTGGCGCCTCGGTCAGCGCCGCGGCGGGATCGATGAGCGCTTGAGCCTGCACCGCCAGCGCCAGCGAGATGCCGGCGGCTGCCAAGCCCAGCCATTGCACGATGCGAACTGCCGGCGCTGTTGCGCAGGCGAAACCATGTCGTGAGCTGAATCTATTTTTCGCAATGCAAAACAAGCCGAAACCTCGCACAATCTGCGAATGAAGAACAAAGAAGCTCAAACGCCTGCCATCCAGGTGCTGGAGCGCACGTTTGCGCTGCTCGATGTGCTGGCGAGCCACCAGGACCCGGTCTCGCTGAAGGAAATCGCCGAGACCACAGGCCTGCACCCCTCGACCGCGCACCGCATTCTCAACGACCTGGCCATCGGCCGCTTCGTCGATCGGCCCGAAGCCGGCAGCTACCGCTTGGGCATGCGCATGCTGGAGCTGGGCAATTTGGTCAAGGCGCGGCTTGATGTCCGCGACGCCGCCCTGGGCCCCATGCGCGAGCTGCACAAATTCACCCACCAGCCGGTCAATCTCTCGGTACGCCAGGGCGATGAGATCGTCTACATCGAGCGCACCTACAGCGAACGCTCGGGCATGCAGGTGGTGCGCGCCGTCGGCGGACGTGCCCCGCTGCACCTGACTTCGGTGGGCAAGCTCTTTCTGGCCAGCGACGACCCGACACGGGTGCGCGCCTACGCCACCCGCACCGGTCTGGCCGGCCACACCCGCAACAGCCTGACCGAGATTGGCGCCCTGGAGCGCGAACTGGCCATCATCCGCCAGCGCGGCCTGTCGCGCGACGACGAAGAGCTGGAGCTGGGCGTGCGCTGCATGGCCGCCGGCATCTACGACGACCAGGCCAAGCTGGTGGCCGGCCTGTCCATCTCGGCCCCGGCCGACCGGCTGGAAGAAAGCTGGCTGGCGCGGCTCAAGGAAACCGCCGCGCAGATCTCGGCCTCCTTGGGCTACCGCGGCTGAAGCCTCAGGCTTGCTTGCATCAGGTCGACAGGCAATAAAAAAACGCGCTCGAGGAGCGCGTTTTTCATGGCTGAAGCGGAGCCCGCTCAGATCGTCGGTTTGGCGTGCACCGCCGCAGTGGCGCTGGGGTTGCTGCTGATCCACTTGCGAACGCGCTCGGCGTCGGCGATTCGGGTGTATTTGCCGGTCGAATCCAGGAAGACCATGATCAGCTTGCGGCCGGCCATGCGGGCCTGCATGACCAGGCAACGGCCCGCCTCATTGATGAAGCCGGTCTTCTGCAGGCCGATGTCCCAGGCGGGGTTGCTGACCAGGGCATTGGTGCTGTGGAACTGCAGCTGGCGGCGGCCCAGGGCAACCTGGTATTCCTTGGAGGTGGACAGCTCGCGCAGCAGGGGCACCTCGTGCGCCACTTTCACCAGTGCCGCCAGATCCTTGGCGCTGGACTGATTGCGGCTGGACAGGCCGGTGGGCTCGACATAGTGCGTGTCCGTCATGCCCAGGGACTGAGCCTTGTGGTTCATGGCGGCCACAAAGGAGGCCAGACCGCCGGGGTAATTGCGACCCAGCGCATTGGCGGCGCGGTTTTCCGAGGACATCAGGGCCAGATGCATCATCTCGCCCCGGGTCAGCGTGGCGCCGACGGTCAGGCGCGAACGGGTGTACTTCTCCGAGTCGATGTCTTCCTCGGTGATGGTCAGCTTCTCGTCCATGGACTGGCCGGCTTCCACCACCACCAAGGCCGTCATCAGCTTGGTGATCGAGGCGATGGGCAGCACGGCCTGCGAGTTCTTGGCGAACAGGACTTCGTTGGTGTCTTGGTCGAGCACCAGCGCGACGCTGGACTTGAGCTTGAGCGAGTCCTCAACCGCGTGCAGGCCGTAAAGCTGACCAAACGTCGGCTTGGCCGCCGCCTCAACGGCCGCCGCTGCGCCGAGCGCCACTGCGGTCTTGCCGGCCTTGGACTTCACCGAAGTCCGGCCACTCGCCTTGACCGGCGATTTGGCTTGCGCGGCGCGAGCCGCTTTGCTCAGGTGTGTGCTGCGCGCGGCAGGCTTGGCGGCGCGGGCATTCTTGGCCACCGGGGCCTTGTTCGAGCTGGCAGCCTCGGCCACCGGTGCGGCGCCGAGAAAACCGGCCATGACCAGCGCCAGGCTGGCAGACAGGTGCGTCAACTGCTTCGAGAAATTGTTCTTCAAACTGGGCCCCCAACAACTGTCGGCAGTGTAGGTGAAAGGAAAAATACAGGCAAGATCAATCGCTTAGCGCAGACTCTTAAAGCTGGAGAAAGCCGTCAAAACAGCCTTCTCCAGCCTGCTGGCGCGCCGCCGAAGGCCCCGGGGCCGCGGGCCTCAGCGACCGATCAGCCCTGCGCCGCGACCCGCTCGGTCTTGCTTTGCAGCTTGTTCAGCGCGCTCAAATATGCCTTGGCTGAGGCGACCACGATATCGGGATCGGCCCCCACGCCATTGACCACGCGACCGGCATGCTGCAAGCGCACCGTCACCTCGCCTTGCGATTCTGTGCTGCCGCTTGTGATGGCATTGACCGAATAGAGCAGCATCTCGGCGCCACTTTGAACGGTGGATTCGATGGCGCGTAGAACCGCATCCACCGGCCCGTTGCCGCTGCTCTCGGCCCGGTGTTCTTGCGCGCCGACCGCAAACACCACGCTGGCGTGCGGCTGCTCGCCCATCTCGGAGCGCTGCGACAGCGCGACCAGGCGGTAGTGCTCCTGGTCCGAGCTGACCGACTCGTCCATCACCAGGGCGATGATGTCCTCGTCGAAGATCTCGTTCTTGCGGTCGGCCAGATCCTTGAAGCGCACGAACGCGGCATTGACCTCGGCCTCGGACTCGAGCGCGATGCCCAACTCTTGCAGGCGCTGCTTGAAGGCATTGCGGCCACTCAGCTTGCCCAGCACGATCTTGTTGGCGCTCCAACCCACGTCTTCGGCGCGCATGATTTCGTAGGTGTCACGTGCCTTGAGTACGCCGTCCTGGTGGATGCCGGAGGCATGGGCAAAAGCATTGGCGCCCACCACCGCCTTGTTGGGCTGCACCACAAAGCCGGTGGTCTGCGAGACCAGGCGCGAGGCGGCGACGATGTGCGACGCGTCGATATTGCAATCGAGGCCGAAGTAGTCGCGACGGGTCTTGACGGCCATCACCACTTCTTCCAGCGAGCAATTGCCCGCACGCTCGCCCAGGCCGTTGATGGTGCATTCGATCTGACGCGCGCCGCCGATCTTCACGCCGGCCAGGGAATTGGCCACGGCCATGCCCAGGTCGTTGTGGCAGTGCACGGACCAGATCGCCTGATCCGAGTTGGGCACGCGCTCGCGCAGGGTCTTGATGAAATTGCCGTAGAGCTCCGGGATGGCGTAGCCCACGGTGTCCGGGATGTTGATGGTGCGGGCGCCTTCCTTGATCACCGCTTCGATCACGCGGGCCAGGAAATCCGGATCGGAGCGATAACCGTCTTCCGGCGAGAACTCCACATCGCCGGTCACATTGCGGGCAAAGCGCACGGCCTGGATCGCCTGCTCCAGCACCTGTTCACGTGTCATGCGCAGCTTCTTCTCCATATGGAGCTCGCTGGTGGCGATGAAGGTGTGGATGCGCGAGCGCGCCGCGCCCTTGAGCGCCTCGGCCGCACGGGCGATGTCGCGATCGTTGGCACGGGCGAGCGAGCAGATGGTGCTTTCACGCACAGCGTCGGCAATCGCCTTGACCGCCTCGAAATCACCGTTCGAGGAAGCCGCAAAGCCCGCCTCGATCACATCGACCTTGAGCCGCTCCAGCTGACGCGCAATGCGTAGCTTTTCGTCCTTCGTCATCGAGGCGCCGGGCGATTGCTCGCCGTCGCGCAAGGTGGTGTCGAAGATGATCAGCTGGTCAGCCATGAGGGTCTCCAAGTGGCTCGGGTTGAGGGACAGAAAAACAAAACGGCCCGCGAAGCAGATGCTTGGCGGGCCGGTGATGTGCGAGGAAACTGGTGTGTAACGACGTGCGCGATCAGCGGGCCCGGGGCTCGATGGCTAGTAGCAGCAGTGCGGATGCGGTGGTCGACAACATGGGCTTGAATATAGCACGCGAAATGCACGCCAAAGCACGGGCGCCTCAGTCGTGCAAGCCCTTTTCATCGGGCTCGTCGGTCGATGTGGCGATCACGCTGACCGGCTTGCCCTTCATGCGCTTGTAGCCGTAGACCACATAGCCCGAAAGGCCGTAGGCACAGAACAAGCCAAAGAGCACGCGCGGCGGGTCGATGTTGATAACGGCAATCCCCAGCGCAATCGCCACGATCACGATGAAGGGGACCGAACGCTTGAAGCTCACATCCTTGAAGCTGTAGAACGGCGCATTGGTGACCATGGTCAGGCCCGCGTACAGCGTGAAGCCGAACGCCACCCAAGCCAGCGACGGCGTGCTGTGGATGGCCTTGAAGCCGGCGTCATCCACCACCCAGACCAGGCCCATCACCAGGGCCGCGGCAGCCGGGCTGGGCACACCCTGGAAGAAACGCTTGTCCACCACCGCGATATTGGTGTTGAAACGCGCCAGACGCAGGGCGGCACCGGCGATGTAAACGAAAGCTGCGAACCAGCCCCACTTGCCCAAGCCGGACAAGGCCCAGATGTACATGATCAGCGCCGGCGCGGCGCCGAAGGAGACCATGTCAGAGAGGCTGTCCATCTGCTCGCCGAAGGTGCTCTGCGTGTTGGTCATGCGCGCCACACGGCCGTCCAGGCTATCCAGCACCATGGCCGCAAAAATGCCGTAGGCCGATTGTTCGAAGCGGCCATTCATGGCCATCACGATGGCGTAAAAGCCGCTGAACAGGGCCGCCAGGGTGAAGAGATTGGGCAGGATGTAGATGCCCTTGCGGCGCCGGCGCACCGGCTCGTGCGCCTCGATGTCCTCATCGTCAGGCAGGGCTGCGGGCAGTGGATTCTTGGGATCGGTCATGGGGCGCAAGGATACAACAGGGGCTCCAAAGAAAAAGCCGCGAACATGTCGCGGCTTTGAGATGATTCACCCCTCAGCCCGGCCGCAAGCATGCGGCCCGGCCTTCGTGAGGCGTCGTCGAGCGCGCAGGCGCTCGACTCGGTCCACACTCAGTTCTTCGACTGGTCAACCAGGCGATTCTTCTTGATCCAGGGCATCATGGCGCGCAGCTTCTCGCCCACTTGCTCGATCGGATGCTCGGCGGTCAGGCGGCGACGGCTCAGCAGGGTCGGTGCGCCGGCCTTGTTTTCCAGAATGAAGCTCTTGGCGTACTCGCCAGTCTGGATGTCCTTCAGGCACTGACGCATGGCGTTCTTGGTCGCCTCGGTCACCACGCGCGGGCCGGTCACGTACTCACCGTACTCGGCGTTGTTGGAGATCGAGTAGTTCATGTTGGCGATACCGCCTTCATAAATCAGGTCAACAATCAACTTCAGCTCGTGCAGGCACTCGAAGTAGGCCATCTCGGGCGCGTAGCCGGCTTCGGTCAGGGTTTCAAAGCCTGCCTTGATCAGCTCCACGGCACCGCCGCACAGCACGGCTTGTTCGCCGAACAGATCGGTCTCGGTCTCTTCGCGGAAGTTGGTCTCGATGATGCCGGCCTTGCCACCGCCGTTGGCGGAGGCATAGCTCAGAGCCAGATCGCGGGCGCGACCGGTCTTGTCGGCGTAGACAGCGATCAGGTGGGGCACGCCGCCACCCTGGGTGTAGGTGCCGCGCACGGTGTGGCCGGGGGCCTTGGGCGCGACCATCCAGACGTCCAGATCGGCGCGCGGCGTGACCTGGCCGTAGTGCACATTGAAGCCGTGAGCGAAGGCCAGCGAAGCGCCGGGCTTGATATGGGGCTCGACCTCGTTCTTGTAGACCTCGGCGATCTGCTCGTCGGGCAGCAGGATCATGACCACATCGGCGGCCTTCACGGCCTCGGCGATTTCGGCCACCTTCAGGCCTGCGTTCTCGGCCTTGGCCCAGGACGCGCCGCTGCGGCGCAGACCGACGGTGACCTTGACGCCGCTGTCGTTCAGATTTTGCGCATGGGCATGGCCTTGTGAGCCGTAGCCGATGATGGTGACGTTCTTGCCCTTGATGAGGCTGAGGTCGGCGTCCTTGTCATAAAAAACGTTCATGTCGGTCTCCAGAAAAATTCAGTGAATCGGTCGAAAAAAGAGGGGTGGGTACTGCCAGAAGGGTCAGATGAAATCGGGCGTCATCAAAGGCGCAAGATGCGCTCGCCGCGGCCGATGCCGCTAGTGCCTGTGCGCACCGTTTCTAGGATGGAGGCGCGGTCGATCGCACCGATGAAGGCATCGAGCTTGCTGGCATCGCCGGTCAGCTCGATGGTGTAGGTCTTCTCAGTCACATCGATGATGCGGCCGCGGAAGATGTCGGCGGTGCGCTTCATCTCTTCGCGCTCCTTGCCGACCGCGCGCACCTTGATGAGCATGAGCTCGCGCTCGGTGTAATTGCCTTCGGTCAGGTCCACGACCTTGACCACTTCGATCAGGCGGTTCAGGTGTTTGGTGATCTGCTCGATCACCTCGTCCGAACCCGTCGTGACGATGGTCATGCGCGACAAGGATGCATCCTCGGTCGGCGCCACGGTCAGGCTCTCGATGTTGTAGCCACGGGCGGAGAACAAGGCGACGACGCGCGACAGCGCGCCCGGCTCGTTCTCGATGAGCAGTGCAATGATGTGTTTCATGGGTGTGGTCTCGTCCTTCGCGCTCTTCAAACCGGCGGCGGTAACCGACGGCTCTTGGCCACGCTCTTCGATGGAGGGAAACAGGTGCGAGGCTTGGGCGGAGTGCTGCGGGCGAGGCCTTTGACATCAGCGCGGTAACGCTGGCGCCCAGGCCCTGCCCTCAGGCACTCACAGGTCCTCGGACCCCAGGCGCATTTCCGAAATGCCCTTGCCCGCCTGGACCATGGGCCAGACGTTCTCGGCAGGATCGGTGCGGATGTCGAGAAAGACCGTGCGGTCCTTCAGGCGCATGGCTTCACGCAGCGCGCCTTCGACATCACCGGGCTTTTCGACCAGCAGGCCGACATGGCCGTAGGCCTCGGCCAGCTTGACGAAATCGGGCAGCGCTTCCATATAGCTGTGGGAGTAGCGCTTGCCGTAGTCGAGCTCCTGCCACTGCCGCACCATGCCGAGGTAGCGGTTGTTCAAGGCGACGATCTTGACCGGCGTCTTGTACTGCTGGCAGGTGGACAGTTCCTGGATGCACATCTGGATGCTGCCCTCGCCGGTGACGCAGAACACGTCCGATTCCGGCTTGGCCAGCTTGATGCCCATGGCGTAGGGCAGGCCCACACCCATGGTGCCGAGGCCGCCGGAGTTGATCCAGCGACGCGGTTCTTCGAAGCGGTAAAACTGGGCCGCCCACATCTGGTGCTGCCCCACATCGGAGGTGATGTAGGCGTCGCGGTCCTTGGTCAGGTTCCACAAAGTCTCGACCACCATCTGCGGCTTGATCACCTCGGTGGACGGCTTGTAGGCCAGACATTCGCGGCGACGCCATTCGTTGATCTGGCTCCACCAGGCATTGATGGAGGCCGAATCGGGCTTGGCCTGTGCTTCCTTGATCTGAAAGATCAGCTCTTGCAGCACGTCCTTGACGTCACCGACGATGGGGATGTCCACGCGCACACGCTTGGAGATCGAGGACGGGTCGATGTCCACATGGATGATCTTGCGCTCGACCTGGGCGAAGTGCTTGGGGTTGCCGATCACCCGGTCATCGAAACGCGCGCCCACGGCCAGCAGCACATCGCAGTGCTGCATGGTCATATTCGCTTCGTAGGTGCCGTGCATGCCCAGCATGCCCAGGAACTTGGGGTCGCTGGCGGGAATGGCGCCCAGGCCCATCAAGGTGTTGGTGCAGGGGTAGCCCAGCAGATTGACCAGCTCACGCAGCTCGGCTGAGGACTCGCCCAAGATGACGCCGCCACCCGAGTAGATGTAGGGGCGTTTGGCCTGCAGCAAGAGCTGCACGGCCTTGCGGATCTGGCCCGAGTGGCCCTTGCGCGCCGGGTTGTAGGAGCGCATCTCCACATGCTTGGGGTACTCGAAGGCAGCGCCCAGCTTGGCCATGGAGACATCTTTGGGGATGTCCACCACCACCGGACCGGGCCGGCCGGTGCGGGCGATGTGGAAGGCTTTCTTCATCGTCATGGCCAGATCGCGCACATCCTTGACCAGGAAGTTGTGCTTGACGATGGGCCGGGTGATGCCGACGGTGTCGCATTCCTGGAAGGCGTCCAGGCCGATCGCCGGCGTGGGCACCTGGCCGGTCACGATCACCATGGGGATCGAGTCCATATAGGCGGTGGCGATGCCGGTGATGGCATTGGTCACGCCCGGACCGGAGGTCACCAGGGCCACGCCGACATCGCCGGTGGCGCGGGCATAGCCGTCAGCGGCATGCACGGCAGCCTGCTCATGGCGAACCAGAACGTGTTGGATGGTTTCCTGTTTGTACAGTGCGTCGTAGATGTACAGCACCGCGCCGCCGGGATAGCCCCAAAGGAATTGAACACCTTCGGCCTGCAGGCAGCGAACCAGGATCTCGGAACCGTTGAGGTCCGACGAGGAGGGAGAGGGGTTTGAGGAGTGAGGCTGCGCACGACCATCAGAGGCCGCAACGCGCTTGACTTCCGCGCTAGACATGTCCATTTCGAACCTTTGTGAATTTCTCTAACGAAAAACCATCGGTGTCCCTTCTCGCACCCTTGTGAGGTGGACTCGGAACCTGCGCGATCAAAAAACTTGGCACCCGGGTCGGGCAAGCCAGTCTGAGACCAGTGACTTCATTGTGCGAAGCAACATTATGCACCGACTCGGGTGCGCCTCCGTCGACTTGCTCGCCTAGAACGGCGCTCCAGCGCCACGCAATGCGATACTTCGCGCTGTTTTGCCAGTCCGGGCTTGCCGCCCTCCTCCTCCTTGGCCACCGACAAAGAACTCAACGATTTCCTGCGCAGCGTCGACCAACGCGCGTTCAAACGCACCGCCTACATGGTGCGTGACGACGATGCCGCGCTGGACATCGTGCAAGACGCCATGATCCGCCTGGCCGAAAAGTACTTCGACCGCCCGGCGGCCGAACTGCCCATGCTGTTCCAGCGCATCCTGTCCAACGCGACCATGGATTACTTCCGGCGCAAGAAGGTGCGCAACGGGGTGATGCAAAACATGTCGGACTTCGAAGGCAGCGACGAAGACGGCGATTTCGACCTGCTCGAAATGCTGGAAGGCCAGGAGGGCGCGCTGGGCGCCTTGAGCGCGGCCGACGAGGTGTCGCGGGCCCAGATCTTGCAGGTCATTGATGCGGAAGTGGCGGAGCTGCCGGCGCGTCAACGGGAAGCCTTCCTGCTGCGTTACTGGGAGGAACTGGATGTCGCGGAGACCGCCAGCGTCATGGGATGCTCGGAAGGCAGTGTTAAAACTCACTGCTCCCGAGCCACGCATGCATTGGCAAAATCGCTGAAGGCCAAGGGAATCACACTATGAACACGTCGAAGCACTCACAGTTTGCGCAAGAGCTGGACGCCCGCGTGGCACGTTTCGGCCTGCGCGTGGCCGCTGGCCTGAGCGAACGCAACCAGGCCTTGCCGGCCGATGTTTCCGAACGCCTGCGTTTCGCCCGCGAGCAGGCCCTGCTCAAGGCGCGCAGCGCCCGCGCGGCCCAGAGCGAACTCGCGCCCAGCACCCAGCTGGTGCGCAACGGCGCCAGCTTGGCCCTGTTCGGGGGCAAAGGGTCGCCGCGCTGGCTGAAGTTCGCCTCGCTGATGCCGCTGTTCATGCTGGTTCTTGGCCTGGCACTGATTCAGCATGGTCAGTTCTACGAGCAAATTCTGGCCGCTGCCGAAGTGGACACGGCCTTGCTGGCCGACAACCTGCCCCCTTCGGCTTACAGCGACCCAGGTTTCTCTGAATTCTTGAGCGACGAGCAAGACTGACGGATGCGCACCATTGCCCCCTCGAAAGGCGCGTCCATCCGGTCCGACCTCTCCACGACTTTCTGCGGCGGGCTCGCTGCCGCTTTGCTGAGCCTGATCACGTCGACAGCCTTGGCGCAGATTCCGACGCCGGTCAGCGAAGCCGCCAGCGTGCCGGGCGCAAGCGCTCCTGCGGCCAGCGCCGTGCCACCGCCCAAAGCTCTGCCCCCCGCCACCGCCGCTTCGGCGGTCAAGCGAGCGCCCGCTCCTATCCTCGGTGCGGGGACGGCCTTGCTACCTCCGAACTGGACAGCCTTGAGCGCGGCGCAAAAGAAGATCTTGGCCCCGCTCGAACGCGACTGGGACGGTCTGGACACCGGCCGCAAGAGCAAATGGCTGGAAGTGGCACAACGCTTTCCCGGTCTGCCGGCGGAAGAGCAAGCGCGCATGCAAGAGCGTATGCGCGATTGGACGCGACTCAGTGCCGCCGAGCGCCAGCAAGCGCGAGCCGGCTTCCAAGCCGCCGCCCAGCAATTGAATCCAGGTGACCGCCAGGCCAAATGGGAGGCCTACCAGGCTCTGCCGCCGGAGAAGCGCCAGCAACTTGCGGACAAGGCAGCCAAAAAGCAGGCGCCGAAGAAGGTCGGCGTTCCGGCTGCAGCCGCCATCGCAAGCCAGACCAAGTCCAATCTTGTGCCAGCCCTGCCCAAGAGCTTGCCTGTCAAGCCCGTGGCCCCTTCTGTGCTGCAAGCAAAACCGGGGGTCAGCACGGTGCTGATCACACAGCATGCGCTGCGCCCCAGCCACCAGCGCGCGGGCCAAACCAAGGTGTGGGCCGACCCCAGCTTGGTCGACAGCAAGACCTTGCTGCCCAAGCGGCGCCCGGCGTCGGCCACACCTGCGGCCGCCACGGCTTCCGCCCCTCTCGCAGCGAGCACTGCCGCTTCCGCCCCCTGATCCATGAGCGACTCTGATTCCCTGACACCCGCGCCGGCGCGGGCGCCCGGCTTGGCACGACGCCTGGCGGCTTTCCTGTATGAAGGAATCCTGCTGTTTGCGGTGGCCATGGTCACGGGCCTGGTGTACTCACCGCTGGCGCAACAACGCCACGCACTGGAGCACCGCAACGGCTTGATGCTGGCCTTGGCTTGCAGCTTTGGCGCCTACTTCGTCTATTTCTGGAGCCGCAGCGGCCAGACCCTGCCGATGAAGACCTGGCACATCCGTGTGCTGCGCCTCGATGGCCAGCCCCTGAGCGTGGGTCAGGCCCTGCTGCGCTATGTTTTGAGCTTCGCCTGGTGGCTGCTGCCGGTGATGGCGGCACTGCAGATGCGCCAGCACGGCCTGGGCTTTGGCGCCATCAGTGTGGTGGGCCTGCTCGGTTTGCTGGGCTATGCCGCACTGAGCCGGGTACTGCCTGGCGGGCAGTTTTTGCATGATGTGATCGGCCGCACCCAGTTGGTCAGCCAGGTCCCGACTCCTAAATCCAAGTGAGCACTTCGAGATGAGCAACCCGCACAAGGGCCGTACCGGCATCGACCGCATCATCCATGCGGCCGGCTATTCCATGTCCGGACTGAAGGCGGCCTACACCGGGGAAAGTGCGTTTCGCCAGGAGGTCTGGCTGTTGATCCTGGCCACGCCGGCCGCTTTCTGGCTGGGCGAGGGCTGGGTGCAGGTGTCGCTGCTGCTGGGTTCGCTGCTGCTGGTGCTGATCGTCGAGTTGCTGAACTCGGGCATCGAAGCCGCGATCGACCGTGTGTCCTTCGAGATCCACGATTTGTCCAAGCGGGCCAAGGACCTGGCCAGCGCCGCCGTGCTGCTGGCTCTGCTGCTGTGCGTCGGTGTGTGGGGCGCAGCCTTGTGGCAGCGCTTCATGGCCTGAGCCAAGGCGGCCGAGCGCCTCATGGCGTCAGCGGCGCGAACCGCTGACGCGAGGTCTCAGACCGCGGCTTCGTCGGTCTCACCGGTGCGGATGCGCACCACCTGCTCGACCGGGGTGACGAAAATCTTGCCGTCGCCAATCTTGCCGGTCTTGGCTGCCTTGAGGATGGCGTCGATGCAACGCTCGACATCTTCGTCCTTGACCACCACCTCCACCTTCACCTTGGGCAGGAAGTCCACCACGTACTCGGCGCCGCGGTAGAGCTCGGTGTGGCCCTTCTGGCGGCCAAAGCCCTTGACTTCGGTGACGGTCAAGCCCGATGCGCCCACCTCGGCCAGCGATTCGCGGACTTCGTCCAGCTTGAAAGGCTTGATGATGGCGGTGATCTGCTTCATGGACGAATGCTCCTGGAAAGATGGGGACCTGGGGATTTAAGCACGGAACTTCGAGGTAATCGGATAGCGCCAATCCCGCCCGAAAGCGCGATGGGTGATGCGAATACCGATGGGCGCCTGACGGCGCTTGTATTCGTTGATCTTGATCAGCCGGGTCACACGCTCGACATCGGCCGGATCAAAGCCCGCCGCGACAATCTCGGCCAGAGACTGATCCTCTTCCATATAGCGGGCGAGGATGGCGTCCAGCACCTCGTACGGCGGCAGACTGTCCTGATCCTTCTGATCGGGGCGTAGCTCGGCCGAGGGCGGCCGGGTGATGATGCGTTCGGGGATGATGGGGCCGACCGTACCATCGGCACGCCGCGTGGGCTGCTCGTTACGCCAGCGCGCCAGGCGGAAGACCAAGGTCTTGGCGACATCCTTGATCACGGCGAAGCCACCGGCCATATCGCCGTACAGCGTGCAGTAGCCGGTGGCCATTTCGCTCTTGTTGCCGGTGGTCAGCACGATGGAGCCAAACTTGTTGGACAGCGCCATCAGCAAAGTGCCGCGGATGCGGGCCTGGATGTTTTCTTCGGTCGCGTCCAGTGGCAGACCCTGGAACTCCTCAGCCAGGCTGGCGTTGAAGGCCTCGAACATGGGCACGATGGATTTTTCGTCGTAGCGCACGCCCAGGCGCTCCGCCATGTCGCGGGCGTCAATCCAGGAAATATCCGCCGTGTAGGGCGACGGCATCATCACCGTGCGCACCTTGTCGGCGCCCAGCGCATCGACCGCAATGGCCAACACAAGGGCCGAATCGATGCCGCCGGACAGGCCGATCAAAGCCCCCGGGAAGCCGTTCTTGCCGATGTAATCCCGCACGCCGGTGACCAAAGCGCCCCAGGCTTGGGCTTCCAGCTCCGGCAGAGGCAAGACCTGACCCTGGACGCGCCCCTGGGCATCCAGTTCGATCAGCAGCAGTTCCTCTTCGAACATGGCTGCCCTAGCAGCGAGCTGGCCCTGGGCGTCGAGCGCGAACGACGCGCCATCAAACACCACCTCGTCCTGCCCGCCCACCAGATGGGCGTAGAGCAAGGGCAAGCCCACATCGGCCACCCGCTCGGCCATGCGCGCCTCGCGCTCGGCCACCTTGCCCAAATGGAAGGGGGAGGCATTCAGCACGCACAGCACCTGGGCGCCGGCCGCCTTGGCGGCGCGGGCGGGTTCGTCGAACCAGGCGTCTTCGCAGATGTTCAAGCCAAAACGCAAACCGCCGACATCAAAGACCAGAGGCGCCTCGCCCGCATCACGACCCGAGACGAAATAGCGCCGCTCGTCAAAGACCTGGTAATTGGGCAGCTCGCGCTTGGCATAGCTGCGCAAGACCTGTCCCCCTGCCAGCACTGAGGCTGCATTGAAGCGCGCCGGCACGGCCCAGCTCTTGGACCTAAGATCCGCCGCTCCCTCGCGTTGCAGTGGATGGCCGACGACGACATGCAAACCCGAGCAATCAGCCAGTTCGCTGGCGATCCAATGCAGCTGCTCATCGCAGGCCTGCATGAATGCGGGCCGCAGCAACAGATCTTCGGGCGGATAGCCGCACAGGCTCAGTTCGGGGGTCAGCAAGAGCTGGGCGCCGGCCTCATGGGCGCGGCGCGCGAACTCGACAATCTTTCTGGCGTTGCCCGCGAGATCACCGACGGTGACATTGATTTGCGCAAGCGCGACTTTCACGGACATGGGCCTCACACAGATGAAAACTAGCTCGGCCGATTATGTCATCCGGGTCCATTCCGACCTGCAGGAGCTGCCTCTCGACGCCTGGAATGCCTTGCTGGCTGAGCAAGCCCAGGCCACGCCTTTCATGCGCCTGGAATACCTGCAAGCGCTGCAGCAATCGGGCAGCGCCACGGCGGCCACCGGTTGGCAAGCGCAGTTCCTGAGTGTCTGGCAGGGCGAGCGCTTGATTGCAGCTTGCCCGGCCTATTTGAAAAGCCACTCCTACGGCGAATACGTGTTTGACTGGGCCTGGGCCGATGCCTACCAACGCCATGGCCTGGACTACTACCCCAAGCTGCTGGTGGCCGTGCCCTTCACCCCGGTGCCCGGCGCTCGGCTGCTGGCCGCGGATGGGGCTGCGCGACAGTTGCTCCTGGATGCGCTGCTGACTCTGGCGCGCCAACAATCGCTGTCCTCCGCGCACATCCTGTTTGCAAACGAAGCGGAGCAGTCCGCGGCAAGCACGGGGGGCTGGATGACGCGCAACGGCGTGCAGTTCCATTGGAGCAATCGCTCAGATACACCTTACCGAGACTTCGAGGACTTCCTCGCCTCGCTGCAGCGCGAGAAGCGCAAAAAGATTCTGCAGGAAGAACGCAAAGTGCGCGAGGCCAGCGTGAGCTTCGAAGCTCGCCAGGGCACGGAGATTCAAGAGGCGGATTGGGATTTCTTCTACCGCTGTTACCAGCTGACCTACCGCGCCCACCACAGCCGGCCCTATCTGACGAGGGACTTCTTTCGGCTCATGGCACAGCGCATGCCCGAACACTGGCTGCTGTTCATCGCCCGGCGCGAGGGACAGGCGGTGGCCGCCTCACTGATCGCGCTGGACCCGGAGCAAGGCGTGGCGTTTGGACGTTACTGGGGGGCGACCGAAGCCATCTCCTGCCTGCACTTCGAGGCCTGCTACTACCAGCCCTTGCGCTGGTGCATCGCCCGGGGCTACCAGCGCTTCGAAGGAGGCGCGCAGGGCGAGCACAAGATGGCGCGGGGCCTGATGCCGGTCAGCACCGGCTCCAGCCACTGGCTGGCACACCCGGACTTCAGCCAGGCCGTGGCGGAATTCCTCGGGCGCGAGGGGCAAGCAATGCATGCCTACGTCAACGAGCTGGAATTGCACCAGCCCTTCAAGCCCAGCTGACCCCTGTCCGGCGCTTGCCGTCCTCAAAGGCCACAAAAAAAGCGCCGGCACAAGGCTGTGCGGGCGCTTTTGCGGCGGCGGGCTGAACGCAGCGTTGCTGAGGAGCCAGCCTCAGCCAGCAGGCACTCAGGCCTTGGCCTGAGCCTTGGCGTAGTTTTCGATGCCGGCGGTGATTTCAGCCTTGGCGGCTTCCGGGCCTTCCCAGCCTTGCACCTTGACCCACTTGCCGGGCTCCAGGTCCTTGTAGTGCTCGAAGAAATGCTGGATGGCGTTCAGGCGCATCTTGTTCACGTCTTCGGGCTTTTGCCAGTGGGTGTACATCGGCAGGATCTTCTCGATGGGCACGGCCAGCAGCTTGGCATCGCCGCCTGCTTCATCTTCCATCTTCAGCACGCCCACCGCGCGGCAGGTCACCACCACGCCCGGGGTCAGCGGGTACGGCGTCACCACCAGCACATCCACCGGGTCGCCGTCATCCGACAGGGTCTGCGGGATGTAGCCGTAGTTGCAGGGATAGTGCATGGCCGTGGTCATGAAACGGTCCACGAACATGGCGCCGGTTTCCTTGTCGACCTCGTACTTGATCGGGTCGGCGTTCATCGGGATCTCGATGATGACGTTGAACTGTTCTGGCGCCTTGGCGCCGGGTGTGACGTTGTGCAGGCTCATGATTCTCTTGGTCTAACGCGAGGGGAAACCCGGATTCTAAGGGCTGCGCTTACACCGCCGTGACAGCGGTGGCGCAAGCTGCAACACCCCAGGCTACGACACACCGCTGGACTTGGACGTCAGCGCATCGTTTACCCGCAAACACTGGGTAAACACCCAGAGCGCTCGATTGCTTTACGCAAAGCCCATCCCGTAGCATCAAACGCAGCGACCTGAGCCGCCACCGTGCAGGTCTGGCGTAGGGGCATCGAGGCGCATTCCGATTTGGCAGTTACACCAACAGGAGACCCGTTCATGACGACCCAATTGGCGCTGTACTTCGCGCTGGCCTGCGGTATCGCCGCAGTCTTGTATGGCTTCATCCAGAGAAGCTGGATCTTGAGTCAGGACGCGGGCAATCCCCGCATGCAGGAAATCGCCGCGGCCATCCAGCAAGGGGCCGCCGCCTACCTCGCACGGCAGTACAAGACAATTGCCGTGGTCGGCGTCGTGCTGACCCTCTTGATTGCCTTCTTCCTGGACCTGCGCACCGCCATCGGCTTTGTCTTGGGCGCGGTGCTTTCGGGCGCCTGCGGCTTCATCGGCATGAATGTCTCGGTGCGTGCCAATGTGCGCACCGCCCAGGCCGCCACCAAGGGCATCGGCCCGGCGCTGGATGTCGCGTTCAAGGGCGGCGCCATCACCGGCATGCTGGTCGTGGGCCTGGGCTTGCTGGGCGTGAGCCTGTTCTTCTGGTACCTCAGTGGTGGCGAGAAGGTGGATTCCGCCACGCTCAAGCCCTTGCTGGGCTTTGCCTTCGGCTCTTCGCTGATCTCCATCTTCGCTCGCCTGGGTGGCGGCATTTTCACCAAGGGCGCCGATGTGGGCGCTGACCTGGTGGGCAAGGTCGAAGCCGGCATTCCCGAGGACGACCCGCGCAACCCGGCGGTGATCGCCGACAACGTCGGCGACAACGTCGGCGACTGCGCCGGCATGGCCGCTGACTTGTTCGAGACCTATGCGGTCACCCTGATCGCCACCATGGCGCTGGGCGCTCTGGTGGTGACTGCTGCACCGATGGCCGCCATCCTCTACCCGCTGATGCTGGGGGGCGTGTCCATCATCGCGTCCATCATCGGCTGCTACTTTGTCAAAGCCTCACCTGGCATGAAGAATGTGATGCCGGCGCTTTACAAAGGCCTCGCAGTGGCCGGCGTGCTGTCCCTGATCGCCTTCTACTTCGTCACCAATGCAGTCGTGCCCGATGACGCCCTGGGTGCCGGCACCCGCATGCGCTTGTTCGGCGCATGCGCCGTCGGCTTGGTGCTGACCGCGGCCCTGGTCTGGATCACCGAGTTCTACACCGGCACCCAGTACTCGCCCGTCAAACACATCGCACAAGCGTCCACCACCGGTCACGGCACCAACATCATCGCGGGCCTGGGCGTGTCGATGCGTTCGACAGCATGGCCCGTGCTGTTTGTTTGCGCCGCCATTCTGGCGACCTATCAACTCGGCGGTCTGTACGCGATCGCCGTGGCCGCCACCTCCATGCTGAGCATGGCCGGCATCGTCGTTGCACTGGACGCCTACGGTCCCATCACCGACAACGCCGGCGGCATTGCCGAGATGTCCGAACTGCCTTCCAGCGTGCGCGACGTGACGGACCCCCTGGACGCCGTGGGCAACACCACCAAGGCCGTGACCAAGGGCTACGCCATTGGCTCGGCCGGCCTTGCCGCGCTGGTGCTGTTCGCGGACTACACCCACTCGCTGGAAAGCCGCGGCCTGAGCGTGAGCTTCGACCTCAGCGACCCCAAAGTCATCGTGGGCCTGTTCATCGGCGGCCTGATCCCCTATCTGTTCGGCGCCATGGCCATGGAAGCGGTCGGCCGTGCTGCGGGCGCGGTGGTCGTCGAAGTTCGCCGCCAGTTCCGCGACATCAAGGGCATCATGGATGGCAGCGGTAAGCCCGAGTATGGCACCGCCGTCGACATGCTGACCACTGCAGCGATCAAGGAAATGATCGTGCCCTCACTGCTGCCCGTGGTGGTACCGGTCTTGGTCGGCCTGCTGCTCGGCCCCGCCGCATTGGGCGGCCTGTTGATGGGCACCATCGTCACCGGCCTCTTTGTCGCCATTTCCATGTGCACCGGCGGCGGCGCTTGGGACAACGCCAAGAAATACATCGAAGACGGCCACCACGGCGGCAAGGGCTCGGAAGCTCACAAGGCCGCGGTGACGGGCGATACGGTCGGTGACCCCTACAAAGACACCGCCGGCCCTGCCGTCAACCCGCTGATCAAGATCATCAACATCGTGGCCTTGCTGATCGTTCCGCTGCTGCCTTTGCCCACCACGGCACCGGCCGCAGCCCACGGCACGAACAGCCCAGCCGCCATTGCTGCACAACCGACCGATTCGCCACAGGCTGCGTCCGACACCAAGGTGCTTACCGCGGCGCCAGGCTCAGCTGCGGAACAAGCCAGCGCCGCCGCCTCTCAACCTTGACAGACTGAATCAAAAGTACTGGAGCGAGCGATTCGCCGATTGGCAGGCTCACACGGGTTAGCCCCGAGATAAAACAGCCCCTGCGGGGGCTGTTTTCATTTCAGGAACTTCACTCGTCACGCCACAATAGAACTGTTTGAATGACCGTCCAACCCACTCACTCGGTGCCATGAACAATTCTGCGCTTTCAAGGCATGGACTGGACCGCCGAAGGGCTCAATTGCGTGAGCTGCAGCGCTATTTGCAAGCCCAGGAGCAGGAATTCTTCGAACTGCATGGCCAACTGAGGGCTTTCGTCGACCGGTATGTGGCCACGCTTGGCTCCTCCTATTTGGAATTGGATGCTCTGGAATCGCAGTTACACACGGCCACCCAATACTTGGCCGAAGCTTTGCGCCGCAATGGCATTTCAGCTCGCACGCCACGTGCGCCGCAAGCCACGGCCTTGCCAACCATCCCTTTCTTGCCCACAGCGCCACCGCTTCCCGCGGAACCCGCTGCCGGGGTGATCGATCTGCCGCCGCCGAGCTTAAAGACTTTGTATCGGCGCGCAGCCATGCGTCTGCATCCTGATTTCGCCGACAACGAGAACGAGCGTCAGCGCCGCGAGCAAGCCATGATGCTGGTGAACGAAGCCTACGCCTCAGAAAACCGAACACGCCTGGAAGCACTACTCCTGGCTGCCGGAGAAGATCCACTCAAAGTCACCGGAGGTAATGCCGATGCCTTGCACGAATGGCTCAGCCGCTGCGAGAACTCGGTACAAGGCCGTCTCCGCGTGGTTCAAGCCCACCGCGTTGCGCTCGAAGCTCACCCCATGCATCAACTCTGGCAGGCCATCAGTCGGGCCGAAAAACTGGGGCTGGACCCATTCCATGTGATGGTCCAACGCCTGCGCAGCCAAATTGCAGAACGTCGCCAGGAGCTCTATATCGGCCAACGCCTACAACCGGAACCCGGCCTCGCCGAAGATTTTTTGCGTCGACGTATCGAACGCATGGGGGCGAGCCTAGGGGTTGATAGCGCCTGAGAAAGAGCGCGCCGAAACAATCTTCCCGCTACGCCTTTGCTTCATATTGAATCCAAAGGCACGACGCAAGGTGCCTGGCCGATCGAAGACAAAGCTTTCATCGTCACAAGGATTTGCGACCTGTAAAGCAAAACGCCCCCGATTCTTTCGAACCGGGGGCGCTGCTTAGATATTAGCCTGACGATGACCTACTTTCACACGGGAACCCGCACTATCATCGGCGCTGAGGCATTTCACTGTCCTGTTCGGGATGGGAAGGAGTGGGACCGCCTCGCTATGGTCATCAGGCTTAACTGGTTGGCTTGCTGAAGTCTCGTCAGAGATTTTCAACAGGCCCAATTTGTAGAGCTGCGCAGTATACATGAGTTCGTCATGTATTGCACTTCGAATCAGCTGGTTTTGATTGCGTTCACACGTTGGATCATTTCGTTGAATGATCTGACTTCTGAAGAACGGTATAACTTGTGTCCTCAATAATCCTTGATCAGATCGGCTGATGTTTCCATCGCCTGAACTGTCAAAGTTATAGGGTCAAGCCTCACGGGCAATTAGTACTGGTTAGCTTAACGCATTACTGCGCTTCCACACCCAGCCTATCAACGTCCTGGTCTCGAACGACCCTTCAGGGGGCTCAAGGCCCCGGCAAGACTCATCTTGAGACGAGTTTCCCGCTTAGATGCTTTCAGCGGTTATCTCTTCCGCACTTAGCTACTCGGCGATGCCACTGGCGTGACAACCGATACACCAGAGGTGCGTCCACTCCGGTCCTCTCGTACTAGGAGCAGGCTCTCTCAATCTTGCAGCGCCCACGGAAGATAGGGACCAAACTGTCTCACGACGTTTTAAACCCAGCTCACGTACCTCTTTAAATGGCGAACAGCCATACCCTTGGGACCGGCTACAGCCCCAGGATGAGATGAGCCGACATCGAGGTGCCAAACACCGCCGTCGATATGAACTCTTGGGCGGTATCAGCCTGTTATCCCCAGAGTACCTTTTATCCGTTGAGCGATGGCCCTTCCATACAGAACCACCGGATCACTTTGTCCTACTTTCGTACCTGCTCGACTTGTCAGTCTCGCAGTCAAGCACGCTTATGCCAATGCACTATCAACACGATTTCCGACCGTATTTAGCGTACCTTCGAACTCCTCCGTTACACTTTGGGAGGAGACCGCCCCAGTCAAACTGCCCACCATACACTGTCCCCAATCCCGATAAGGGACCAAGGTTAGAACCTCAAACACACCAGGGTGGTATTTCAACGTTGGCTCCATGAGAACTAGCGTCCTCACTTCAAAGCCTCCCACCTATCCTACACAGATCTGTTCAAAGTCCAATGTAAAGCTACAGTAAAGGTTCATGGGGTCTTTCCGTCTTTCCGCGGGGAGATTGCATCATCACAAACATTTCAACTTCGCTGAGTCTCTGGAGGAGACAGTGTGGCCATCATTACTCCATTCGTGCAGGTCGGAACTTACCCGACAAGGAATTTCGCTACCTTAGGACCGTTATAGTTACGGCCGCCGTTTACTGGGACTTCAGTCAAGAGCTTGCACCCCATCATTTAATCTTCCAGCACCGGGCAGGAGTCACACCCTATACGTCGACTTTCGTCTTTGCAGAGTGCTGTGTTTTTAATAAACAGTTGCAGCCACCGATTCTCTGCGGCCCCATTCTGCTTCGAGAGTAAATCTCTACACATACTAGAGGCACACCTTCTTCCGAAGTTACGGTGTCAATTTGCCGAGTTCCTTCTCCAGAGTTCTCTCAAGCGCCTTAGAATACTCATCTCGCGCACCAGTGTCGGTTTGCGGTACGTCGTCAATAGCTGAAGCTTAGTGGCTTTTCCTGGAAGCAGGTATCACTCACTTCGTCTGCAAGCAGACTCGTTATCACGCCTCATCTAAGCTCTCCGGATTTGCCTAAAGAGCACGACTACACGCTTGAACCAACTATTCCAACAGTTGGCTGAGCTAACCTTCTCCGTCCCCACATCGCACTATTGATCGGTACAGGAATATTTACCTGTTTCCCATCAGCTACGCATCTCTGCCTCGCCTTAGGGGCCGACTCACCCTACGCCGATGAACGTTGCGTAGGAAACCTTGCGCTTTCGGCGA